>JAZRIA010000043.1:0-10315 GCA_045645045.1 Bacteroidaceae bacterium | reverse complement strand
AAAGTGGCGAGGTATATCCTGGAATAGCTATGTGCGGTTCTGGTGAAGGTATATCCATGACGCTAAACAAGCATCAAGGTGTACGTGCCGGCTTATGCTGGATGCCCGAAATTGCCCATCTCATTCGTCAGCACAATGATGCCAACGTGCTGGTGATGCCTGGTCGCTTTATAGACAATGATACAGCTCGTGCTATCATGGACGAGTTCTTTGAAACCCCCTTCGAGGGAGGTCGCCATATGCAGCGCATTGCAGATATACCCTTAAAGTAGTCATTACCTTTTTACCGTGCCACCTATGACACAGAAAAGGTATTTGGTATTGCTGATCACATTGATGCTCTCCGTGACTACGTGGTCACAGGGGAGCACCAATCGTGCATATTGGTCATATATTGACAAGTATAAGGATATGGCCATGGAGCAACAGCAGAAATACAAGATACCTGCCAGTATTACTCTGGCACAAGGTCTGTTGGAAAGCGGTGCCGGACGTAGTCGCCTGGCTACAGAAGCCAATAATCACTTTGGTATCAAAACTCCCGGTGGATGGACTGGTCCTTATATTCTGGTAGACGATGACCGTCCAAAAGAGAGATTCCGTAAATATCGTTCCGTAAAAGATAGTTACGAGGACCACTCACTCTTTTTACTTAAGCCACGATACCAAAGGCTTTTTACCTACAGAATTACCGACTACAAGGCTTGGGCTAGGGGATTGAAGGCGTGTGGATATGCCACTAGCCCCACCTATGCACAGAGTCTCATCCGAATTATAGAGATGTACTCTCTACATCAGTTTGACACAAGGAAGGCTAGTCATAAGTTTAGCGCCCCTCTTTCCTCCACCAATAATGCACGAGGTGAAACAGGACGGATTTCCAAGAACTATTTAAAGCGTCTGTCTCGAAATCAAATAAAGGAGAAGAAGGTTCCGCCTTTCTTCCGTACACATGCCGTATATCACTGTAACGATAATTATTTCATCGTGGTGCAGGAAGGCGATGATTTTGCCACCATCAGTTGGGCTACAGGTTTGGAGATAGAGGAACTGCTGGATTTCAATGACCTCACTCTGGACTACAGCCTTACCATTGGCGACATACTATTTCTCAGGAAAAAAAGCACGAAAGCAGCCAAGAAGTATAAGAATCAGCCACACATAGTTCAACCAGGTCAAAGCATGTATGACATTTCACAGATGTATGGCATACGCCTGAAGAATCTGTACAAGCTCAACAATCTTTCTCCTCGCGAATATGAGATAAAGGTTGGTGATCTAATATGGTTGCGCTAATTCCTATTTTCATTAACTTTAACAATGCGCTGCCAGATAACGACATGTATCCTTGAATAAATAAGGATTTTACTTCATTTTGATGTCTTGTAGCATTCCCTTGCGAACAGCCAGATAGTTTTTCCTGAACTCCTTCTTTGTAAATGTTGTAAAAAGCTGCTTCAGTATTAGGAGCTAATATCCAGTGCTCTTGCATCCCTCTGTCAGAACAAAGAAAAAATAAATCCGCAGAAGTGGTACTGCGGATTTGAAGGTACGCTCGGCATTGACATTAGCAAATGAGTCTGCCTAGTGGGCCATTCCCCAAAATACATGATGTGTCCAAATGATTATTAACAGTTGCCAGAAGAGTAGGGTATACGATAATCATTTAATAATCATTTGATTCCTTGCTTATGTAGTGGTGTGCGTTTGCGCTCGTTGTCAATAATTTTAGCCAACTGCTCTATGATTTCCGGATGCTCCTTGGCAAGGTTTTCTTGTTCCCCTTCTTTGCTCATTTCGTAGAGTTGGGGTAATGTGTTGTTGCCGGTCTCTATGTCTGTGAGTTCCATATATGATGCACCGTTGCTTGGCTCTATGTATTTCCAGTCTGCCGTTCTTATGGACAGGACGTTCCACAGGTTCTGCTCTACCACGTATTCACATCCTTTGGAGTCCTTGCCAATGAGGGTGTCCCAGTGTCTGCGGCTATCTGGGCAGGAGCCTTTAGGAAGACGTGTGTCTAGCATTTGTGCGAACGATGCGAAAAGATCTATTTGAGATACTAAGGCCTTGGATTCATTTCCCTTTTCCATGCCATTGGGCCACGACACAATGAATGGTACTCTGGTTCCTCCTTCGAAGGAACTGTATTTGTTGCCACGCAGGGGACCGGCAGGTTTGTGGTTGCCAAGGCGTGTAACTGCTTCGTCTGCATATCCGTCGTCCACTACGGGTCCATTGTCGCTGGTCAGTATTATGATGGTGTTTTTGTCTATTTTCAGGTCTTTAAGAGTTTTCATTACTTTGCCTACTGTCCAGTCGAACTGGACAATAGCATCGCCACGATGCCCCATGTCAGTCTTACCACGGAAGCGTGGGTGAGGAAAACGGGGAACATGTATATCATTGGTGCAAAGATACATAAAGAATGGCTTTCGGTGGTTCTGTTTAATGAAATCTACGGCATGCGATGTAATGCTGTCGGCAATGTTCTCGTCTTTCCAGAGGGCTTTGCCGCCCCCCTTCATGAATCCTATGCGCGAGATGCCGTTTACTATGGATTGGTCGTGACCGTGGTTTGGGCTCGGTTTCAGGTTGTAGAGCATTTCTGGGTTGCTTTTGCCGGTGGGTTCGCCAGCAAAGTTTTGACGGTAACTAACCTCTATGGGAGCAGTAGGGTCGTAGTTGGCAATGAATCCGTTTTCTATGAATACACATGGTACACGGTCGCCTGTGGCAGCCATAATATAATGATAATCAAAGCCTATGTCCTGTAGTCCGCAAGGCAGTGGGGCGTTCCAATCCTGTTCTGCGGTCTTGTCTCCTAACCCCAAATGCCATTTGCCGATGGCTGCTGTGGTGTAGCCCACTTGGCGGAACATGTCGGCCATGGTGTACTGTTCTGGGCCAATAATCATTTTTGCATTGCCCTCTGCTATCTTTGTGTCAGACCTCCTCCAGGCATAATGTCCGGTAAGCAGGGCATAGCGTGATGGGGTACTTGTTGCGGCCACAGCATGTGAGTTAAGGAAACGTATGCCGTTCTTGGCAAGACGGTCCACATTGGGAGTTTTTACATCCTTAGCACCATAGCAACCAAGATCACCATATCCCAAATCGTCGGCAACTATGAGAATTACATTGGGGCGCGTATTATTGTCGGAAGGCTTTTCCTTTGCAACGGTAGATACTGCTGGAGTTAACAGTGCTGAGGCATACAGGATATGATGGATATGATTCATTTTATTTGTTGTGTTATGTGTAATGAGTATTTCTGTCGGACAAAGTTACTCAAAAAAAATTGTTAATGTTCATTGTTCGTTATGTTTTCTAGATAAAAAAGAAAATATCTTATTTGCCCGTAACATTGAATGTTGTTCAAAGGTGATTTAGTTCGGAAAAATTGTATTGCAATTGACATCATCTAAAAAACTACACTCAACATAAAAGTGAACATTTCTGTATTCGTTTAATCGTTTTCTTGCTTTTTCGCTCACTTAATTGTATCTTTGTACGCGATAAATATAAGAATGGAAGAAACGTGGCAAAGAAGAATAAGATAACAGAGAACTGGAAACTGATACCAGGAATTGCTCCTACGGCTATGGATATGCGCATACTTGAGTTCCAAAGCCGTGGTAAATTGTGCCCTACAAGGGAGTTGATAAAAACTCCCGAGCAGATAAAAGGCATACGGCGTGCCGGAGCGTTGAACACCGCCGTACTCGATGAGGTCGCCAACAGTATTCGAGAGGGTATGTCCACTGAGGATATAAACCGTATAGTGCATGACTTCACTGTGAAGCATGGTGGCATTCCTGCACCGTTGAACTATGAAGGATTCCCCAAGTCGTGCTGTACTAGTGTAAACGAAGTTGTGTGCCATGGTATCCCTTCTGAAAATGTTATTTTAGAAGAGGGGGATATAATAAATGTGGATTGCACCACCATACTGGACGGATTCTATGCCGATGCAAGCAGAATGTTTGTTATTGGTCGTACCACAGAACAGAAGCAGCGTCTGGTTGATGTAGCATGGGAATGTCTGAAGGTAGGCGAAAAGGTCTGCTCTGAACCTTATGTCTTTGTGGGTGACATGGGCAATGCCATTCAGAAACATGCTCATGCCAACGGTTTTAGTGTGGTGCGCGATCTCTGCGGACATGGTGTGGGATGCCATTTTCACGAAGAACCAGAAGTAGAGCATTATGGCCACAAAGGTACGGGTATGCTCCTCGTTCCAGGTATGACTTTTACTATAGAACCTATGATAAATACTGGTACATGGCGTGTGTTTGTCGACGAGGAAGACCCTTATGGATGGGAGGTTATTTCCGACGATGAACTGCCCAGCGCCCAGTGGGAACATACTTATCTGATGACTGAGAACGGAGTGGAGATACTGACACATTGATTCATAAATATATTATATAGAATTAGGTTTAAAAGGTTATGATAATTCTTGGAATAGAATCCTCTTGCGATGATACCAGTGCTGCAGTAATTAGGGACGGAGTGCTTTTGTCTAACGTAACGGCATCTCAGGCCGTACATGAGGCATACGGAGGAGTTGTGCCAGAACTAGCTAGTCGTGCCCACCAGCAGAATATTGTACCTGTTGTAGACCAGGCACTTAAGCGGGCTGGCGTGGAGTGTGAAGAGCTTTCTGCCATAGCCTTTACACGAGGCCCTGGATTGATGGGCTCGTTACTCGTTGGAGTCAGTTTTGCCAAGGGTTTGGCCGCAAGCCTGAATATCCCCATGATAGAGGTGAATCACTTGCAGGGACATGTCCTAGCACATTTTGTGCAGGAAGATGGAGAAGACCACACTCCACCACCTTTCCCTTTCTTGTGCCTTTTGGTTAGTGGAGGCAACAGCCAGATAATTTTGGTACGCGCCTATAATGATATGGAAATCGTTGGCAAGACAATTGATGATGCTGCGGGCGAAGCTATTGACAAGTGTTCCAAGGTTATGGGTATGGGCTATCCTGGTGGTCCTATTATCGACCGTCTTGCCAGACAGGGTAATCCAAAAGCGTTCCAGTTTGCCCGTCCCCAGATACCGGATTATGACTATTCTTTCTCCGGGCTTAAGACGTCCTTTCTCTACAACCTTAGAGAATGGGTGGCTGAAGATGCAGATTTCATAGAGAAGAACAAGGCCGATTTGGCTGCATCATTGGAGTATACGATAGTGGATATTTTGATGAAGAAGTTACGCAAGGCTGCAAAGGACCTTCACATAAAGCATGTTGCCGTAGCAGGCGGAGTGAGTGCTAATACTGGTCTTCGCCAGGCTTTTCACGACCATGCACGTCGTTTTGGGTGGACCGTATATATACCCAAGTTTGGCTACACCACAGATAATGCAGCTATGATAGCCATGGTTGGATGCTTCAAATACAAGGACAAAGACTTTTGCTCCATGGATAAACCTGCATATTCCAGAGTAGAGATATAGTTGCCTATGTTGCATCTTGGCAAAACATGCGAAAATGCCTGATTTAAGGAGTTTTTCTCAGGAAATATTTGCATTATTCGCAAAAAGGTACTACCTTTGTGCCCTGTTTGGAAGATGTTATTGGAAAAGTAACAAAAGAAAGGAAGATTAGAAATGTCTAAGATTTGTCAAATTACCGGTAAGAGAGCCATGGTTGGTAACAACGTGTCTCACTCAAAGCGTCGCACAAAGCGCACCTTCGACGTGAACTTGTTCCACAAGAAGTTCTACTATGTTGAGGAGGATTGCTGGATTTCTCTGCGTATCAGCGCAAGCGGTCTGCGTTACATCAACAAGGTAGGTCTTGATGCAGCATTGAAGAATGCAGTGGCTCAGGGCTTTTGTGATTGGAAAACTATTCGTGTAATCGGTTAATTTCAGGAGGAACTAAAACATGGCAAAGAAAGCTAAAGGCAATCGCGTCCAGGTAATCCTGGAGTGCACCGAGATGAAGGAGAGTGGTTTGCCCGGAACATCACGTTACGTGACTACCAAGAACCGTAAGAACACTCCCGAGCGTATGGAACTCAAGAAGTACAATCCAATTCTTAAGAGAATGACTGTACACAAGGAGATCAAGTAATTTAACACCCAATCACTCAGATTAAGTTATGGCAAAGAAAACAGTGGCTACTCTGCAGACAGGTAAGACAGATGGCCGTTCCTACACAAAGGTTATCAAGATGGTTAAGAACGCATCTGGTACCTATTCTTTTGATGAGCGCATGGTCCCCAACGAGGCCGTAAAGGATTTCTTCAAGAACTAATCCCTTGCTCCTTGTACTTTTACCAATAAAGAATTAATCCCCAGCCTGAGACAGGTTGGGGATTTTTTTTTCTATGCCTAATTGGTCTTAGTTATTCTTTTGTTTATCCTTGTCTGATTGTGTAAAAGTTACATGTTATATGAGGAATCATTGACTTATATTGCCTATAAATAATATTAATTTGGAACAAAACATGGTAAAGTCTTGCGTATCTCGCTTTAAAGCTTTACCTTTGAAAGGTGAAAACAATAGTATTATATATGAAAAGACTTTTATTTCTTCCATTATTTCTCTTTGCAATTGCTGTCTCAGCAAAGCAGGAGAGGATACCCACATACTTATCCTTTGTGTATTGGATACAGGGAACAGATACTGTCTATGAGGAGAACAATACCCTGCTTCAGGAATCTGTTTCGCCTGATGGCACCATTATTGTTCGTGTGCGCCACGAGGACTGGAAGAACACCGTCACGGAGAAGAGTATTGCCCGTTTAGCACCCTGGCATGCGGTAATATCTCGTAGTCGCGGCATACGTGCCATAGTTCATCAAGGAAAGTCCAATACGGACGCCATGATGCCCATGAAGAAAGTACCTGGATTGATGCCCAATGCGTTGAATGTTACCAACCTGTCACGCGTTTCCGACCACTATGAGATGCCTTATTCCAGCGAGTACATGATAGAGAATAACAGTAACCAAGAGATTGTCATAAATGACCTCAATCGTGGCCTCGTATGGTATGTCCCTCCTCATAGCTATCTACTGCTTAATATGGGCAAATTACCTCAAGCATGCCTCTTGCGCATTGCCAATACCGATCCTCTTCAACCTGCCTTGAAGTACGTTACCATAGGCAGTGCAAGTCTTTCCGTGAAGTTCACTGTTGCCTATGAGGACGATGATTGTTGGATATATTTACTCAATGAAGAAACATCAACGGAGGATACTGATAAATTGGATTTTAGAAGGTTGCAGGGCGAAACAGACCCATTCTTGCTTACTCGCTATATAAAGCGCGATAAGGACACCTTCCGTGAAACTCCTATGCTTGAGTACGAGGTCTTTGCCATCATTAAGGCCGCCAAGGAGGAACGTGAGAGAGCAAAGAGCAAGTCCAAGGACTGATGTTCTTCTGTTGTCATTCTTCTCCCTGAACGATTTCATACACTCATACACAAATCATAAAGATATGATGAAACCAGTTTTTATAGTGCTCATAACAGTACTTTTCTCAATTCACAGCTTCGCAAGCAATAACAATGTCAGTGTCCCACAGCATAAGCAGAAGAATGTCGTTACTTTAAGTTCCGATTTTAAGGATGCGACCCTTGTTACCCTACAGGGAGATACCGTGCAGCTCTCCGACTACGTTGGTCATCACAAGTTTGTTCTTGTCGACTTCTGGGCCAGCTGGTGCGGTCCATGCATGCGCGAGATGCCTAATGTGAAGGCTGCCTACACCAGGTACAAAAGTCGTGGTCTGGAAATAGTAGGCATCAGTTTGGATAAGCAGAAGGCTTCTTGGCAGGGAGCGGTGAAGCGTGTAGGCATAACATGGCCACAAATGACCGATATGTGTGAGAACGGTAGTAAGATTGCTAGCATCTATGGTGTTCAGTACATTCCCTATGTTCTTATCTTTGATCAAAAGGGGAACATAGTTGCCAGCAACCTTCATGGCGAAGAGATGCTTCAGAGACTGGAGGAACTCATGCCCTCAAAGTAAAGCCTTAATTATGAAGGCAATACTTTGTATAGAATCAAATTAAATCTGTAACTAATCCGCCTGGGTACTAGTCAAGACTTCTGTTGTGATTGGAATATGTAGTCTGTCTAAATAGGTCATCTTCAATAGTTATTCCAAAGTAAGCTTGACGATTTAGGTGGATGCAATGAGTAGAAATATGAAAGAACTCAGTGAATCCTACTCATTTGAATATTGTTTTGATTGTTCTGTTTCACTTAATACGTTCTGCTTAGTATTCTTTGTTAAATCGTGGTATTCATGAATAGCCATAAGACAGTGATAAGTGGATAAGTTTCCCAATTTTTGTTTCCATAATTCCTAGTAAATACGCAGAAGAATAACCCCTATTCTTTAGAGAAAAATATGGAATGATATGATGAAGAGAGGTTGCATTATTACTTTTAAGGCAGCCTCTTTCTTATGTTCAGCATGTGCATAATGATGAGAAATTATCCATAATTGTCGAAAAAGTACCACGTTTCATCAGAATGCGGAGTGTTGGAAATATTTTTGGGTATTTATTCCATTAGTAAAATTTTTCAAAATAAAAAAAACTTCATACCTTTGTCATGCCTATATACATATAATGTCTATACATTAATAAACAATATCAAGAGTATGATGAAAATAATTAAACAACTTCTCCTTCCTGCTTCGATCGTGTTAGCATCATGCGCAGGTAATACTGGTCAACAGGAAGATAGTTTCAATTACATTGATGAGCGTTTTGCTGATATTCAGATGTTACGCTACAATGTGGAAGGTTTTGATGAACTCAGTTTACAGCAGAAGACTTTCATTTACTATCTACAGGAGGCAGCTCTTTGGGGACGCGACATTCTCTTCGACCAGAATGGACGCTACAATTTGGAGATACGCCGCACGATGGAGAAACTTTATAAGGAATATGAAGGCGATAGGGAATCGGCTGAATTCAAAGCATTTGAAATCTATCTGAAGCGCTTGTGGTTCAGTGCAGGCATACATCACCATTACGGAAGTGAGAAGTTTGTTCCCGAATTTTCACGCCAGTGGTTCGTTGAAGAGACCGGTTGTAGCGAAGAACTTGCTGAGGTGATATTCAATTCTGAGGTTATGTCAAAGCGCGTAAATCAGTCACAGTTCGACGATCTCGTTCTTACCAGCGCTAGCAACTACTATCAAGGTGTTACCCAGGTAGAGGCAGAGGCATATTATGCCAGAGTGAAGGCCGAGGGTGACCAGCAGCGTCCCGTAATGCATGGTATGAACTCCACCTTAGTGAAGGGCATAGATGGTACTATTTACGAGGAACGATGGACAACCAAGGGGAAGTATGGACGTTCCCTAACCAAGGTGGTGGAATACCTGAAACTGGCCCGTCCCTATGCCGAGGATGCCAAGCAGCAGGAGGTGATAGATCTTTTGGTAAAGTACTACGAGACAGGCGACCTGCATACCTTCGACCAATACACTATTGCTTGGGTTGAGAATACAGAACCATTGGTGGACTTCGTGAATGGCTTTACTGAGTCATACGGCGACCCATTGGGAATGAAGGCATCTTGGGAGAGCATTGTCAACTTCAAGGACCTTGAGGCAACAAAGCGCACTCAGCAGTTAAGTAACAACGCACAATGGTTCGAGATCAATTCCCCCGTAGCACCCGAGTTCAAGAAGGACGAGGTCAAGGGTGTTTCTGCCAAGGTTATCAAGGCCGCTATTCTTGGTGGTGACCTATATCCCTCTACTGCCATCGGCATCAATCTGCCCAATAGCAACTGGGTGCGTGCCGAGCACGGTAGCAAGTCTGTTACTATTGCTAACCTTACCCACGCTTATGCCGAGAGTTCAAAAGGCAATGGTATGCTCGATGAGTTTGTCTATAGCGATGTAGAGGCCGAAATCCTGCGCAAGTATGGCAGTTACACCGACGATCTGCACACAGACCTGCACGAATGTCTTGGTCATGGTAGTGGCAAGCTTCTGCCAGGTGTGGATTCAGAGGCACTTAAGGCCTACGGCAGTACTATCGAGGAGGCTCGTGCCGACCTTTTTGCACTCTACTACCTTGCCGACGAGAAGATGGTTGAACTGGGTCTTCTGCCCGATGCAGAGGCCTACAAGGCATGCTATATCAGTCAGATGCAGAATGGTCTACTCACACAGCTCGTTCGCATCAAGCTTGGCGATCATATAGAGGAGGCTCACATGCGCAATCGCGCCCTCATTGCTAATTGGGCTTTGGCACACTCGTCAGGTAGGGGACAAGATGGCAAGGATGTAATGGAGCTCGTTCAGCGGGATGGCAAGAC
>JAZRIA010000042.1:0-2800 GCA_045645045.1 Bacteroidaceae bacterium | reverse complement strand
CCGCCTGGCACAATTGCGCGACATCTGCCACACCAGTGCTCCGGCATCGGAATTTTCCTTTGCTCCCGTGCGCTTTCCATGGCTCAACGCCTCCCAGGAAAAGGCTGCCGACCTGGTGCTTCGTGCCAAGGATGTGGCCGTGGTGCATGGACCTCCAGGCACGGGCAAGACCACAACGCTGGTGGGGGCCGTCTACGAGGCTCTGCACCGCGAGGTACAGGTGCTTGTTTGTGCACAGAGCAACATGGCGGTGGACTGGATTAGCGAGAAACTCTCCGAGCGTGGCGTGAACATCTTGCGCATAGGCAACCCAACCAGGGTGACCGACCGCATGCTCAACGACACCTACGAGCGCCGCTTCGAGCGCCATCCGCTCTACGACCAGTTGTGGGGCATACGACGCAACATACGACAACTCTACGACTCCCGCGAGGGCAACCGAGAAAACCGTCACCAGAAGATAGCACGGCTGAAGGAGCGTGCCGCCGAACTGGAATACACCATCAACGAGAGCCTCTTCTCCGATGCTCGCGTCATAGCATGCACCCTTACGGGCAGTGCCCATCCTCTGCTCACAGGCCGTCGCTTCGGCACACTCTTCATCGACGAGGCAGCACAGGCACTGGAGGCATCATGCTGGATAGCCATACAGAAGGCCGACCGTGTCATCCTGGCCGGAGACCACCGCCAGTTGCCCCCAACCATCAAGTCTCCAACAGCCTTGTCTGGCGGATTGGACAAGACGCTGATGCAGACCATCTGCGAGAACAAGCCCCGTTGCGTCTCCATGCTTACCATACAGTACCGCATGTCGGACGAGATAATGCAGTTCCCCAACCGCGAGTTCTACGAGGGCCTCCTACAGAGCGACCCCAGCGTCAAGTATCGCGGCATCCTCGAGTGGGACACCGCCATCGAGTGGGTGGAAAGCGATTTGGAAACGGAAAACGGAAAACGGAAAACGGAAAACGAAGATTTAACACCAAAGTCCAATAGTTTTCACCTTTCCGATTTCACCTTTCCGTTCTCCTCTGGTGAAACCCTTGCCTCCGACGGTCTCAGCCGCATAAACCCTGTTGAAGCAGAACTTGCCTTGCAAACCTTGCACGACCACATAGAGCGCATAGGCAAGGACCGCATCCTATACGAACGCCTGGACATCGGCATTATCTCCCCCTACAAGGGACAGGTGCAACTGCTCCGACGCATGCTACGCAAGGACTCCTACTGGAAACCCTTGCGCCCCCTCATCTCCATCAACACCGTGGACGGATTCCAGGGACAAGAGCGCGACATCATACTCATCTCCATGGTGCGCAACAACGAACAAGGGCAGGTGGGTTTCCTCGCCGACCTCCGCCGCATGAATGTGGCAATCACCCGGGCACGCATGAAACTAATCATCATCGGCCACTCCCCCACCCTGTGCCAACATCCGTTCTACAAACGCCTGAAGCATTACATCGACAATATTACAGAATACTAAAATAACACACAAAACTATGAACTTCAAAGACCTTTGCGAGGCACGCTATAGTTGCCGCAAGTATCAGGACCGTCCCATCGAGGCGGAAAAGTTGGACTACATCCGCGAGTGTGTGCGCCTTGCACCCTCTGCCGTCAACCGCCAGCCATGGCGCTTCATCTTCGTGGACAACAGCCAGCCCGAACTCTTTGCACGTGTCAAGGAGACCTACCACCGCGACTGGATAAACGACGTTCCAGCCATCATCCTCTGCATGAAGGCCGAGGCAGAATGCTGGACACGCCGCTATGACTCCAAGTCACATGCCGACATCGACCTTGCCATTGCCATCGAGCACCTCTGCCTGGCAGCCACCGAGCAAGGCCTTGGCACCTGCTGGGTGTGCAACTTCGACATCAACCAGTTCCACGAAATCGTTCCCATGCCCGAAGGCCTGGAACCCGTGGCCCTCATCCCCATCGGTTACCCTGCCGACGAGCAAGCCCCCAAAGTCCGCAAGACTATGGAAGACGTGTGGCAGTAAATCTTCATTGCCCAGCACTACCACACCTTATATATAATATATAGAGAACAAATCTATGGAGAGAACCGGCACTGGCATCGGTTCTCTCCATTTTGTTTCTCACATTGGGGTGTTGATGTGGACGTTTTCTATTCTTCCGCTAAAAGAGCTGTTAGTTGTTTCTTCAATACAGGAAGGTTCCCCTGTCCCTAACCTCTTCTCTCATATATCAAGATTTTATCTTCGTTCACCGATTGCTGGGCAAATGGCAGCAATGTGCCATCCTCAACCAAATCCACCTTACGCTGGAGTAATTCCTCCAATTGGCATATAATGGATGCATATTTGAACAGACTTATTTTTGCATCCTTGTCGAAGGAAACCAAGATATCCACATCACTACCCTCCTTTTCCTCTCCACGCGAATACGACCCAAACAACCATGCCTTAGAAACAGGTTGAGTGTTGAAGTAGCCCTGAAGCGCAGGTATTATTTGGTTCATTGCGGAACTGTTCATATCATTCTTGGTCTTTTCCTACCGCAAATATAGTAAGAACTCGCGAGAAAAAGGCAGGAAATTGGGAAATAATGCAATTCGTTGGTAGATTGTTTAATACGCAACGGGCTTCCGTGGTTGTAATGCGGTCCTGAAAGACCGTATATAGATGAATTAAGATGTAGATTTGCTACTAATCCGTTGCCTTTTTTGAGGGCAAAAATCGGTCAGAAAAATCGTTCTTAATCTCCATCGGCATCCCAATAACCGCCTCAAAGAACGCGTGTTTTCCAATCTTTGCTATGACAAAGGTAA
>JAZRIA010000041.1:0-6524 GCA_045645045.1 Bacteroidaceae bacterium | reverse complement strand
CTGCCGTAACTGTCCACACGGATACCGTCCAGGATCTTGACATTTGCCTTGCCTGCACGGATGTGAGCCAGTGCTTCGTCCAGATACATCACGGCCTCTTCCATTTTCTCCTCAGCTTCAGCGAGGGTAACTTTAACGTCGATCATATAATATTATCCTTTGATTATTTCAGAAATTCTGAACAAATGTAGGTCTTTTCTTTCAATAATGCAAGTGAGGACAATGCTTTTATTGCTATTTTATGCCCTGACGACCTAATTTTGTACTTCTGGAGCTTCTGTTGTGGTAATATGTGGAGTTGCCTCAAATTTCAGGTTGACATATTCTTCAGCCTGAACACACCATATAAATTTTACATATGTGTGTACTTCTGCTCTTGCGAGTTCCTCCATTATTGCGGTATACGAATAGGGGTATTTCTCTGCAACGGTGTTCATGCTTTCCTGCAGTATGGAGTAGAAGGACTCTTCGGCATGGACGGGGCTTTCATATAGGTTTGTTTCATTGTCGCTGTTCCTCTCGAATTCGTTTTCGGTTTTGGTAATGGCAGCATGCCAGATACCTCTAACCTCCAGGGCACTCATCGTAACCGTGTCTTCGCCGGTACTGTATTTGATATCCTTGATTTTATCATCGTTGCGGTAGTCGTTTTCCACCAGACGGATTTCTCCAGGCAGCATGTCCTTGTATTCGTTCTTGCAGCCTGTGGTTCCGATGGCGACCCAAATGGTGAGCATGACGATGGTAATACGGAATAATAGTTTCTTCATATTGTTCATAGTAGGATAGTGTTGATGTTCTGAAAGTCTTCTGTTTTTGTCAAAGTTGTTTCTTTCGTAGCAGTTGCGGCGAGACTCCGGTCACCTTTCTGATGAAGGAGCCGAAATGCGATTGGTTGGTAAATCCAAGTATGGAGGAAACCTGTTTGATGCTCAGGTCGGGATCCTTCAGCATCAGATAGGCTTGAGCTGCAATTTCCTCGTTGATAAGTCTGCTTGCCGTCTTGCCAGAAACTTGCTTGCAGATGGTGTTGAAGTATTTTGGTGTGATGTTGAGCATGTTGGCGTAGAACTGCACGGTACGGCCTTCTGGATGTTCGTGCAGGATATGCGTGAACTTCCTGAACAGGATTTCTGCAGATGTACCTTTGTCCTTAGGGGATGTATAGCCACGACGTGTGAAGAGACCTACGAAACAGTATGCAAGCGACTTTAATATGTGATGCACCATGTTTTCTCTCACCTTGTCGTTAGGTAATGGATTCAAGGAGGACAGCAATCTGTAGAATCCTTTCAGTGCATCCTGTTCTTCGCTGGTGAGGTGTATGGCCTGTACCACTTTGCTCATGAGATAGTGCGATATGCTCATGAGTGTCCCTTTTAGGATATCTCCTACGTATTCGGATGACATGATGAAAATACGGCAATGGAAGTTGATGCTCACCATGCCATGTTCCAGCACGTTGCCCGGTGTGCATATCAGCAGGTCGCCTTCGTTCAGAGAATATTCATTGCCATTTATGGTTGCTGTGCATTCTCCGTTCTCTATCAGTATTATAATGAAAGATTCGTTTAGAATGGTTTCCTGGGTATGTTGCACTTGGTGTACATTGTCCAGCAGAACAATGTATTTGTCGTGATAGTCAAGATGCAGCTCCTGGGGTATTGCTGTGTTGAAATTAACCTTTTTCATAATGCAAAGATAGCTAAAACTGTTTGTTTTGGTATCATTCAAACGGAAAAGATGTTCTGTTTGCGCATTATTGGCCAATTATTGTCCGAAACGGAGTATATCTTGGTGACAGATGATTGTACAGGCGGCGGCTTGCGGTTTTTATGTTCCGGTTCAGAATATGGAATCTACATTCTGTGGATTCATGGTCTGTTTGCCTTCGCTGGTGTACATGTAGTCTATGCGTTCCTTGTAGGCTTTCTCAATCTTTGGGCGGACCATCTTCATGGTGGAGTTTATCATCTGGTTTTGCTCAGTGAATGGTTCTGCCAGTACAGCAAAGGAGCTGGGCAACCAGCGTTCGGGGAACATGCCATAGAACTCGCCGCCCTTCTTGAAGCGTGCCAGTTCTGCTTCCAGCTGTTGCAGGGCAGCCTTGCGTCCTTCCTCGCTTTCTGCCTTTAGTCCGCTTTCTTTCAGTTTACGGCGCAGTGCATCCTTGTTAGGCACTATCAGAGCAGTAGTTGTGGTGCACTGGTTGTTGTAGAGCATCACTTGGTCTATGTAGGCAGACTTTTCTACCAGAGCCTCCTCTATGCCTTCTGGGCTGTATTTCTCGCCGTCGCTGGAGATGAGCAGGCTCTTGAAACGTCCCTTTACGTATAACAGGCCTTCCTTGCTCATATAGCCAAGGTCGCCAGTGTAAAGATAACCGTTGCGTACTGTGTCGGCCGTGGATTCCGGGTTCTTCCAGTAGCCGGCCATCACGTTCTCGCCTTTTACAACAATCTCGCCCATTTCTCCTACGGGCAGTTCCTTGCCGTCCATGTCGCAAATCTTCAGCTCGATGGGCTTTACCAGCTTACCGCTGGAGCCGAAACGGTAGAGTTCAGGTCCATTGCTGGAGATTACTGGAGTTGCCTCAGACAGACCATAGCCCTGATACATGGGAATGCCTATGCCCACGTAGAACTTCTGCAGGTCTTTGTCTAACAGGGCACCGCCACCGATAAAGAACTTCAGCTCGCCGCCGAAGTTGTCGCGCACCTTGGAGAACAGGATCTTGTCGAACAGCGAACAGAGTGGCTTCAGCGCATAGCGCCATCCCTTGAAGTCAAGGTTGCTGTCGCCATAGTATGCCTGCTTTATTTTCATGCCCCAGTTGAAAAGTCGTACTGCACCGGGTCCTTTGGCTCGGATACCCTGTTCTATGTTCTTCTTGAAGGTCTTTGCCAGAGCTGGCACGCTGAGGATGAAGTGCGGGCGTACTTCCTTTATGTTCAGCGGAATGTTCTTCAGTGTCTCCATGGGTGTGTGTCCCACCTGTACAGTAGCCACCGTAGCACCCTTGCTCATCATTATGTAGAATCCCACGACATGAGCAAAGCAATGGTCCAAAGGCAGAATGATGAGTGTGCGCCATGTCTCGTCGATGTCCACCAGGGTGCAAGCCTGTTCCACGTTTGAGGTATAGTTGCGGTGAGTGAGCACTACGCCCTTGGGGTCGGCTGTAGTTCCGCTGGTGTATGTAATGGTGGCATAGTCATCGTTCTGTATGGATTGCCCCACGGCCAGGAAATCTTCCATGCTGTGGGTGGCAAGGAACTTGTCGCCCATCTTGAAAATCTCTTCAACGTAGATTTCCTTCTCTTCATACTTGTCCTGTGCGTCTAGCACTATAATCTGCTGTATCAGTGGCAGATTTTCTTTTATTTGGCGTATTTTCTTCAGTTGGGTGCCCGAAACCATCACGAACTTCACATCTCCATGCTGCAGGCGGAAGAAAAGGTCGTTGCTTTCTTCCAGCTTGATAGACAGAGGCACATTTATGGCTCCGGCATAGAACATGGCCAGTTCACCTATAATCCACAGATTGCGTCCTTCGCTGAGCAGAGCCATCGTGTCGCCTTTCCTTACTCCCAATGCCTGTAGTCCGGCTCCCAGTCGGTATACTTGCTTTTGCACTTCTGTATATGTGGTGGGCTGGAACTTCCCGTTGCTCTTTTCTAACAGGAACGTGTTTTGTGGGTATGACTTTACTGATGCCTCAAACAGGTCTATGATAGTCTTTTTCATAACGGATGATTTTGTATATGTCTTTGTAAATCGATTTTTTGTCACCACAAATGTAGCCATATCACATGGTGAACATGGCAAATGTACAAATAAAATCAGAAAACTCGCGTCTTTCGCTGGAAAATTTGCCATTATGGGTCGTTTTGAACCTACTTGTGTATACGTGAGTCGCAATATTTATTGAGGTGGTGCCATGTGTATGTGATGCCTCGTTTTTATCATCGGTAATGGTAGATTTTATCATCGGTAATCGTTCGGCGAACGAACGGTAATGATTCATGTGTGTCATCGTGATGATAAAATCGGACTTCAATAATACGGGTCATTAGCCAGCGTGAGGATATGCAAAAAACACTGATAGAACACATTTTCCTCTCTCTTATAACTCCATCTTGCGACATATATGTTAATGTAAGTTAAAAAAATAGGGGGGGGGTGACGGAGGTATATTAATAATGTATACTTTTACAGAAGAATGGAATAGAGCACTCGTGTATACAGCGACTAAATAAGCATATTCTGTTACCTTCGATACTCGAATAAAGCCGAAACAAATAAACCTAAACATAACTTATGAGAAAAAAACTATTAGCTATGGCTATGGCAGCCATACTCATGGCGCCCTTGGCCTTGCAGGCAAAGGTGAAGCATCTGTTGCCCAAGCCACAGCAGATTACCGCAACGGAGAACGTAGCGGCATTCGCACTGAGCGGTAGCGTGACAATCAACTATTCGGAAGGCGCAGAAAAGTGTGCTCTGCTGGAAGAGTTCTTTACAAGCAACGGATGCACACTGGCCCAGAGCGGTGGCAAGACCGTGAATGTGACCATAGTAGAGAGCATCGAGGGTGCTTATGACTATCAGTTGTATGGCTATGACAATGAAGCCTACACTCTGGAGGTTACAGCAGATGCCATCAACATTACGGCAGTTAAGCCTATTGGCGTTATCCGTGCTGCCCAGACCTTGACACAGATGGCCGAGGGATGGGACGGACAGGCAGCCCTGGAGGCAGTGACTGTAAAGGACTGGCCAGCATTCAAGTTGCGTGGCTACATGCACGACGTGGGCCGTTCGTTCATTTCTGCCGACGAACTGGTGAAGCAGGTGGAGAAGTTCTCCCGTTTCAAGGTGAACACCTTCCACTGGCATATGACCGAGAACCAGGCATGGCGCTTCGAGGTGAAGGCTTATCCCGAGCTGACATCTTCAAAGAGTATGACCCGCTTCCCTGGCCAGTACTACACCCAGGAGGACTGCAAGAAGGTATTGGCTGCCGCCAAGAAGCACGGCATGCTGGTGATACCCGAGATTGACATGCCTGGCCATAGCGAGGCCTTTGAGCGCGCCATGGGCTTCGGCATGCAGACCGAGGAGGGCAAGGCGGTGCTGAAGAAGGTGCTGGACGAGGTGTGCGAGCTCTTTGCCGATGCTCCATATATCCACATCGGTGGTGACGAGGTGGCAACTACTGCTGAATACCTGAACGAAATGATAGCCTACGTGGAAAGCAAGGACAAGAAGGTGGAGATATGGAATCCCATCAATGGCGTTGGCCAGGATGCCCTCAATGCTACATATGCACAGATGTGGGGTACCCGAGGTTATCTCGCATCGGGCAAGGCAAACATCGACAGCCGTTACAACTACACCAACCACTTCGACGTGTTTGCCGATCTGGTGGGAATCTACAAGAGCACCATATACTACAGCCAGAAGGGCAGTACCGAGGTGGCTGGTGCGGTATCTGGCTGCTGGAACGACCGCGAGGTGGCTGACGAAAAGGCCATTATGGCACAGAACAACGTGTGGGCCAATGTCATCGCTACTGCCGAACGTGCATGGATAGGCGGTGGCAAGCAGTATATCGACAATGCCACAAACACTCCTGCCACCTACAAGGCAAATCCTTATGGCGGTGGTGTCATGCTTCCCAACTCGGGTGAGGAATATGAGGAGTTCAAGAGCTGGGAGGAGCGCTTCCTTTTCCATAAGGCAAACTCGCTGAAAGGCGAGCCCATCCCATACGTGAAGCAGACCAACGTGCGCTGGCGCATCACTGATGCCTTCCCCAACGGAGGAAGTGAGACAGCGGCATTCGGACCCGAAGAGGCTGGCATGACAGCTTCTGCAGACTTGCTGCCCGAGGTGTTCAGCCATGACGGCAAGACCTATTACACAGGCATGGCAACAGGTGCCGGTATCTATCTCGCCCACACCTGGGGCAACTCAATCATTAATGCCTACTACAGCAGTCCGCAGTTCAACCACACAGCCTATGCATGGACCTATGTATACTCCGATAAGGAGCAGAAGGTAGGTGCACAGATTGAGTTCCAGAACTACAGCCGCTCGGAGCAGGATGGTGCTGCTCCAGCAGGCAAGTGGGACCACTTCGGTTCAAAGATTTGGATTAATGGCGAGGAGATTGCTGCTCCCACATGGGACAACACAGGTGTGAGCATAAGCAGTAAGGAGGTGGAGTTGAAGAACGAGAACTTCCCTGGTCGCAAACCCATCGAGGTGACTCTGAAGCAGGGTTGGAACAAGGTGTTCCTGAAGTTGCCTTACTTCAACAAGGGCTACCGCCTGAAGAAGTGGATGTTTACCTGCGTGTTCACAGACACTGAGGGTGTGAATGCCGTCGAGGGTCTTATCTACTCTCCCAACCAGTGCAAGGACGAAGCTACCGAGCTCGTAGCAGCTAAGGTGAGCGAAATCAAACGCGACCGCGGCAACCTCATCGGTACCGCCATCGGTCTCTGGCCCGAGAGCGC
>JAZRIA010000040.1:0-2215 GCA_045645045.1 Bacteroidaceae bacterium | reverse complement strand
AGAGTAAAAGATAACGGACCCCTCCCCAACCCTCCCACAAGGGGAGGGAGTGGTTACAACTAACTAATGAAGTATATCATCAATTAACAAATTCATTAACTGACTTTATCCCCAGTACATTCTACTCCCTCCCCTTGTGGGAGGGCATGGGGAGGGGTCCTTAAATTATCACAAATATGCAAAATCACAATCAATCTCAATCCCCAGTACATCATACTCCCCTCCCTTGTGGAGGGGTAAGGGGGAGGGTCTGCTGGGTCCGTATCAACCTCCTCCAAGCCCTGCGCCACATCAGGCGCAATATGGGGCAAAGCATTCTAAT
Organism: Bacteroidaceae bacterium; assembly: GCA_045645045.1. Lineage (GTDB taxonomy): Bacteria > Bacteroidota > Bacteroidia > Bacteroidales > Bacteroidaceae > Physcousia. The sequence continues at coordinate 1,893 of JAZRIA010000040.1, read as the reverse complement.
CGTGGGCATCATCTCGTTTGCCCTCACTGCCTTCGTGTTTTCGGCTTCCAGCATCTGGAGGCTGACACACGAGGCAAGTCACATCCCCGTCGTGGAGGACGTCTATCGCGTGCAGGCCAGTGAACCACAGGGATTCAGAGCCTTCACCTACCATCTCACCGACAGTCTGGGGCATGACATCCTGGAGCATGCGCCTGAAGATGCCAAAGTGGGGTTCATCATGTATCCTGGTGCTGAGATTATAAGCACAAATGATACGACACCAGCGCAGCCGATACTGAGGGTGAACCCGGAATATTACGAGGTCATGCGCCTTGAGTTCATCTCCGGCAGGCCTGCCAGTGAGGATGGCGAAGTGGTACTCACCGACAAGACTGCCCTTGCCCTCTTCGGCACCACGGACTTGGTGGGCACCACGGTGACGGCAAAGTTCCTGCGCGAAGGCGGTGCCGAGAAGACATTGCGTGTGGTGGGTGTGACAAAAGCACAGAAGCCTGTCGGAGCGGATAATGAGATTCCCGCTTATCATTACCAGAAACTGGAGCCCACCCCTGCAAAAGGATATTGTTACTCACCCGAGAGCATGGAACTCTTCGTGCGCACGAAGCACCCCGAACAGATGCAACGCGCGCTGGACGAGACGTTGGAGCGATTTTCCAACTCTCAATACAACGACGATTATGAAAGTTTCCATCTCGTACCGCTCCGCATGGGCGAGTTGTTGCGCAACGAAGGAAGTTTCTGGAAAGCGGCCTTCTACCCCGGTGTGTTCTTCATCCTCTCCACACTGCTGCTCCTTTCGGCTCTCTTCTCCTACCTGGCATTGCTCAACACTGCTGCCGATGCCCGATGGAGCGACCATCGCCTGCGCATCTGCCTGGGTGGTGGCAAGCGCGACACCCTGCTCCGCCTGCAGGCCGAGGCCCTGCTGATGTTCTGCGCCATCGGTGTGCTCACCTTTGTGCTGATGACACTGACGTTCGACACCTATTTCGAGGGAATGGAGATTACCCGTGGTGAAGTGTACCTTTGGTTCGCAGGCAGCCTGCTCACGCTCCTCCTTGTGCAACTGGCACTCTGCCTGCTGCCCGTATATGTGCAGAACCGCAGGCACCGCCTCGCCCTGAAGGGTGCTCCGCAGGGACGTCCCTCGGCATTGAACTATCCCCTTGCCGTGATGCAGGTGGCGGTAAGCGTGCTGTTGCTGTTCCTGGTGTGGAACGGTGGCAGACAAATCCGCTTCGTCACCAAAGATGCTCTGGGCGTGAACCCCGAAAGGGTATATACCTTCCGTTTCAAGAGGTATGAGGAAAAGAGGGTGGTAAACACCAACGAGTTTGCACAAGAACTGTGTGCCCTTTCGGCAGTGGACACCTGCGTATTGAACCATCCCATCTTCGAACGCGGATGGGCGATAGGCATCAATGTGGATGGTTTTGAACAGAACCTTACCATGATGATACTTTCCGAGGCGACGATACGCCTGTTCGATATCAAGCCCAACCTGTGGAAACCCATGCAGGGCGAATTCAAGTGGCAGGACGGACAGGTGTTGCTGAGCAGCAATGCCGCGGCATATTACGGGGTAACGCCAGAGAATCCATATATCACCAATAGACAACGAGAAGTTATCGGCACGCTCGACCTCTGCACCCGCGACCTGCACCAAGAACCCGAACTGATAGGATATGCCCAGGATTTAGGCGGCTCTGACGGAGATTACCAACTCTACTTCCGCATACTACCCGGCAGGGAGAAGGAAGGCATTGCCGCCGTGGAAGAGGTTCTGCGCCGTCACGACATCAACCCCGATGCAGGAACAGTGCGTGTAGTAAACTATGGCGACCTCATTGCCGAGAAGTACCGCAAGGAGCAGAACTTCCTGTGGCTCTA
>JAZRIA010000039.1:0-3403 GCA_045645045.1 Bacteroidaceae bacterium | reverse complement strand
AATAGCAAACAAATATGGCGACACAGAGAATGAATTAGGTTGGTACGTTCCGATGAATATCTTTATGTACTACCTTGTGAGGACAGACCCTAAACGAGCAGACTACTGTGGCAATCTTCTAAGTGCTGAAGAAAAAGATGGTGCACTGCTGCTAAAGTTTGAAACCGAACGTGATCAGAACGCATTTTTTTCCTATGCCCTGAAAGCAAAGTTCCCAGAGCTCGAGGTGGAAATTGAAGAAGTTCTTTATGAAGATGATACGTTCGAATAAAAGCAACACGCAAAATGAAAACATCTCTTTCAAAATCCAGATACACGAAATATTGCCAGTGCGCTAAGGCACTTTGGCTGAGTGTGAATAAGCCCGAAGAGGCTACCGTGGACGCCGGTGTGGAGGCACGCTTTGCCGAGGGCAATGTGGTGGGCGACCTCGCTATGGGACTCTTTGGCGACTTCGTGGAAGTAACCACTATGACGGAAGATGGTAAGCTCGACCTTAGTGCCATGATAGAGAAGACGCAGGAAGAGAGGGAACGCGGTACGGAGGTGATTTGCGAAGCATCGTTCAGTTACAGAAATGCGGGCGAGAGCAACTACTGCGCCGTGGATATCCTGCGCAAGACGCCTGACGGTTGGGCCATCTACGAAGTGAAGAGCACCACCAGCCATGTGGCAGACGTAGCAACGATGAGCAAAGAACTGGTGGACAAGGTAGAGAAGTATGCCAAGGATATTGCTTTCCAGAAATGGGTACTGGTGCAGTGCGGTGTAAAGGTGACAGGCACTTACCTGGTGACGCTCAATAGCGACTACGTGCGTCAAGGCGACTTGGATGTGCAGCAACTGTTCAACGTCATAGATATGAAGGAACTGGTGGAGAACGAATACTCGAAAGTTCCTGCCCAGCAATGCCTGGCCCACATGGTATTGCAGGACGAAGAACCTCAGAAGTGCATTGGCATGCACTGCAACGACCCCTATCAGTGTGCCTTCTGGAACTATTGCACCCGCCAGGTGGGGCTGGATTTGGAGAACGACAAAACCACGGTGTTCGACCTCTACCGCATGAGCGCCAAAAAGAAGTTTGAATTCTTCGACCAAGGCAAAGTGACCTTCGAGGATGTGCAGGGCGAAAAACTCAATGCCAAGCAACAGATGCAGGTGGCGTGCACACTCAACAACACCGAGTATGTCAACAAGCAGGGCATACAGGAGTTTTTGGATAAAGTGACCTATCCGCTCTACTTCCTTGACTTCGAGACCATGCAGCAGGTGTTGCCACAGTTTGACGGCACACGCCCCTACCAGCAGATTACCTTCCAGTACTCACTACACTATATTGAGCACGAAGGTGGCGAACTGAAGCATACAGCCTTCCTCGCCCCAAGCAATGGCACTGACCCGCGCCGTGCATTGGCAGAGGCGCTATGCCACGACATACCGACGCACAGTTGCATCATGGCATATAACGACCCCTTCGAAAAGGGACGTATCAAGGAGATGGCAGAGGCGTACCCCGACCTCGCTGCCCACTTGATGAGTCTTCATGGCAATATCATCGACCTGCTCATTCCCTTCCGCGATGGTCATTGCTACCGTCCCGCTATGGGTGGTTCGTTCAGCATCAAGAGCGTGTTGCCCGCGCTATTCCCCGATGATGATGAGCTCAATTATCATAACCTCAACCCCTTGGTGCAAAACGGCGGTCATGCCATGACCATCTTCCCCAAGATAAAGGATATGCCGCCCAAAGAGGCAGAAGAAGCACGCCAGGCACTGCTTGCCTACTGTCACCTCGACACCCTCGCCATGGTGCGTGTATGGGAGAGGTTGAAGGAAATGGTGAAGTGAAAAAAAAGCTTTGATTTTTGAATTTTTCTCCCGGTGTTATTATATTGGATTCATAGAATAGAATAATAAAATGATGAAAAACTGGACCACAGAAACGATTAAAGAAGTGGCAGAAAGCATTGAAAGTGCGAGAAGCCGGGTAAGCAACCGACAAAATCCCTATAATGTATTTACGGCATGGAAGATGAGCGAGAACGACCATACCAAGATGTTCTTGGCATTGATGCGCTACCAAAATGCTTCCGGAAGATATTTGTTGCTTAACAGTTTTCTTAACCGATTTGCCAAAGGACGCGACAAAATGATTCATTATCAGAACATCTCAGATGTGAATATTCTGTTCAATCCCCGATATAAGACTGACAAGGCAAACAGTTTCATAGACGGGCTCATCACCTTTACCGCCAATGGACGGCGCATAGCAATCATTGTGGAAAACAAAATCTACGATGCGCCAGACCAACCGGAGCAGATACGCCGCTACATAAACCACATGACAGAGGACGAAGGTGTGGATGTGAACAATGTGTGGGTGTTCTATATGACGGGCGATGGCAGTAAGGAGGTTGACGCAAAGAGTTATGGTGGAAACTGCGAAGATGGCAGTGTTGACATAGGCCGTCGCTTTGTTCCACTTGCCTACAACATTGACATCGTTAATTGGTTGAAGAACGACATCCTCGAGGCGCGTATCTTTCCCGAAGCGTTGACTGGTGTGGTTCGTGCCTATGTGGAGTCTCTTGAAAAAGACATGTTTGCTGAGGACAATTCTGATGCTTGGAGAATGGATATGTTGTGCAACTGCGTGATAGGTCATCACAATCTGAAAAAAATGAGCGAGGAAGAGTGCTTCAGATTGTATGCCTTCCGCGATGATGTGGCAGAGGTGCGCCATCAAATGCGTGAAGAGATAGCCAATGGCCGCGAACAGAACATGCGTGCTGTTGAAAATCTGTATGAAGTATGCAGAAGGCAGATTCAGAAAATAGAGCAATTGGCTTTCGGCAAATTTGAAGAATTCACCTTAGAATTGCTGAACGAACAGTGGAAAAAAGAACTGAAAAAGCGTGGTGGTCTCCAATGGACGGTTGGGCATCGGGGGGTAAACGGTAAAGGATACCTGCAAGTGCGACTTGGAAACGAATGGGTAACCGCTCATTGGGAGTGGATACCTATCAATACCTCAAAGATGTGGACAGATACGGAATATACACTGGAACTTCAAGTAGAAGGTAACGTCGCATTGGCCAACGAATGGCGCAACCATTTGCAGAACAATGCTATCCTGCTCCCGAAGGATGCTGCACTGGGAAAGGATTGTACGAAGACAGTCCTCCGGTACAAGATAAAAACTGCCAAACCCATTGCAAAGATGAAAGAAACGGAGTTGAAGGAACTTCTGAAAAGTATCTATTTGGAGAAACTGAACTATTGCTGCAGGATGCTGGTCAATGAGTTTGGTGTGTATAATGTGTAATAAGAAACCATTTCTACTGATATGAAGTCCCCCCCCCCGAGGCAGCCTTACGGAGTAGCCTCGGGGATTTTGTTG
>JAZRIA010000038.1:0-5961 GCA_045645045.1 Bacteroidaceae bacterium | reverse complement strand
ATCCGACTTCATATACCTGCCCTACAAGCCCAAGCGCAAGACACGTGCCGAGGTAGCACGCAAACGTGGGTTAGAACCCTTGGCAGATGCCATACTGCACCGTCCCAACGGCGATCCCGAGCAATATGCCAGGGCATACATCACGGAGGAGGTTCCCACGACGGCAGATGCCCTGCAGGGTGCAAGGGACATCCTGGCCGAACGCATGAACGAGGACGAGCGTGTGCGCAATACCCTGCGCCGTAGTTTCGAACTCACCGCCCAGATATCTTCCAAGGTAGTAAAGAGCAAGCTGGAGGAGGCGCAGAACTACCGTACGTATTTCGACTTCTCCGAACCCTTGAAGCGTTGCACCAGCCATCGCCTCCTGGCCATACGCCGTGGCGAGAGCGAGGGTTTCCTGCGTGTGGACATCAGTCCTCGCGACGAGGAGGATTGCATCGAACGCCTGCTTCGCGGATTCCCCACTCGTGGCAAGTGTGGCGAACAGATTGTCATGGCAATGCAGGATGCCTACAAGCGCTTGCTCAAGCCTTCCATCGAAACGGAGTTCGTAACGGCATCAAAGAAACTTGCCGACGAGGAGGCAATTCGTGTCTTTGCCACCAACCTGAGCCAACTTCTCCTTGCCGCTCCTCTCGGGCAGAAGCGCATCATGGGCATCGACCCAGGGTTCCGTACGGGTTGCAAGGTGGTGTGCCTCGACCAGCAGGGCAATCTCCTGCACAACGAAACCATCTTCCCCCACCCTCCACGTGGCGAACGCATGGAGGCGCTGGACACCTTGGAGCGACTTCTGGACAAGTACAAAATTGAGGCGGTGGCAATAGGAAATGGTACGGCTGGCCGTGAAACAGAAGACCTTGTCAGGATGCTTCATCGCCCCAGCCTTTCCGTCCTTCTCATCAGCGAGGATGGTGCCTCTGTCTACTCCGCCTCGAAGATAGCACGCGAGGAGTTTCCCGACCACGATGTCACCGTACGTGGTGCCGTGAGCATCGGGCGTCGCCTTGCCGACCCCTTGGCAGAACTGGTAAAGATAGATGCCAAGTCCATCGGTGTGGGACAATACCAGCACGATGTTGACCAGACGGAACTGAAGCATGCCCTGGACCTCACCGTGGAGCGTTGCGTGAACACCGTTGGCGTAAACCTCAACACCGCCAGCAAGCACCTGCTCACCTATGTCTCAGGCCTCGGTCCTGCCCTGGCACAGAACATCGTTACGTACCGTGCGGAGAACGGTCCCTTCGCTTCACGCCAGGAACTTCAACGCGTGCCACGCCTGGGTGCCAAGGCCTTTGAGCAATGTGCCGGTTTCCTGCGCATAGCAGATGGCAAGAATCCCCTGGACAATACCGCCGTACACCCCGAGCGCTACGAACTGGTGCGCCGCATGGCAAAGGATAGCGGATGCACGGTAGAGGAACTAATCTCCTCGGCAGAGAAGCGCAAGGCCATCAACCTCCAGCGCTATTGCTCCGACACCGTGGGCATGCCTACCCTTACCGACATCATGCAGGAACTCAGCAAACCCGGTCGCGACCCTCGTGGCGAGAACGAGGAGTTCTCCTTCGACTCCACCCTCCGCACCATCGACGACCTACAAGAAGGCATGATTCTCAATGGCATCGTTTCCAACATCACCAACTTCGGCTGCTTCGTCGACCTCGGCATCAAGGTAAAGGGCCTTGTCCACGTCTCCCAACTTGCCGACAGGTACGTCAGCGACCCCATGACCGTGGTACACCTTCAGCAAAAGGTTAAGGTCAAGGTAATAGAAATCGACTACACCCGCAACCGCATAGCCCTCAGCATGAAGGGAGTAATACAGGAAAAATAATTAAATCACATACAGTTTGAAGCCCACAACCGTGAAGTCCGCAACCTGGTACGGGCACTACATAAAAGCACTATCTGGCAGTCAATATTTCCAATGCCTTCGTCATGGCGGCATCATACATGTCCTTGAAGTAACTTTTGTACGTCTCTCCTACAACTATGGCTGGACGTATGCCATATCCCACGAACTCCGTTCCGTCGGGTGCAGTATCATGCTTGGAACAGATATTGGCAAAAGAACCATCATCCTCAAACAAGGTCACACGTACACCGTTGCCTGTGCTTCCACCCGTTGGGGTTCCCACCACTTCGCCACGTCTTATGCCCATGAACATTACGGCAAAATCCTCTGCCGCAGAAAACGTGCCGGCATCCACAAGCAGCACAATAGGACGGGTATAGGCTTCCTTCCCAACAATAGGATTAATAACGTTTCCCTTGGATGAATACTCTTCCAATTCCCTGCCCCACGATGCAAATGCCGGTATATACATGGGACTTTTCCAGGACGAGGAAACAATCTGCTTGTCGGTTAGGTGACGCAGTATGTACTCACTATTGCCGGAATTGCCTCCGCCATTACCACGGATATCCACAATCAGGGCCTTGGTCTTACTTATGCTCTCAAAGACTTTGTCAAACTCTTCCCTTATGTTACTACGCCAGAAATCTCGTATTGTCAGCAGACCTATGCCTTTCTTAATCTCAGTGAAGGATATGACCGGTTTTTGCTTTAGCAGGTCAAAAGGTGCAGAACCTCCAACGTATTTAACAGACTTTTTACGTCCGTCATGCACGAAATCCAATCTTAGGCTCTCGCCAACGGCACAACGTAATAGGTCGTAGGACTCGAATGTTATCCTGTTGCGCCACTGGTTGGTGGAGGCGGCGACATAGGGCATGACGTTCTTTTCTCCATATTCCTTAACGGGAATACAGTTTATGTGCGTCAACTCCATACCACGTCTGATTCCCATATCCACCAAAACCTGGCTCTGAACATCGTCCACATAAGCACGGTCTTCCAGCATCTTTAGCAACATTGGTGTGGCAGGCTTGCTGATGTTTCCCTGCACGTATGTATGTCCATCATTGCAATGGGCAATCATACGTTGCATAACCCGTCTGCACTCTTCCCTGTCCTTAGCCGCAAGCATCTGTGGCAGGGTGGCAACATACAGGCTGTCCCAATCCGCCTTCATCCTTGAATAGAAGACGAAGTTGGACTTTACCCCTGCCCAAAGTCTTGCCAGGGCAAGTGAACGCAGAGTTGCTTCAGAAACGTCGCTCCTATTCTTTCGCAGGAAATGTTTACTCTTGCCCGTAGCATCAAGTTCGTCAACCTCCATCCAGCACATAGGCAAGGAAATATTTCCTGTCGAATGAGCCTTCAGGAAATAGAGCGAACCATCTTTGCTATGTCCGTATGCATATATAGTATTCGTGGCATCATCTATAGAGGCAGACATGGCTGAGGTTGTTACCACAAATATTTTCTTCTGCTGCAATTCGTTGAAAACCTTGACTAACTTCTTTTCATGCCTGACGTCCCCGTTCTTAAAACACAAACGCATGCCTTTCGTCCACCCTGCTCCAGGCTTACGCATCATCAAGAAGCCGTCCTTGGCTATGGAAAAGTCATCCCCCGTATAACGAACTGAATCCTTATGCACATCAAAGGAGACACTCAGTTCATCATATAGCTTGTCCACATCCTTGAAAAGGGATTTTACTTGTGCATTTGCACTTTGACACAAAAAAGAAAACAACACACATAATGTAACGATACTGCTTTTCTTCATCATATCTTATTTATATATTAAGTTGGGTATATTCCTTAACCTGCTGGTGTCTCTATTTGATCTCCGTTTTGGAAATTATCCGGTAATCATACCACTTGTATGGGTAAGCAACAGAATTTCTTGCACTCAACCGCAATATCTGAAGTGCTCCGTTTGGCAGAAGCCTGAAACTGACACCTTGCGTATAAGAACTCAGGAAGTACACCATATCGTCTTCCTCTATCCAGTCGAAAAGTGTTTCGTGATTGGCGGTCTTCTTTTTCGCAATGTCATACAGCATCCTGTAGCGCTTGCGATTTTCCTTCGATGGGGGAAGTTCGTACCGTGTCCCTACACTTGGTGCCGCCTCACGCCAGATATTTAACCAATCGATTTTCTCATTGTACGAATACCTGACGGGGAAACTCCTCGCGCCGCGCACCTTTGACATCCTATACAACAGAGAATCTATGTCCGAGAAATCACACGCCCTTTCGGAAGCCACCTTGTCAAGATACTCCGTCTGATTCAGAACCACCAGCAATTTATTGCCATACTGACGGTATAACAGATAGGAACGGACAGACAAATCCCTTAACATTTCAATCCCATGAAGACTGTAGTAGTGCGGAGCCTGCACCATGGCACGTGATGTATCACGCCATATCATGGTATATGTCAGTGTATCTCGCTTCTTGTACCTGTTGCTTTCCGGAGCGACAAACAGTTCTTCGTCAACGTACTTTAATATGCATGCTCTTTTTGCAGAATCAGAATGATTCAGTTCTGTACGCAACACCACTGTATTCATGTATGCTCCGTTTGCAGATGAACGCAGTACCTTCTCTGCCAGTTCCACTTTATGGGGAAAGGCATTGCGCAAAGCGGTCGTAAGTTCTTCAAAACAGGTTTGCGACAATAAACCAATAGATTGTAGTAACAGAATTGATAGGAAAAGACAACGCTTGGTCATATTACTCATTCAATGAAATTAAATTAAAAACTTCGGTTTCCATCGCCTCTCTATGTAGCGCATCTTGCAACAACGCATCCTCCAACGTTGGCACAGGTATCACTTCCGTTGTGACACCATTATCACTCACACTCTCACGACTGAACAAGAGAGGACAAAGAGCCACAATACAGGCAGCAATTCCTCCTGTCACGTAATGCCACATCAGAGAAACGCGTTTCTTCGTATGCAAGGAAGCCTGTTCCCGGCTCTTTAGAACACCATGCAAACGCGGCACGAATCCACGCGGCAAAGTTTCAGTGTTTACATCTGGCAATAGTGGCAACAACATTAAGCGTTTATCACGCAATTCCATCGGGCAATCCTCAGACATCAATAGGGAGGCTAATTCACGCTCCTCGTCTATGGTGCTTTCTCCACTCATGAAACGCTTTAACAATTCCACTTTACTCTTTGTATTCATACATCAATCTCCTTAAGATATTTGCATTGTTCAATCAGCCGCTTGCGTCCCCGCGACAGTATACTTCTCACATTCACTTCAGTCTCTCCCACAACAGAGGCAATCTCCGCTATATCCATCTCTGCATACAAACGTAATATCAACACGCGTGACATCTTCTTGGGAAGATTTGACTTCATCCATTCCCGAACCAACCTTCGCCTGCAGTCCTCTTCCAACAATTCTTCCGGATTTAATGCATCGTCTAGCATCTCTTCAAGCATCTCTTCATCTACATTATCGCGACGTTTCCTAAGGCAATCTACACATGAATTGCGAAGGACCGCAATGATGTAAACCTCCACATTGTTCAAAGAGCCCAAAACATCACGCTTGCCCCATAATTTCAGGAAGACGTCATGCACCACATCCTCCGCATCCTGACTATTGTCCAACAAAGACAAAGCCATACGATACAAACGGGCACTATAGTGAATGTACCTATGTTCAAACTCCTCTACCGTCACAATAACTCTATATATCAAGTTCAATAAACCGACACGCTAATACGCTCATTCAAATAAAAAGCAGATGCGCATCAAAATTGTAACACATCTCTACTAATAAAACGTATCAAGTCCCTTGTTTGTGGCAATGAAATAAAGAAAACTTAGTACAAGAGTCAAATTTAACATCTAATACAGGCATAGAATAGGTGAAAGTTATATCTGTTAGGTATATAAAACGCAAAGAAGTCCCCTGGAACAATCTCCAAAGGACTTCTCTCTTCTAAAAACGGCGGCTACCTACTCTCCCACGGGTGTGCAGTACCATCGGCGCGGACGGGCTTAACTTCTCTGTTCGGAATGGGAAGAGGTGGAACCCCGACACTATAACCACCTGAATAATGGTGACATATTGGA
>JAZRIA010000037.1:0-2355 GCA_045645045.1 Bacteroidaceae bacterium | reverse complement strand
TGCATGGCTATCCTGAACTGTGTGGTTAACCACATGCTGAACCTGCTAGGCGGTGGTGGCAACTCTGGCAACCAGTTGATTCAGATTGGCGGTGTATTCAACTCTTCTGCTGCTGTGGCATGCTACATCCTGATGGGTGCTCTGATTGCTGACGCTTCCAAGGCTAAGATTGCCGACGCAACTCCCGCTCTGTTCATTGCTTTGGCTATCTTCGTGATTGCCTTCATCGTTATCCTCTTCACCAAGATTGAGGAACCCGAGCAGGCTCCCGTTCGCGTAGATCTCATCAAGGGCGCTATGAGCCACCGTCACTTCGCTCTCGGTGCTTTGGCAATTTTCCTGTACATGGGTATCGAGGTGGGCGTTCCCAATGCCGTTCAGCAGATGCTGACCTCAGAACCCTACTCTATCCCCGCTGCTACCGTTGGTATGATTGTTGCTGTTTACTGGGCAATGATGCTCGTAGGACGTCTGGTTGGTGCATCTATTGGTGCCAAGGTTAGCGCACGCGCCATGATTACCACCGTATCTATCGCCACTCTGGCTTTGGTTATCTTCGGCATGTATGCTCCCTCTGATGTACTCGTTAACTTCCCTGGTGTTGACTGGGGCAAACTGGAACTCATCTGGCAGCCCGTTCCCCTGGGTATCTTCTCATTCCTGTTGGTAGGTCTTTGCACATCTGTTATGTGGGGTGCTATCTTCAACATGGCCGTTGAGGGTCTTGGCAAGTTCACCGCTATCGCTTCTGGTATCTTCATGACAATGGTGTTCGGTTGTGCCGTAATGATGGCCATCCAGGGCTACGTTGCCGACCTGACCGACTACATGACCAGTTTCTGGGTAATCGTATTCTGTGCTGCTTTCCTGCTGTTCTATGCACTGGTTGGCAGCCGCGTGACAAAGCGTTCCGAATAATTATAAAACCTTAATTCCTAATATACAATTATGAGACTTACAATTGACGACGTAAGAAGTCGCTTCATTAAGCACTTCGATGGTACAACAGGCAGTGTTTACGCTTCTCCCGGCCGTATCAACCTGATTGGCGAGCACACTGACTACAACAACGGTTTCGTATTCCCCGGCGCAGTTCAGCAGGGCATGATTGCAGAAATCAAGCCCAACGGCACTCGCAACGTAAATGCATATTCTATCGACCTGAAGGACAAGGTTACCTTCTCTCTGGACGATCCCGAAGGTCCCAAGGCTACCTGGGCACGCTACATCTACGGCGTTTGCCGCGAGATGATGGCTCTGGGCGTTCCCGTAGAGGGCTTCAACACCGCTTTCGCTGGTGATGTACCCCTGGGTGCCGGCATGAGTTCCTCTGCTGCCCTGGAGAGCACCTTCGCTTTCGCTTGCAACGACCTGTGGGGCGACAACAAGATTGAGAAGATGGAACTGGCACGCGTAGGCCAGCGCACCGAGCACAAGTACATCGGTTGCAACTGCGGTATCATGGACCAGTTTGCCAGCGTTCATGGCAAGGCAGGCAGCTTGATGCGTCTGGATTGCCGTAGCGGCGAGTATGCCTACTTCCCCTGGAACCCCGAGGGCTACAAATTGGTTCTGGTCAACAGCTGCGTAAAGCACGAGTTGGCAGGCAGCCCCTACAACGAGCGTCGTCTCTCTTGCGAGCGCGTTGCAGCCGTCATCAACAAGCACCACCCTGAGGTAGAGACCCTGCGCGATGCCAACATGGCTCTGTTGGACGAGGTTAAGGCCGAGGTTAGCGAAGAGGACTACAAGCGTGCACGTTATGTCATCGGTGAGGTTGACCGCGTACTGGCTGTCTGCGACGCACTGGAACGTGGCGACTACGAGACCGTAGGCCAGAAGATGTACGAGACCCACTATGGCCTGAGCCAGGAGTACGAGGTATCCTGCGAGGAGTTGGACTTCCTGAACGACATTGCCAAGGAGGCAGGCGTTACCGGCAGCCGCATCATGGGCGGCGGTTTCGGTGGCTGCACCATCAACCTTGTTGCCGACGAGTTGTACGACAACTTCGTTAAGGTTGTCAAGGAGAAGTTCGCCGCAAAGTACGGCAAGGCTCCCATCGTTATCGACGTTGTTATCGGTGATGGCTCTCGCAAACTTTGCTAATCAACAAACCTCAATATAATACAACTAAGAGGGTGTGTCCGTGTGTCACACCCTCTTTTAATTTATCATTCTTAGTTAGGCCTGCATTTACATCTCCTGAGAATTAGGCAAGATGGACAAAAAGTAGGATGAATACCTATGTATTGAATTGATTTACATATCTTTGTTTATAATTATCATTGATATGGTAAAAAAAATGCTTTTTTTGTACTTCTTCTAATGTTGTGAGGAATGGAGTCCGAGGCC
>JAZRIA010000036.1:0-20167 GCA_045645045.1 Bacteroidaceae bacterium | reverse complement strand
AACAAATGCAATAGTATAAAGGATATTGGAATATACAATGACTGATTTGGGATAATAGGAAATCGTTTGCTTCATATTATAATTTACTACCGAAACTCAAATCATTTACTATACCAAAATGAAAAGAATCCTTTTAATGTGCATTGCAGCATACAGTCTATTGGGTAATGCACAAACTCAAATTAAGTTTGAAAGTGAATATTTTGCTGATTCGATAATAGCCGGTAATCCTAAGCTTACTTTTGAGAGGTTGATACCTTATGCTCCCAATCAGGAGATAGAGGAACGCCATCGCAAGGCAGGTTTGCATTTATGGTATCTTGTTGAGGCTCCGGTGGAAAAGTTTGAAGGGAAAAAGGGCATAAAGCATGTTAGTGACACAAAATTAATTGAAATGCCTGATGTTCCCATCATGCCTGTGGTATCTCCCGTCATTACAAGTAAGAGTACACGCTCTGTTTCCATGAATGACCCACTTTATGAAAAGCAACGGCATTACTATGATTCATGTCCTGGCGCTATAAGGTTGGACAAGGCATGGGAAATAGAACAGGGCAAGCGAAATGTAATCGTTGCAGTGATGGACTCGTGGATAGAGCATACACATCCAGACATTGCTCCAAACATGTGGGTTAATGAGAAGGAGGTTAATGGCCAGCCAGGAGTAGATGATGATGGCAACGGATATGTTGACGATATTCATGGAATAAATCTTTCTGGTTCTGACAAATTTGGTGATCATGGCACTCACGTGGCAGGAACGATAGCAGCAGTAAACAATAACGGAATAGGTGTGTGCGGTATTGCCGGAGGTGATGGAGTATATACTGGTGTAAAGGTAATGGGCATTGGTTTGTATACTGATGCTGATGGTACGGTGGACTATAAGAATGCGCGAGGATATGTATATGCTGCAGATAATGGTGCAGTAATATCATCTAATAGTTGGGGTACTAAAGAGGAAACACCTTCTGTTTATTCCGAGGCAATAGCGTATTTCATGGAGTATGCAGGCCAATATGAGCAAAGCCCGATGAAGGGAGGATTGGTAGTGTTTGCAGCATGTAATGATAATACTGAAACTCCCAGATATCCTTTTGGCGATCCAGAACTGCCAAAAGAAAACTTGATAACCGTTGCCTCGGTGGCAAGTACAGGAATGCGTTCAACATTCTCTAACTATGGTAGTTGGGTTGATATTTCTGCCCCAGGTGGAGAGTTACTCGGAAAGGAAAATGGTGTTTATAGTACTATTACTAATAACGGGTATGGATTTATGAAAGGAACCTCTATGGCTTGTCCACATGTTTCCGGTGTTGCTGCACTGGTTGTTTCCAAATTCGCCTCGCCGTCACTTACACCAGTTGAGGTTAAAAGAAGAATACTTCGCTCTTCCGCAGAGGTCGATAAGTATCAGGCAGGTTATCCTTATAGAAATAAACTTGGTGCTGGTATTCTGGATGCTTATGCTGCGCTGAGCGACGATACGGGAATAGCCCCCGATTGTCCTACTGACTTCAAAGTCACTTCCGTTAATGACTCTTGTGCGGTTTTCACATGGAAGGTGCCCACTGATGCAAAAGGAAATCAGATTGCCTATTGCTCTGTCTATGCAGATGATGCAACGGAACCATTGTTTACGGTAAAGACTTCTGCTTCAAAAGATTTTTGTGTAGTGGAGAAACACATGAACTCTGAGTCATACACAATAGAGGCTGTTGATGTTTTTGGCAATAAATCTCAGCGCTCCGCATTCGTTAGTATGGAGGTAGCTGATGGCGCACAGATTTATAACCCATTAAACACCTCTAATATAATCACTCATCGTCCGTGTTCGGTATATGAGCACTCACTACCAATTTGCGAGGTGAGTTTGCCCTGCATCAATGTGGAAACTGTTAGCATAGAGGATCCTAACGGAATAGTTGCTCATAAGTATGATAAAGATTCTGGAAACCTCCACCTGACCCTTAATGTGGAACAATCCACACCATTAGGAGCATATCCGCTTACAATTAACTACTCTGGTCCTGACACTCCCGATTATTTAAAAAAACTACAATTGTCATATACTGTCAATGGAGTATTTGCAGATTCAGCACCTATGCCGAAGGATGTCAAAAACATGAAACTGTACACAACGGAGCTGGAGGGTTGTCTTGAATCAGAGCTTCGCGATTATTTTTATGACCCGGCAGGATTGGATTTCGTGATTCTTGATACATGTTATGAAGAAATAAATAAAGATGATTGGGGACCGTGGAAATGGATGAAGGTTGATATTCGGAATGAAAAATTAAGATTAGGGTATAGATTTGAAGATGAATTTGGTTACACTGGTCAATCGCTTAAATTTTCTTTTAAGGTAAGAAACTCCTATCAGTATGAAAGCGAGTTCTTGTTTGAGTTACACTGTGTAGACCCAACAAATATTACAGATGAAAGGGGAAGTGAATCTGAGAGTATAGTGATATACAATCTTAACGGTCAGCGCTTACCCCAGAAGAAAAGTGAACTAATGCCCGGTGTATATATAGTCAACGGGAAGAAGAAAGTTCTTCCGTAGTCAATGGTAGTTTCCGTAGTCAAAAGGTAGTTTTTGTCAATATAGTATTTACCCCAACTTTCTGCCTAAGGCGAAAAGCTGGGGTTTATCTTTCCTCATTCCTCATTCCTCACTACTCATCCGCTCACCGCTCACCTTTATTCGGACGAAAACGAAAACGATTACGAAGACTGCATGCCG
Source organism: Bacteroidaceae bacterium (assembly GCA_045645045.1). GTDB lineage: Bacteria > Bacteroidota > Bacteroidia > Bacteroidales > Bacteroidaceae > Physcousia. Next base: position 17,421 of record JAZRIA010000036.1, on the reverse strand, counting down.
GATGGGAACTCCTCCCCTAAGTTAGGGGCAGGTGTCTGCGGATTGATGGTTTGTGAGAGTTCTCCGTTGTCAAGGTCCTCCATTGAAGTGAGGATTAGTGAGTCCTCCTACTAAGAGTACTCCAGTCCTCCTACTATGAGTACTCTGCTTGCATTGGGGCAGATAACCTTGGTTGTTGGGTGGTTGAGGGATTTAGCGAATAGCGGTTAACCTTTAACCACTCATCCGCTCACCGCTCATCCGCTCACCGCTCCTCCAGCATTTTCAATGCCGCGTCCTCGGCATGCTCCATTTCCTGGCGTTCCTCATCGGTCATGTCGTCTATGCCACAGAGGTGCAGGATGCTATGGATGATGACACGGTGCAGTTCCTCGTCGTAGGAGGTCCCGAACAGTTCGGCGTTGGTGCGTACGGTGTCCAGGGAGATATATGTGTCGCCAATGAGTACGTTTCCCTGGCTGTTGTCAAAGCCGATATGGTCGGTGTAGTAGTCGTGTCCGATGAACTGGCGGTTTATGCGCAGGATTTCCTCGTCGTCCACGAAGATGTAGTTCACCTGGCCGATACGTTTGCCATAGGATTTGGCAACATGCTCTATCCACTGAGTTACCTTTCCCTTGTCCAGTTCGGGCAAGGGCACGTTGATGGCGTTGAATGTTATCATTCTCTTTATTCCTCCATCAGTTGGACGGCTTTCTTCACGATGTCGTCATCCTCGTAGATGATGGCAAAGTATTCGCTCATGTCCCAAAGGTCGCGTGCTGCCAAGGCGCGAAGCATGTGCTTCAGCAAGCCCGTAGTCTTCTCTTCCTCGTCCTTGGGGTACTTGTCCTTCAGGGCCTTCTTTGCCTCGGTGTAGATGTTCTCTATGATCTCCTCGGGCACTTCGTATTTGCGTCGGAAGTCCTCGAAGGTGGGGTATTTCTCCTTCAGTTCGTTCCTGTGCTTTGCCAGGTAGCGCAGGTTGGCATCTATGAGAATGCGCTTGGCAACGATCTGGCGGTACAGCGAGGTGTTCTTTGTTGTGTCCAGCGGCACGAAGTAGTCGGGCATGATACCGCCACCGCCATACACCGTGCGCCCTTCCCTGAGTGTCTGGAACCTGAGCGAGTCGGGGAAGTGTATGCTATCGGCATTGGTCAGTTCGCCATGGTTGAACCGGTTGATAACGTCCATGCGGTACTCCTTTTCCTTCCCCTTTTCGTAGGGTTTCTGGATGCAACGTCCGCTGGGAGTGTAGTATTTGGATATGGTAAGGCGTATCATGCTCCCATCGGGCAGGTCTACTGGCCTTTGCACAAGACCCTTGCCGAAGGTGCGGCGGCCAACTACCAGACCTCTGTCCTGGTCCTGTATTGCTCCTGCCAGAATCTCGGCGGCTGAGGCAGAGTATTCGTCAACCAGAATGATTACCTTGCCCTCCTGGAAGGCATTGCCTCCACGGCTGCGGAACTCCTGCTGCTTGAATGCACGCCCCTTGGTGTACACGATCATGTCGCCTTGAGGCAGGAATTCGCTTGCTATCTCCGCCGCAGCCTGCAGGAAACCGCCACCGTTCTGGGTGACGTCAAGAATGAGGTTCTTCATTCCCTGTCCCTTAAGTTTCCTGATTGCCTCCACAACCTCCTGGTGTGTGGTGGCGGCAAAGTTGCTGAAACGTATAAGGCCAGTATTGCGTGTGAGCATTATGGCTGCGTCCACGGAGTTCAGGGGGATCTTGTCGCGTACTACATCTATGCGAAGCGTGTCGTCGATGCCATCGCGCAAAATCCCGAGGCGGGCTATGGTGCCTCGTGGGCCACGCAGGCGTTTCATGATGTCCTCCTGAGGCATCTTCACACCGGCAATGGCGGTGTCGGCAACAGAGATAATGCGGTCGCCTGCCATCACGCCAGCCTTTTCTGCAGGACCTCCGGTGATGGTCTGTATCACCATCAGGGTGTCGTCGAGAATGTTGAACTGCACGCCAATTCCGTCGAAGGAACCTTGCAGAGGTTCGTTCAGGCGCTTTGTCTGCTCTGGCGTACTGTATTGCGAATGAGGGTCCAGTTTCTCCAGCATGCCACGTATGGCATCCTCCACCAGTTTCTCTGTGTCTACGGAATCAACGTAGTAGTTGTTGATAGTAGCGGTGGAGATAATCAGTTTCCTGATTTGCTCGTCCACGTTCTTTTGAGCCGTGGCAGAGAGAAGGCATGTCAGTATGCCAATGGTAAATATCAGAGTCTTTTTCATTCTTGTTTGTCTATTCTGTATTTTAGTCCTTGGGGAAGCCATGTAGTGATGTCGCGGCCGAAGTGGTGCAGTTCGCGCACCACACTGCTGGATATGCCTGAGATGGTGGGGTCGGCAAGCAGAACCACCGTTTCCACATCGGCAAGCCTGCTGTTGATGTCGGCAATGCCCAGTTCGTATTCATAGTCCTTTACCGAGCGTACTCCGCGGAGAATGAAACGGGCCTCCTGTGCCAGGGCAAAGTCTACGGTAAGTCCGGTGTAGCTCTCTACGCGCACCTTTGGGTTGCCACTATAGAATTCGCGCAAGGCACGCACCCTTTCCTCCACGGGCAGCCATCCGTGTTTCTGCTCGTTGTAGCCCACGGCAACGATTACCTCGTCAAAGAGCCTTTGTGCCCTGTCCACGAGATTGGCATGCCCTATGGTAAATGGGTCGAACGACCCGGGAAAGATAACCTTATTCATATTCTTCGGCAATGTCCTCCTCGATGACAAGGTTGTCTATAATGAAGTTCTGGCGCTCCATGGTGTTCTTGCCCATGTAGTATTCCAGCAGTTCGCCTACCTGGTCGCTCTTGCTCAGGCTGACCTTCTCCAGGCGGATGTCGGCACCGATGAAATTCTTGAACTCGTCGGGGCTAATCTCACCCAAACCTTTGAATCGTGTTATCTCGGGGTCGGGACCAAGGTCGGAGATAGCCTGCAGGCGTTCGTCCTCGGTGTAGCAGTATTGCGTGATGAAGTCCGAACCGAAGGAGATGTGGCGCTTGTGCGAAGAATTGGCCTTCTTGCTCAGTTCGGGATCCTGTTCCATGTCGGTACCCTCGTCGTAAGCCTTCAGTTCCTTCTCTATGGCCTCTATCTTCTTCTTGCTGACCTTTGTCTTGCGGTTGCGCACACGGAAGAGCGGAGTCTGCAGGATGTAGACATGCCCCTTCTTGATAAGGTCGGGGAAGAATTGCAGGAAGAAGGTTATCATCAGCAGACGGATGTGCATGCCGTCCACATCGGCATCGGTGGCAACGATAACCTTGTTGTAGCGCAAGCCCTCCAAGCCGTCCTCTATGTTCAAGGCCGCCTGAAGGAGGTTGAACTCCTCGTTCTCGTAGCACACCTTCTTGGTCATGCCGAAGCAGTTGAGAGGTTTGCCTCGCAGAGAGAACACCGCCTGTGTGTTCACATCGCGGCTCTTGGTGATGCTTCCGCTTGCAGAGTCACCCTCGGTGATGAAGATGCAGGACTCCTCCTGTTGTGTGCCACGGGTGTCGGACAGGTGAACGCGGCAATCGCGCAACTTTCTGTTGTGCAGGTTGGCCTTCTTGCTCATCTCCCTGGCCTTCTTTGCCACGCCAGCCATTTCCTTGCGTATCTTCTCGCTCTCCTGCACCTTGGCCAGGATGATGTCGGCAATGTCGGTATTCTTGTGCAGGAAATTGTCCACCTGAGCTTTCACGAAGTCGCCGATGAACTTGTCAATGCTTATGCCACCCTCGGGGGCGGTTGTCTGCGAACCCAGTTTCACCTTTGTCTGGCTCTCAAACATGGGTTCCTGTATGTTTATGCTTATGGCGGCAACAAGTCCGTTGCGTATGTCGCCATACTCATAGTTCTTTCCCGAATAGTCCTTGATAACCTCGGCAATGTACTTCTTGAAGGCTGCCTGGTGCGTTCCGCCCAAGGTGGTGTGCTGACCGTTCACGAAGGAATAGTATTCCTCGCCGTTCTGCTTGGTGTGCGTGAAGGCTATCTCTATGTCCTCGCCCCTGAGATGACAGATGGGATACAGGGCGTCGTAATCCATGCGGTCGTTGAGCAGGTCGGAAAGACCGTCGCGCGAATGGATGCGCCTGCCGTTGAACATGATGGTAAGACCCGTGTTCAGGTAGGTGTAGTTGCGCAGCATTATCTCTATGAACTCGTCGCGGAACTTATAGTGCTTGAACAGGGTGGGGTCGGGTTCGAAGAAGACGTAGGTGCCGTTCTCGTCCTGAGTGGCTTCGGTGGTGTCGCTCACGAGGATGCCCTTCTCGAAGACGGTCTTCCTGACCTGTCCGTCGCGATAGGAGTGCGCCTCGAAATGGCTGCTCAGTGCATTCACCGCCTTCAGACCTACACCGTTCAAGCCAACACTCTTCTTGAAAGCCTTGGAATCATACTTGCCACCGGTGTTCAGCATGGACACAGCCTCCACTAGTTTTCCCTGTGGTATGCCACGGCCATAGTCGCGGATGCTGGCACGCAGGTTGTCCAGGATGTCCACCTCTATGCGCTTGCCGGCATTCATCTTGAACTCGTCTATACTGTTGTCGATGACCTCCTTCAGCAACACATATATGCCATCCTCTGCCTGCTGGCCATCGCCCAGGCGGCCGATGTACATGCCGGGTCGGGTGCGGACATGCTCCATGTCCGAGAGGTGCCGGATATTGCCCTCGTCGTAAGTTACTTCCTCTATCTGCGTGCTTTCCTTTATATCTTCCATGGTCTTGGTATGCAGGTGTGTGTATGTGTGGGGTTAGATGGACTTCTTCCAGGTGTGCCTTCTCTTTGTCACCTCGGTGTCCAGAGAGCGCCACACGCTCAGTGCCTTGCTGTTGGTTTCCAGTTGCGGGCAGCATTCGGCAATCTGGAATCCCATCTTTTGTGCAGCTACTATCATATCGGCAAAAATAAGGCTGATGCAACCAGTGTCCTGATATTCGGGCAATGTGCCTATGAGCAGCAAGTCCAATGTGGTGCTATGTTTCAGATACAGGGCCTTTGCCATGTGGAACCATCCAAAGGGCAGCATCTTGGACTTGGCCTTCTGGATGGCCTTGGTCAGACTGGGCATGCATATACCCATAGCCACGGGTTCGCCCTCCTTGTTGTCTATGATGGAAATCAATCGGGTGTCAAGATAGGGCAGATACATCTTGGCGTATTGCTCTACCTGGCGTTGGGTCATGTCAGTGGTGCCGTAAAGGTTCTGGTATGCTTTGTTGATGATATCAAAAACCTTCAGTATGTAGCCACTCTCCTTCAGTTCCTTCTTGTTCTTGAACCTATGCACCTTGAAACCATATCTCTCCTCGACAAGCTTGGCCACACGGAAGAACTTTTGCTGGTTGGCAGAATTCTCGCCATTTATGTTGGGGAGTTTGATTCTTCTGTCCACCCACACGGCATCCTCTTCAAAGTCCAATGTCTTGAGGTGGTCGTTGTAGTAGGGATAGTTGTACATCGTGTACATCGAGCCCATCTGGTCATAACCCTCGAAAAGCATACCCTCCTGGTCAAGGTCGGTGAATCCCAGGGGGCCAACGATGGTGTCCATGCCACGCTCCTTGCCCCACTGTTCCACGGTGCTGATGAGAGCCTTGCACACTTCCAGGTCGTCAACGAAGTCTATCCATCCGAAACGCACATTCCTGGTGCCCCACTTCTGGTTTGCCCTGTTGTTTATAATGGCCGCCACACGTCCCACAATCTTGCCGTCCCTATAGGCGAGGAACCAATCGGCGTCGCAAAACTCGAAGGCTGCGTTATAGTCCTTGTTGAAAGTATCCAGGGTGTCCTCAAGAAAATCGGGCACAGCATAGGGGCAATCCTTGTACATTTCATAGTTGAAACGAACAAAATCCTTCAATTCTCTCTTGGTGGTGATGCGTTTGATTTGAAGTTCAGACATAGTTTCCTAATGGGGTTAATGTGCATATAATCTCCACAAAGATAGTTTTTTTCTTTGAAATATGCCACGCACATATTTAATTTTAGGTTCTAATGCATGTAGTTTTGGCAAAAATAAGACGTTTTGCTTTGCCATGGCGGGAAAAAACTTTACTTTTGTCTTATGACAACAGCATATCTGGGTTCCATAGAATATTACCGCCGTTTGCTTCGCGAGGAGGTTTCGCTTGATTTTTCCGTGCCTTACCGCAAGCAGACCTCTATGAACCGTTGCCTTATAGATTCGCCTCACGGGGCACTTGCCCTCACCGTGCCTGTGGTCAATCCGCATGGTCGTATGCCTGTGGGCGAAATCCTTATCTCTGAGCATGGCAACTGGCGCCATCAGCATTGGAATGCCCTGGTGTCCAGTTACAGACAGACGCCTTATTTTGATTACTATGAGGAGGATTTCCATCCCTTTTATCATGAGCATCGTTGGGAACGTCTTGCCGACTTTAACAACGACCTGCACCAGACGGTGGTGAGGCTCTTAGAACCTTTTCCCTTGGTGGCAGAGGACAGGCGTAGGGACACTCCGTACTACCAGATGTTTGCCTCCCGTCATGACTTCATTCCCAACCTGAGCATCGTGGACCTCCTCTTCAATATGGGTCCCGAATCGGTGTATTATCTGTGAACGGAATTTTCTCGCAAACTCCATCTATGAACATCTATACCCTCGACCCTCGGTGCATCCCTGCCATGGAAAAGGTCAGGGAATACTACCTCTCTGTACCCGAATGGCAAAAGGATGTTCGGGAGGGGAAGATGTTTGGGGTGTTGGTGTATGACGATGGCTTTCTCGCGGCCTTCTCCGGTACTCTTGGGGGCAAGACATGCCAACCGGGGTTTGTGCCCCCTGTCTTTGACATACAGGAGGGTGAGGGACGTTATTTCTTGAAGGAGGAGGCGGAGATAAGTGCCATAAACCATTACCTTGATTCTGGCAAGGCTTCTGCCCGCGAGGTGTGCGACCTGCGGCACGAGCGTAAGGAGCGTTCCCGTGCCCTTCAGCGGTGGTTGTTCGCTCGTTATTCGGTGCTCAACGTGCGTGGCGAGAGTGCCAACCTGCTGGACATCTTCGCCCCTGCCGTCCCTCCTGGCGGTGCTGGGGATTGTTGTGCGCCCAAACTTCTTCAGGAGGCTTTCCGCCGTGGCATACGTCCCCTGGCCATAGCCGAATGGAACTCGGCAGACAATTGTTTCTATCCTCCATGCACACACCGGTGCCGCCCCATACTGGCGCACATGCTTTCGGGCATGGACGTGGAGGCTGACCCTCGCTTGGGGAACTATATGGATTTGGTGTCACGTCTGTCCACCGTCTACGAGGACGACTCCCTGGTGGTGGTCAACAAACCCTCAGGACTTCTCTCCGTGCCGGGCAAGGAGTTCCTGCCTTCGGTGGAGAGCATCACGGGGTGCCTGTCCGTGCACAGGCTTGACCAGGATACCAGTGGTTTGCTGGTATTGGCAAAGAGTGCCGTTGTACAGGCAGAGTTGCGCCGCCAGTTTGAGCAGCGCGAGGTGGAAAAGCATTACGAAGCCATGCTCGAGGGTGAAATGCCCAAAGGACAGGAGGGCGAGATTCGTTTGCCTCTGCGCCCGGATGTGGACAACCGTCCGCGCCAGGTGGTGGACATGGAAAATGGCAAGAGTGCACTGACCAGATACAGGGTAATAGGTAATGTGGACGGGCATGCGTATCTTATGCTCACACCGCATACTGGGCGCACACATCAGTTGCGTGTGCACATGGCAGAAGGATTGGGCAATCCCATCCTTGGCGACCGTCTCTATGGCAATCAGAGTGCTCCGCGCCTCATGCTTCACGCAGGGGAACTATTGTTCACTCACCCGCAGACGGGCAAACGGCTTCGTTTCACCTGTACTCCAGAATGGTAAGGTTCTCGGGGTTGAACACCTCCTTGGCGGCGTCCCACACCTGTTCGGCGGTAAGGGCCTGTATGCGCTCTATCATTTTCTCCTTCGTCTGCGTGCGGCCATAATGCAGCATGCGCTTGCCCATACCTATTGCCACACTCTCGAAGTTGTCGTACGACAGGGCTATCTGACCGATTATCTGTCTTTTTGCGGCCGCCAGTGCCTTGTCCGACAGGGGAGCGTCGCACAGGCGTTGCAACTCCCTCTTCACTATCCTCTTGCACTTCTCCGCATCGTGGTGGTCGCAACCGAAATATATTGCCCACACGCCCGTGTCGGTGTATGTGGTCAGTGTACTTTCCACGGTGTAGACAAGGCCTCGCTTCTCCCTCAGCGCCAGGTTCAGACGGCTGCTCAACCCGGGGCCTCCCAGGATGTTGTTGGCAAGGAACAGGGCAAGGTGCTTCTCATGATTGCCCCCGAAGGCACGCGCCCCCATCATGATATGCGCCTGGTGTGTGTCCTTATGGATGATGCTCCCCCCACCGGAGCCACCGGACCCCTCGGACCCCTCCCCAACCCTCCCACAGGGGGAGGGAGTATAATGTCCTGCTGATGTGGGCACAAGTCGGTTGTAACCACTCCCCTCCCTTGTGGAGGGGTAAGGGGGAGGGTCTTGGGCTCCTATGTCCGTTACTCTTATCTGTTTCATTATCTCCTTCTCCGAGACATTGCCATAGACAAAGAGCACGGCATTGGAGGGGACGTAAAGTCTGTGTGTGTAGTTCAGCACGTCCTCTGTTTTGTAGGTGCGAAGCCTGTCTGCGTCGCCCAGGATGTTTCTGCCAAGAGGGTGCCCTTGGAAAAGCATCGCCTCGAAGTCGTCATAGATTAGTTCCGATGGCGAGTCGTTGTAACTCTCTATCTCGTCTATGACCACCTCCACCTCCTTGTCCATCTCCTCCTGCGGATACCTGCTATGGAAAACTACGTCAAAGAGGATGTCCATGGCACGGTGGAAATGCTCCTTTTGGCAGGTGCAGTAGTACACCGTCTCCTCCTTGCCGGTGAAGGCATTCAGGTCGCCTCCCACGCTCTCCATGTAGGTTATTATCTGTCGCGAGGTGCGCTTGTCCGTACCCTTGAAACTCAGGTGCTCGGCAAAGTGTGCCATACCGCTTTCCTCGTTCGTCTCGTCCCTGGTGCCAGCATCCAGAGCCAAGCCCAGGTACACCGTATTCGTAGGGCTGGGTGCATACACCACACGCAAGCCGTTGTCTAAAGTAAGTGAATTCATAGTTGCGGGTGTTTGGCTTACTTGTTGACGATCTTCTGTCCGTTCCTTATTACAACTCCTTTTGTGTTAGACTTTACACGCAATCCTGACGTGTTATAGGTTGCCTGGCTTCTTGTCTCGGAGGTGATTTCGGCTACTTTGGAGATGGAAGTTGTTGCCGTAGCAATCTTATATAGTGCATACTTGGATAAAGTTCTGTCGTAAGCAGATACATAGAATTTACCATTGATGGAAACTACGGTGCCGAATGATGTTACACCATTTAGTGTCTTCTTGATTGTACCATCAAGTGAGACGACATCTGTACCAGTATTCTTTATGCCTCCATACACTTTGCGCTTGATAAGGGTGAAGACGTATCCACCCAATTCGTGGTTGTACTCCATGGTGTACTCATCGCATGTTTCACCGCCGAAACTTGGACATTCCATGGATATGTCATTCCCAGAACCACTATTGTCATCAGCTGCGCAATATGAAAGAGGCATCACTTCATAGTGGGCTCGGAGGAATTCGAAATCGTCATCTTCGTTGAACAAAGTCTGAGAAAGATACATATAACGGGAATGGTAATTGTTGTTATCCTCATATACCTCAGGACCTTCTATCCAATTATTGTATTCTGTTTTATCCTCGGTCACATCACTGATCACCGTCCAATCATCAAGGAAATACTCTGCTCCCGAAGTTGCGCGTGTGCCACCATTTTTCGATTCGGAAAAAAATCTCCTTTGGTAGGTGACAGTCCTTGTTGAGTAACTCAGGACCTCTGCCTCAATTTCGGCTTGTTCAACAATCTTTACTTCATCATTGAATATGGTAAACCATGCCTTGCCAGATTCGTAGTCATTTCTATAACTATACATGAATGCTGTATTGCTTGAAGTAAGTTTCGCAGGAATGAAATACAAATCCCCTCCATCGTATGTTACGGCAGGCTCAATTTGGGCAAATGCTTCTATAGAAAGCGCGAGGAATAGTATTGGTATTGCGTTTTTCATAATTTGTAAATAAAATAATGATTTAAAAGTTTTTGACTCTATTCACGTCTTGATTCAATAGTCCTACCACTTTTTGCCAGGTACTGGTTTTTGTTATGCAAATATACGTTTTTCCCAACCTTCGTCCAAATGTTTGGTGAGTAAAAACAAAATGGCCTTTATTTCCTCATACCTAAAAATAGTGATTTTTGCGCTCGGAGGATAAAAAACGATGATGTCATGCCTGTGTAAATTAGTTTTTTCGTACCTTTGACTCTGTCAACCAAAGACCACGAATGCCTATGACACAGATAACGGATGCTGACCGCAGGTTCATGCAGATGGCGATAGACCTGAGCGTGGAGAATGTGAAGAACGGGGGCGGACCCTTCGGTGCCGTGATAGTGAAGGATGGCGAGGTGGTGGCAACAGGGACAAACCGTGTAACGGCCAACAACGATCCTACGGCTCATGCCGAGGTGAGTGCCATACGCGAGGCGTGCCAAAGGATGAGGCACTTCAAACTGGAAGGGTGCATCTGCTACACCTCGTGCGAACCTTGCCCTATGTGTCTTTCTGCACTCTACTGGGCAGGGGTGAGCGCCATCTTCTATGGCAATACCAAGGAGGATGCCGACCGCATAGGCTTTGGCGATGACTTTATATATCGAGAGATAGAGAAACCATACGAATACCGTTCCATCCCCATCCATGGCATGATGCGAAACGAAGCCCTCGAGGCCTTCCGCCAGTGGGAGTTGAAGGATGATAAGATAGAATACTGAAGAAAACGGAAAAGTGAAAACGGAAAACGGAAAACTCCTCTTAGTCACTTTGTGACAGTTCCCCTATAGGGAGCAAAGCAGTGATGAAAACGAAACTGACACTAGTAAGGACACCGAGAACCTGTTTTCCGTTTTCAGTTTTCCGATTTCCGATTAACAAGATGACACTTGCAGAACTTAAGATAGGACAGACGGCCACGATACTGAATGTGGGTGGCGAAGGCGGATTGCGACAGCACTTCCTGGACATGGGTGTGCTGCCCGGCGTGCCTGTAACCCTGGTGAAATATGCTCCCATGGGCGATCCCATGGAACTTCGTGTGCATGGCTATGAACTGACCTTGCGCCGTGCCGATGCACGCAAGATAGAGGTGAGACGAACGGAAAACATGACGAACGGAAAACGGGAAACGGAAAACGGAAAACAACCTTTCACCTTTCCGATTTCAGATTTCCGTTCTCAAGAGCCTGAGCATCCTGGTCTTGGCGAGGGTGGACATTACCATCAGGAACAGGAGAAGGCGAGAAGGGAAACGGAAAACGGAAAACGGAAAACGGAAAGCTATTTGTCCACCCCCTCCCCCTATGGGGACTCCACCCTGTCTCAGGGGGAGAAAGAAAACGGAAAACTCACGCAGCGTTCCTACCGCTCATCCGCTCATCCGCTCACCGATAACTCGCTTACCTTTGCCTTGGTGGGGAACCAAAATTGTGGCAAGACTACTCTGTTCAACCAGTTGACGGGGTCCAACCAGCATGTGGGCAACTTCCCAGGTGTCACTGTTGACCGCAAGGATGGTGCCATAAAGGGATATCCAAATACCGTGGTGACCGACCTGCCAGGCATTTACTCCCTCTCACCATATACGGCAGAGGAGGTGGTGAGCCGTCGGTTCATCCTGGAAGAGCGTCCTTCTGCCATCATAAACATAGTGGATGCTACGTGCATAGAGCGCAACCTCTACCTCACCATGCAATTGATGGAACTGGGTATCCCCATGGTGCTGGCCCTAAACATGATGGACGAGATAAAGAACAACCATGGTGCCATCCGCATCAACGAAATGGAGGCTTTGCTGGGCATTCCCGTAATCCCCATTTCTGCCATGCGCAACGAGGGTGTGGACGAGGTTATCCGCCATGCCGTGCACGTGGCAAAATACCAGGAGGGACCCTTGCGCCACGACTATTGCTCGCCCGACGAGAACGGTGGTGCTGTGCACCGTTGCCTGCATGCCATCATGCATCTTATCGAGGACCATGCCCAGCGTGCCAACCTGCCCATTCGCTTTGCCGCGGCAAAACTGATAGAGGGCGACCCCCTGGTGGTGGATGCACTCTCGCTCAGCCAGAACGAGCAGGAAACCGTGGAGCACATCCTTCAGCAGATGGAGGAGGAGCGAGGTCTTGACCGCCAGGCGGCCATTGCCACCATGCGCTTCGACTATATCAACAGCATCTGCCAGCGTACCGTGATTCGCCCTGCCGACACGAAGGAGTACCTGCGTAGCCAGATTATCGACAAGGTGCTGACGGGCAAGTGGACAGCCCTGCCTTCGTTCATTGCCATCATGGCGGTGGTCTTCTGGCTTACGTTCGACGGTATCGGCGGCTGGCTTCAGGAACAGGTGGAAATGGGTGTGGAGTGGTTTACCTCCCTCACGGACACCTTCCTGTCTTCCATAAACATTGCACCAGCCATACAGAGTCTTGTGATAGACGGCATATACAGTGGTGTGGGAACGGTGATTGTCTTCCTGCCGCTCATCCTGATGCTATTCTTCTTCCTGTCAATGATGGAGGATAGCGGATACATGGCACGCATAGCCTTTGTGATGGACCGCCCATTGAGAAAACTCGGTCTCTCCGGCCGTAGCATAGTGCCCTTGCTTCTGGGTTTCGGATGCAGTGTGCCCAGTGTGATGAGCAGCCGCACCCTGCCCAGCGTGCGCGACCGCCGGCTTACCATAATGCTCACACCATTTATGTCCTGTACGGCCAAGATACCCATCTATGCCTTCTTTGCCGCGGCCTTCTTTCCCGACAATGCCGCTTTGGTGATGTTCAGCCTCTACTTCCTGGGCATAGCGGTGGGCATACTCGTGGCTCTGCTGATGAAGCACACCTGGTTCCATGGCGAGGCTGTTCCCTTTGTGATGGAACTGCCCAACTACCGCCTGCCGGTGCCGGGCAACGTTATGCGTCTGCTTTGGGACAAGGCCAGCGACTTCCTCCGCCGTGCCTTCACGGTAATCTTCCTTGCCTCCATGGTGATATGGTTCATGCAGACCTTCACCTTCCACCTGAAGATGGTTGCCCCTGGCATGGAGCATGAAAGCATGCTTGCACAGATGGCAGGTCTTCTGCAACCCATCTTCCAGCCCCTTGGCCTTGGCGATTGGCGCATAGTCACCTCCCTCATCAGCGGTTTGCTTGCCAAGGAGGTGGTTGTCAGCACCCTGTCCACCCTGTTTGCCGACGTGCCTCTGACGGAAATCTTCACCACCGCCACGGCATACGCCATGATGGTCTTCTGCCTGCTCTACACTCCATGCATAGCAGCCATGGCAACGATACGCCGCGAACTGGGCAATACGTGGGCAATGATAATCCTTGTCTTCCAGTGTGTCATAGCATGGTTGGCAGCATTTGCAATAACACTGATTTTATGAATACACAAAGCATCATACTCCTCCTATTCCTCCTTCTTATAGCCGCACACGCCATATACGTCCGCTTCTTCAAGAAAGGCGGAGGTAAGGGCAATTGCGACGGAAATTGTAGCGGAGGTTGTGGCGGTTGTTGCGGGTAAGCATCAATCTTTTACTTCACCAGCACTTTGCAGAGCATGTCCTGATACAGGCGGCTTTCCCCCACGGGAGAGTTGCGGTTGATGATGGCAAAGGCATACCAGCGGCCGTTGCGTCCGTGGGCATAGCCGCAGAGGCTGGAAGCTCCGATGCTGGTAAGCGTACCCGTCTTGCAGAAGATGCGGTTGTGGAAAAGCGGTCCGTTCATGCGGTATATCAGCGACCCACGGCGTGTGGGATGTCCGGGTGTGGCCAGGGCTTCGTGGATAAGCACCTGCTTGATGTCGGGCTCTGTCCATGCATAGCGCAGGAGGGCAAGCAGGAAGTCGGCGGTGACCATGTTCTCGGGGGATAGGCCCGAACCGTCGTTCAAAGTAAAGTTGGAAGTGTCATAACTTAAATTCTCGCGCAGGAAGGCATCCAGTGCCCCCTCTCTGTTGCCGGCGGTGGGGATATACCTATTATAATAGTTGTCTACATGATGGTGCAGGGCATCTGCCTTGATGTTGCTGCTATGTATGAGCATGGGGGCAATGACCTCCGTCATGCGTGTGCTTCTGTTCATCAGTGTGCGGGTTACGGGGTACACCCTCAGCCCTTCCTCCACTTCAGGACGTGGAGCATCTATCCCCCTCTGCCTCAGCAGAGTCCTTATTTCCTGGATAATGCGTGGCGCACCCTTCAGCAGGATGGGAGTACGGTTGTATGGAATGTCCCAGAAACTGGCGGTATGGTGCGCCCTCAGTGTGTCGGCACGCATGAGGTTCAGTATGAAGCGCCCCTCCACCTTGCGTATGCCGGCACGGCTCAGTGCCCCGATGTATTCATCCAAGGTCTCCACCATAGGGTTGTCGTCGGCCTGCAGGATAACATTGCCCTTGAGCGTGCCACCATGCACGGACCCTGTAATCATGACACGCTCGTGGTATCTGTGGTCTACTCCCAGCCTTTTCAGAGCAGAAATAGCGGTAAGCAGTTTCAAACTTGAGGCAGGAACCATCAGCTCCTGGTCGTGCCATTGCACGACGGGCATGTTGCTGCTTAAATCCCACACGCTCACGGCAATGTCCGCAGTGTCCAGTCGGGTGGGGGATACGATGAAACGTGCAAGTCTCTCCTCCATGACGGAGTCCCTGCCGTGTGTTGGTTCTATTGCATGAGTGCGGTTTTCTATGATTTCGTTATTAGTAGAATCCACCTTCCAATACTCGTGCAAAGCATGGGCAGGCCACCATATTATCCATGTACCCAGGGCAAGGGCCATGCACCACAGCACCACCTTTACCCAGCGTTTCAGTCTTCTCTTCTTCTTTGTCTTCTTTGCCATTTCGTCTGCAAAGTTACGATTAAGTGAGAGATTTATCAAATTTATTTGAATAAATCCGAACGTGAGTAACTTAGAGGCATAGCCTCAGAGTTACGATTAAGCGAGCGAAATGTCAAATTTATTTGAACATATTCGAGTGTGGGTACCTCGCACAGACTCCCTTTAGAGTTAAAGTATCTTTAGTAGTGCTTCAAAACAATGCTTTTCTTTGGCAGTTTGTCTGCGAATTAGTAACTTTGGCGTCAAAATGAAACATACAGTACAAAATATGAAAAGAATTCTGTCATTATTGCTGGCAATCTGCATGGTTGCAGGAGTCAGCGCACAAGGCTTGCCTCAGGACGAGGCAACAGTAAAGGGCCAGCTGCCCAACGGCTTGACCTACTACATTCGCAAGAACGTTAAGACTCCCGGTCAGGCCAATTTCTACATTGCACAGAAGGTGGGTGCCGTGCAGGAGGAGGAAGACCAGCGCGGCCTTGCCCATTTCCTGGAGCACATGTGCTTCAACGGTACTAAGCACTATCCTGGTGATGCCCTGTTGCGCTATCTGGAGGGCATCGGTGTGAAGTTCGGCCAGCAGTTGAATGCCTACACCTCCATCGATGAGACCGTATATAATATAAATAATGTGCCCACGGCACGCACCTCTACTGTAGATAGCGTACTGCTCATCCTGCACGACTGGAGTTGCGACCTCACTCTGGACGAGAAGGAGATTGACAAGGAGCGTGGCGTTATCCACGAGGAATGGCGTCAGCGCAACTCTGCACAGATGCGTATCCTTGACCGCCAGCTGCCCACTCTGATGTCCAACAGCCGTCCCGGTAACCGTATGCCTATTGGCTTGATGTCTGTGGTGGACAACTTCCCCTATCAGGCTTTGCGCGACTATTACCACAAGTGGTCCCGCCCCGACCTGCAGGCAATCATCGTGGTGGGCGACATCGATGTGGCTTATGTTGAGGGCAAGATAAAGGAGATGTTCTCTCCCATCACCCTGCCCGAGAACCCCGCCAAGCGTATCTACTATGGTGTGGACGACAATGAAGAGCCAATTGTTGTTACCGACAAGGATCCCGAGCAAACCATGACCATCGTGTCCCTGATGCAGAAGCACCAGCCCTTGTGGCCCGAGGACCAGAAGAATACAGTGGAGTATCTGCGTCATCAGGCAGTAAAGTCCATGGTGATGGGTATGTTCTCTTCTCGCATGCAGGACATTACCCTTAAGCCCGAAACTCCCTTCCTGATGGCATCTTTCAGCGAGGGCGACTTCCTCCTGTCCAAGGTGGCAAAGTGTACCGACTCTTATATCGTTCCCAAGGAAGGACAGACATACCCTTCTGTAACAGCTGCCGTGCAGATAATGTGCACCATTCTGGACCATGGTTTCCTGCAGAGCGAACTGGATCGCCGCCGTGCATCGTTCCTCTCTGCCATCGACCTGCAGTACCAGAACCGCAACAAGCGCGAGAATGGCACCTACATTCAGGAGTGCCTGAACAACTTCCTGAACAACGAGCCTCTTGTGTCACTGGAAACCGAGGTGGCTGCCTACAAGCAGATACTGCCCACTATCACTCTGGACGAGGTGAATGCCCTGTATGCCAAGATGTTCTCTCGCGACCTGAAGAATCTTGTTGTCTTGGTAATGAATCCCGAGAAGGAAGGCTACACCCAACCTTCTGCCGACAGCCTGCTGCTTGCCGTGAAGGCTGGTATGGATGCTAAGACAACAGCTTTCGTCGACGAGACAGCTTCCGGTGCTCTTGTCAAGAACCTGCCCGCACCTGGCAAGGTGGTGAAGAGCAAGGCCGGCGCTTATGGTTCCAAGGAACTGACCCTGTCCAACGGCGTTCGTGTGGTAATGCTTCCCACTACCCACAACGACAACGAGATTCTCATGCAGGCATACAGCCCCGGCGGTACCAACCGTTACGGTGCCGAGGACTACATCACTCTGGAGGCAGCAGGCGAACTTTGCTCTGTTTCTAAACTGGGCGGTTACAAGCAGACCGATATCCGCAAGATGCTTGCCGGCAAGCAGGCTCAGGCAAACGGTAGCATGGGTTCGCAGAACGAATACATCTCTGGCGGTTCTTCACGCCAGGATCTCGAGACCATGATGCAGTTGGTGTACCTGCAGTTCCAGCCACTCCAGCCCGATATGGATGCTGCACAGAACATGCTGACACAGTACTACACCATGCTCCAGGGCAAGGAAAGCAACCCTCTTTCATGGTATGCAGACAGCGTTTCGTCTACTCTCTATGGCAAGAATCCTCGCAATATTATCATGAAGAAGGAACTCCTTCCTGCCATAAGCTACCAGCGTGCCTTGGAGATATGGGCCGACCGCTTTGCAGATGCTTCCGACTTTACCTTCT
>JAZRIA010000035.1:0-1293 GCA_045645045.1 Bacteroidaceae bacterium | reverse complement strand
CAACTCTCTTGCAACCCCGGCCATTTTGCCAGTAGTCTTGGCGTAGTGGAACTGACCGTGGCATTGCACTATGTGTATGACACACCGTATGACCGCATTGTTTGGGATGTGGGTCATCAGGCAGGAGGACATAAGATTCTGACAGGAAGAAAAGACCGTTTCTCCACCTATCGCCGCCTGCATGGACTTATGCCCTTCCCCTCTCCCGAAGAAAGCGAGTATGACACGTTCACCAGCGGACATGCCTCCACTAGCATTTCAGCGGCTTTGGGTATGGCTGTGGCTGCCAATCTGCACAATGAAGACCGAAAGGTGGTTGCCGTCATTGGCGATGGCAGTATGAGTGGCGGGTTGGCTTACGAAGGACTGAACAATGCCAGCACCATGCCCAACAACCTACTCATCATTCTGAACGACAACAATATGAGTATTGACCGCAGTGTGGGAGGCATGACCGATTATCTGCATCAGCTCCATACGAGCAGCTGGTACAACTCGTTGCGATACTGCATGTCCCAAAAACTGCTGAAGTTGGGATGGCTCAACGAGGAACGCAAACGCAAGATTCTGCGTTTCAACAATTCGTTGAAGTCCCTGCTGACCAATCAGAAGAATGTGTTCGAGGGAATGGATATCCGTTACTTCGGGCCTCTGGACGGACACGACGTAATCTCTCTGGTGCATACCTTGCAGAGTATCAAGGGAATGACCGGTCCGAAGATGCTCCACATACACACCATCAAAGGAAAAGGTTTCCCCGCAGCGGAAAAGAATGCCACCATCTGGCATGCGCCGGGCAAGTTCAATCCCGAGACGGGAGAACGCCTTGAAAGCACAAACGAAGATGAGCCTTTGCGCTATCAGGATGTCTTTGGCGAGACTTTGCTTGAACTTGCCGAAGCAAATCCCAACATCGTGGGTGTGACACCCGCAATGCCCACCGGATGCAGCATGAACATCATGATGAAGAAGTATCCCGAACGCACGTTTGATGTGGGCATTGCCGAAGGTCATGCCGTAACCTTCTCGGCTGGTATGGCCAAGGACGGACTAATCCCCTTCTGCAACATCTATTCAGCCTTTGCGCAGCGTTCGTTTGACAATATCATTCATGATGTGGCCATCGGTAAGCTGAATGTGGTATTGTGTTTTGACCGTGCGGGACTTGTAGGAGAAGACGGAGCCACGCATCATGGTGCTTTTGACATGACCAGTCTGAGGGCTGTACCGAATATGATTATTTCATCTCCCATGGACGAGCATGAGCTTCGCAACCTGATGTTTACGGCACAA
>JAZRIA010000034.1:0-8170 GCA_045645045.1 Bacteroidaceae bacterium | reverse complement strand
CAAGCATACCCATTACAGGAACTTTATCAACGAATGCTCTGCCTTGGCATTTCTTTGCTTTCTTATTTGCGTGACGATTCTTATTCTTGCCACCAACGAAAGTTTCATCTAATTCAACTTCACCGTCAAGTTTGATTCTATATACTCCACGATGAAAAGTTCTACGTATTTTCTGGAGAAGAAACCACGCAGTTTTTAAAGTAACACCTATATCCGAAGAAAGTTGGGTGGCTGATATACCTTTCTTATGATTAGCCACGAAATACATAGCAAGGAACCATTTACGCAAAGGGATCTTGGTATTCTCAAAGATTGTTCCAATACGGACATTGAAATTCTTACCAGTATTATTACAGCGGTAATAACCATCGCCACGCTTGTACACCTTGGAACTTACATCATAAGGTGATACAACGCCATTAGGCCATAAGACCTTTTCAAGATAAGCGATACATGTTTCCTCATTTGGGAATGCTGTGTAGAAGTCATAAAGCGATTCAAATGCTCCAAAGTTTATATCTTTCATAAGCCAACCATTTTGGGGGTTGGTATGAGTAACTTTGGTGACTTTTTTACAAAGTGCCAAAAACCACCTAAAATCTGTGGAGATTAGGTGGTTTGAGAGAGTAAATAATTGATTGGCAATAATTTGCAGTCAAATGTTAAAAATCTATAACGAGTAGGGTAAACTCATATAAACTTACCTAAATAGTATATATAGAACTATATAGTAGAATACTGTTGTTTTGCTGGTGCAGAAGGGTTGTACCCCCCCTTATTTTTGCTGTCACGCTTGTCACGCGTCACGCTTTTCACACCTCACGATGCCATACCGCACACCTCACGATGCACAGCCTCTCGTCTCATATTCTCTTTGCCCGCGCCTCACGAGGCAATAGCATGATATTTCTTTCTATTCACACATCGCCACGGGAATGTTGTATCTTTGTAAACAGAAAATGTTGACTTGTGGAACCTATCCTCCCCATAAAGGCAACTTTCCTTGGAACAAATCACTTTCCAATTGGAAATGTTGCTTTTTTCATTTCATTACGTTATCTTTGCATGGAATTATCATCAAAGCAATAGCGATAATAGAATGGGAAACAAATATCAAATTCCTTATACCAATGCATGTATTCGGGCATTTGCAAAGCGCTTCAAACTCTCAGTTAAAATGGCGTTTGAATATTTGTATGCCTTCAAGGGAATAGACTTCCTTGTTGAGTTCTACGAAATAGAACACTTGCAATCCATAGATGATGCTGTAGATGACCTGATAGTATATTGTGCTAATAACGGAGGAACGCTAAAATGAAATTGTATCATGGAACATACATGGATTTTAAGGAGATAGATATTTCAAAATCCAATAGGTTCAAGGATTTTGGTCAAGGTTTCTATCTTACCGATATTCGTTTACAAGCCGAGCAACTTGCAATAAAGAAGGCAAGACTATTCGGAGGATACCCCATTATTCAAGAATACGAATTTGATGAATCATTGTTAAATGCTGGTATTCTGAACGTGCTAAGGTTTGAATGTCCGTGCAAGGAGTGGGCAGAATTTATCTTTAACAATAGGAATAAGGCTATAGGCTTTTCTCACAGCTACGACATAGTTATTGGTCCTATCGCTAACGACGGTGTTGCCTACTTATTGGGACGCTATGAAGAGGGAACGCTCTCTATTGATGATTTAGCTAATGAACTTACCTTTAAGGAACTGAACAACCAATACTTTTTTGGTACAGAAAAAGCCATAAAACACCTTAGAAGATTATGATAACCATCAATCAAAGAGATTTCCTTGTTAATCGTGCGATAGACCAACTTACGGAGTTTGTTATAAAGGACTATGGCTCTGATTTGCCATCTGCCCTGAAAACAGTTTACGAATCCCAAGTATACAAATTTCTCCAAGATAGCGAGGGCGAACTTTATGCACAAAGTCCTTCGTACATTTACGAACTTTTGAAGCAGGAGATAAGATAAAGGCTTTTTTCATTTCATTACTTTATCTTTGCATGGAATTATAGGCAAAAATACACCTTATATAATATATTACATATGCGATATATACACCTTTTGATTCTGATGCTCGTGTCCATGATGGGCATGGCGCAGACGATGCCATCGCTGAGGCCCGAGGTGACGTACACCAATCCCGAGGGCGAGGTGCTGACGGGCAGTTATCCTGACGACCTGCAACTGACGGATATACAGAATGCTCCGCTCAACGGACTTTTCTTTGCCAATCCTCAGGATGCGGATGGTTGGGATGTGACTTACGACTGGGTGGTGCAGGTGGATACCGTGACGGGTTCCATGGGCAACCATTTCTTCGAACTGGTGCACCGCTTTGAGGAGAATCTCGACTACGACTTCATCCACAAGGGCACGTACAAGGTGCGCCTGAAGGCCACCTTCACCAATGGCGAAATGAAGTGGGAATATCCCTCGGAGGACATGGATTCCATCATCTTCACCCTGCAGATAAGCGGAAGCAAACTGGAGTTCCCTAACACTTTCACCCCCAATGGCGACGGACAGAACGACATTCTCAAGGCCAAGGAGTACCAGAGCATAGTGGAGTTTCATGCCGCCGTGTTCAACCGTTGGGGCCAGCGCCTATACCAGTGGGATGATGTGGCAGAAGGCTGGGACGGACGCGTGGGTGGCAGCTATGTGCGCAACGGTGCCTATTACCTTGTTGTCAATGCCAAGGGAGCCGACGGCACCAAGTACCGATTGAAGAAAACCATAAACGTGTTCACGCACAAGAGCCAGGATTACGTGGAGGAGTGAGGGGGAAGACCCCTCCCCAGCCCTCCCACAAGGGGAGGGAGTGGTTACAACAGAGAGAAAGAACATCCGATGGTAGGGACGTAATCATAAACGTTAAACATTAAACATTAACCTCAAAACATAGATACTAACCCCTAACTTCCTAATACATTATACTCCCCTCCCTTGTGGCGAGCAAGGTCTTTGGAAGAAGCACCGAATGTGCTTCTGTACCTTGTGAGGGGAGAACTTCCCAGTTCGACGCGCGGACAGGGTAAGGGGGAGGGTCTGAGAGGGTCTGAGGAATCTTACCTATGTCAAACAATAAAATCATAGTTGAAGGTGCCCGCGAGCACAACCTGAAGAACGTGGACGTGGAGATACCACGCGGATCGCTCACCGTGATAACCGGCTTGAGCGGTTCGGGCAAGTCCAGCCTGGCCTTCGATACCATATACGCCGAGGGTCAGCGCCGATACATAGAGACCTTCTCGGCATACGCACGCAATTTCCTCGGAGGCATGTCGCGCCCCGATGTGGACAAGGTCAGCGGTCTTTCGCCAGTAATCAGCATTGAGCAGAAGACCACCAACCGCAATCCGCGCTCCACCGTGGGCACCACCACCGAGATTTACGACTTCCTCCGTCTGCTCTATGCCCGAGTGGGCGAGGCCCATTCCTATGTTAGCGGTGAGAAGATGGTACGCTACACCGAGGAACAGATTGTTGCCCTCATGCTGGAAAGGTATGAAGGGCGACGTGTCTATATCCTTGCTCCCGTGGTGCAGAACCGCAAGGGACATTACCGCGAACTGCTGGAGAGCGTGCGCAAGAAGGGCTACCTCTATGCCCGCATTGACGGCGAGATGGAGGAACTCCTGCCCGACATGCAGCTGGACCGCTACAAAAACCACGACATAGAGGTGGTGGTGGACCGTCTGCGTGTTGCCGAAAAGGATGGCGACCGTCTGCGCCAAAGCGTCTCCACCGCCATGCAGCAGGGTGGGGGATTCATCATGGTCCTTGACCTGGAAACGGGTGAACTCAGGCATTATAGCCGCCGCCTCATGTGTCCCACCAGTGGCATAGCATACCGCGACCCTGCACCTCACGACTTCTCCTTCAACTCCCCCCAGGGTGCCTGCCCCCGATGCAAGGGCCTTGGCGTGGTGTCCTTGATAGACGAGGAGAAGGTCTTCCCCGAC
Source organism: Bacteroidaceae bacterium (assembly GCA_045645045.1). GTDB lineage: Bacteria > Bacteroidota > Bacteroidia > Bacteroidales > Bacteroidaceae > Physcousia. The sequence goes on along the minus strand of JAZRIA010000034.1, from coordinate 4,179 downwards.
CCCAAACTCAGCGTCCGTCAGGGTGGCATAGCACCTCTTGGCAAGGCACGCCAGGCAATGATATTCTGGCAGATACAGGCAGTGCTGGAACGCTACGATGCCACACTGGACACGCCCATAGGGCAATTGCCGCGCGAGGCAATGGACGAGATACTGAACGGCAGTACCGAGCGCCTTCGCATACCTGCCGCCGTGGCACGCACATCGAGCGATTACTTTACCGACTACGACGGTCTTGTAAAGTATATCCGTCAGATGCTCGACTCTGACATGAGCGCTTCGGCACAGAAATGGGCCGACCAGTTCAACCGCAGTGCCCAATGCCCCGACTGCCACGGGCAGCGCCTTAGAAAGGAGTCCCTGCACTTCTTCATAGCCGGCAAGAACATTGCCCAACTGGCAGAGATGGACCTGGGCGAACTCTACGAGTGGCTCATGTCACTGGACGAGCACCTCAACGACCACCAGCGCAAGATAGCACCCGAGATACTGAAGGAACTCTGCACACGTTTGCGTTTCCTCTTGGACATAGGTTTGGAATACCTCTCGCTCTCGCGCACCAGCGTTTCGCTCAGTGGCGGAGAGAGCCAGCGCATACGACTGGCCACACAGATAGGTTCGCAACTGGTGAACGTGCTCTACATCCTGGACGAGCCCTCCATAGGTCTTCACCAGAAGGACAACAGCCGTCTGATAGCCTCCCTGAAGTCCTTGCGCGACATAGGCAACTCGGTCATCGTGGTGGAGCACGACCAGGAGATGATGGAGAATGCCGACTGGATTGTGGACATCGGTCCTCGTGCCGGTCGTGCCGGCGGACATGTGGTGTATCAGGGCACGTATCCCGACATGCTCAAGGCCGACACGCTGACCAGCGGCTACCTCTCGGGCAAACTACGCATAGAGGTTTCTGCCATGCGTCGTCCTGGCAACGGCAAAAGCATTATCATACATGGCGCCAAGGGCAATAACCTGAAGGACGTTACCGCCACCTTCCCCCTAGGCAAACTCATCTGCATAACGGGTGTGAGCGGTTCGGGCAAGAGCACGCTCATCAACGACACCCTGCACCCCATCCTCTCGCAACACTTCTACCGCTCGCTCACCGACCCCTTGCCATACGATTCTGTTGAGGGTCTGGAGAACGTGGACAAGGTGGTGGATGTTGACCAGACTCCCCTCGGTCGCACACCGCGTAGCAACCCTGCCACATACACCAACGTGTTCAACGATATTCGTAACCTCTTCGTGGACCTTCCCGAAGCAAAGATTCGTGGCTACAAGCCTGGCCGCTTCTCCTTCAATGTGAAGGGTGGAAGGTGCGAGACTTGTTCGGGCAATGGATACAAGAGCATAGAGATGAACTTCCTGCCCGACGTGATGGTGCCTTGCGAGGAATGCCGTGGCAAGCGCTACAACCGTGAAACGCTGGAGGTGCGCTTCCGTGGCAAGAGTATAGCAGACATTCTGGATATGACCATTAACCAGGCGGTAGAGTTCTTCGAGAACCAGCCAAGCATACTGCAGAAGATAAAGGTGCTTCAGGACGTTGGTCTTGGTTATATTAAACTCGGCCAGCCAAGCACCACTCTGTCGGGAGGCGAGAGCCAGCGAGTGAAACTTGCCACCGAACTTGCCAAGCGCGATACGGGCCGCACCCTGTACATCCTGGACGAACCCACCACGGGTTTGCACTTCGAGGACATCCGTGTCCTGCTCGGCGTGCTTAACCGTCTGGTGGACAAGGGCAATACCGTGGTTGTCGTGGAGCATAACCTGGACGTCATCAAGGCCGCCGACCACATCATAGAGATGGGTCCCCAGGGCGGACGCAATGGTGGACAGATACTCTTCTCCGGCACACCCGAGGAAATGGTAGAAGCCGGCATCGGCTACACCGCACCTTACCTGACGGAAATGCTTAAACAAAACATACAATGAAAAGAACCTTAACAGCAATCGTATCTTTGGCGATGCTGCTTCCCATGATGGCGCAGGCAGAGTTCCCCGAGGAGGGAAAGTATTATCGCCTGTACAACACTGCACGTCAGCCAGGCCAGCAGTTGTATTGGACCTCAGCGTCCTCGCACGCCTATTCCGCCCAGTTGACGGAATCAGACAACAGCCAGGTGTGGGAGTTTGTCCTTGCCGATGGCGCAACGGACGAGTTCAAGTACCATATCAAGAGCTATGAGACGGGCAAGTTCATGGGCAACGTTACCCCTGGCGGACACAATGTGCCCCTGAACGAAGGTCTCTCCTCGGCTGGCAGGTTTGCCATCACCAAGGTGGAAGGCGAGGACACCTACACCTTCCGCACTGGCAATGACCAAGGCAATTACCTCTTCTGCGACGGACCTGGTTCGGACGGCAACTACCGTCTGGACGGATGGAAGGCAGACGGATGTGAGAACTTCCACTTTGAGGTTGTGGAACCTCAGGTGATTGTCTACAAGTACATCCTTTTCTCTGCAGGCATGCCCGACGGAGCCACCATCACCATTGATGGCAAGGACTATAAGGGCGTGAATGCCCAGGGCAATGTGGAGGTAGAGGTATCACGCAAACTCACGGATGCCGATATCACGGTTACCGTGGGCGGTGGCATGGGTTTTGAGATGTCCGTGGACAACGTGAATATGCAAATCAATGTGGACTTCCGCCAGATGTTCATCCCCGCCCTTGCCGTAGACGAGGCAGAGGCCAAGGAGTACCTCATGAAGATGCCCAAGGCTTATGTCAAGACCACGGCCAGCAACATGGGGCATACCAAGAAGAAGTCCGAGGCCGACCGCTTCCTCTTCCTGGAAGACACGGAGAACGTTGGCCTGTACTATATCTACGACAAGGCTTCGCAGAGTTATGTCTACTATACCCAGGCCTCCAACGGTGCCGTGGTGAAGCAGACATCGCAGAGCAACGTGAAGTTTACGGCTGACAAGTCTGGCGCCAACACATGGAAGATAGTCCTGGGCAACGATGGCGAGAGCGTTACCGTGGTGCCAGGCAGTGTGGCACGTCCCGATGGTAATTCTCCGGCATGGAACTTTACCGGCGGCATAGAGGACAATTGTGTGCTGAACCTGTGGACGGCAAGCGATGTGAACAGCGTATGGAACATCGTAGACCCCTCGGTGGGTACCATGGCATGCGCCACCACTATGTTTGCCCTGCCCGGTGCTGAGTATATGCACAAGCTGGTGCCCAATGCAGGCGAGAGCATCGTTGGTGTGGACTTTGGCACCATCACCACCCTGGCCATGAAGGAAGACCGTATCTCCAAGGGCAATGCCTACAGATATCTCTACGGACGTGCACCCATGGAGGAGGGCGAGTACACCTATTCCGTGAAGATTCAGGATGCCGAGGGCGATTTTACGGAGACAAAGGTGAGCCTGACCGTTAGCACCCACCTTCAATCGCCCACTCCCATGATGTCTTGGCTCACCTGGAACTGGTTTGATTGCAACATCTCGCACGACAAACTGATGGGCGTGCTCCGTGGCATGAAGTCCAAGGGTCTGATAGATGCCGGATACAATACCATCGTCATCGACGACGGATGGGCTACCACACAGATGGACAAGTCCAAGCTGACATATAACCCACAGAAGTTCCCTGGCGGCATCACAGGTTTCATTCAGGACGTGAAGTCAGTGGACGAGCGCATGATTGTGGGCATATATTCCGATGCCGGTACCATGACCTGCGCACGCATACAGCCAGGTTCCTATGGCTACGAGCGTCCTCACATGGAGATGTGGGACAGTTGGGGCGTGGATATGCTCAAGTACGACTTCTGCAACAACGAGGATGCCGCCTATGCCAGCTACAAGATGATGGGCAAGGTGATAGCCGATGTCAATGCCCGTCGCCAGGCAGAGGGACGCCGTCCCTTCGTCTTCAACATCTGTGAGTGGGGCACCAACCAGCCCTGGCTTTGGGGTGCCGAGGCAGGCGGCAGCAGTTGGCGTGCCACCTATGACCAGCGCGAGTGCTGGGTAGGCGAGGGTCTTCTGCCAGGTGTGCTAACCGGTCTTGACCAGGTGCGCGACCTGTGGATGTATGGTGGCGTGAACCGCTTCAACGATATGGACATGATGGTGATTGGTTTGCATGGCCGTGGCAATCCCAGCAACATGACTCCCACACACAATGCTAACGGTGGCGTCATCCCCA
>JAZRIA010000033.1:0-27017 GCA_045645045.1 Bacteroidaceae bacterium | reverse complement strand
ATGGCAGTAAACAAGCATGCCCTGCAAAGCAGTGGAGTCTTGATAATGACTCTGCGTTGCTTTGCAGGGCATGCTTGTTTATGGGATTAGCAATTTTCGACCTTATAACCTATTTTCTTCTGCAAAACCTCAAGTAGTTTTGCAAATTCGGCAGGTTTGCCACTTACCATTGTTGGCCAATTCGTTGCGATAACGATCTTCTTGTCCGCCAATTGTATTGTTGGGATATCGGCACGGCGACCAAAGAAATCTACTGCACCTTTTTCGTTTAGTAATTCCAGGTATTTTTCATAATCCATAAAGACCCTGTCCATGTTCTTCTTAAAGAAAAATGCTTCTTTAAGACCCTCATGCGTTATCGTTGGATGCTCGTTGACATAGTAACTAACCACATCATACACGAACTCTGTCTTCTTGGTATATACCTTGCCATTGAAACGATACGATGAAGTGTCGCGATTTCGTTCTCCAGGTTTTTTCATTGGGCCATCAAAAGCCTTTAGATTGGTAACGGCAGAGAGTTCAAGGATAGAGGAGACAATCTTCCCTAATTGCTCGTCGTTATTTATCAGTTCCGCAATCTTGTTGAGCAATAAAGACACGCTAAATGCGCGGCTACTCAGGAATGTCTCTTTCTGACACATACGATAAACGATCTTCTCCCATACCTCGTCAAACTCATCTGCAGAGTCAAGTGACACTTGCTCCATTTCGGTAAGTGGGCGGAGTTTCAGTTTTGAGGCAATCTTTTCGTTCCAAGCCTTAAAGTCCGGCTCTTCGGTCAATTGATTGTAAATATACGGATAAGCAATCTGCATGCAAACCATTGCGAAATTTAGCACTTTTGATTGTCTGTCGTATGTTACTTCCTCTTCATTTTGCGAACTACACTGTGTTTCGTTGATAATAGAAATCAGTGCAAGAGTGTTGGTCAGACGCTTTAGCGAGCGAGGATTGGAACCCACCGACAAATGAGCTATCTCGGACAAAGTTTCTGCCAACGAATGGTCGTCTAACTCCTGTTGAGTAAAAAACTCTATTTTACCCAATGCATCTACCAGGAATGTGTCAATATTGTATGAGGCGACGGGCATTGAGAATGGCAGCTGGATGATTTTGTCAAAGAAAGAACGAAACTCTCGCTCATTTGCGTCTGTCAGTTCTCCGAACTTCGGTTTCAGTCCCTTGATAACCACGTCGTAGTCTATTGCAAGCACAAAAACACATCTTTCAAGGTCAAAGATATTTTTCATCAGTTCCAATATCTCTACCGCTACTGGAGGATCTATTCTATCAAGGTCATCTATATAAAAGACAAAACCGCATTTAGAAGTGTCTTGAAGCAATGCAGTGTCGATCAGTTTTAGTATCTCATTTTTCAGTTGGATTATATCTGATTCGGGTTGGGCAGCATCGTTGGCAAGCAATTCGTCGACAAGACCACCATCTATTCCAACTGCACCTGCCGCCACTTTTGTTCCAACCGTAGCCATCTTCTTGAAAATAGAGCCTATCTTCTTCTTACTTTCATTCCAATGCGACTGATTGGGATTCAGTGCACCAATCTGGTTGATTATTCCCTCAAGAATAGATATAATGGCTTGTTGCGGAGTCTTCATCAAAGAGTACTGCCAAGTGTTAATCCAGATAGGGAAATAAGATGCGTTTTCTGACTCGCATAGATTGTAACGCAACAAATTCATAAGTGACGTCTTTCCGCTTCCCCATTCACCCTGCAGTGCGATTGTTATTGGGGTATCAGTTAGACGTATGTACTTAATCAAGGCCTCCTGGTATACTTGAATACCAAAGAGGTCTTCTTGTGTGTGTTTGCGAGGAACATCTATAATACTTGATTTCATAGTAATAAGTTTTTATTATTTATAGTAAATAAACCATAATTGGTGTTTTTAATTGATACCATATAGTCTCAATAATTTTTAAAAATAGCATTTCCCAATCTACTCATCAGTATAGATATTCTCTATATGCCTACCTGTTGTAGTGTGAATTAACGGCACAACAATTTTTCCGCGTTTATCTATTGCTCCCCATTTGCCATTCAAACGCACAGAAGCTTGACCTTGATAGAAGTCTCTTGCTTCATCATATGTTGGCGGAACAATTTCTATCCCATGTCTATTTACGAAACCCAAACCCTTTCCTCGAACTCCAACAATGAGCATGTCTTCCTCAAAACTATTGCCGAGCCAATCGTAACGTGGATGTATCAATTCGTTACCCTCTGTATCTGCAAGACCATATTTGCCATCTAGCGCAAAGGAGTAAGTACGCACCTTTCCATTGTTTATAAATACTTGGTCGTACTTTTTAGACAGTGCCTTATATACTTTATCTTCTCCAATTTGAGTGTTCCCGTTAATGTCAATGAATCCATACTTCTCATATAATCCGACTGCGAACAAATTTCCGTATGGTCCGCTTAGACTATCATATATTATCGGTATAACAACATTACCTTCCTTGTCAATGCAACCGTATTTATCTGAAATTTCTACAATTGCAAAGCCTCTTTTGAAGCAATCACACCAATCGTAACGACAAGGAAACACCAACTCGCCTTTAAGATTTATAAATCCGTATTTCTTGCCTCTTTTTACTATTGCCATTCCCTCACTAAAGGGGAATACCTCTGTGTATTTGGGAAATATGACAATTTTTCCAGACTTATCAATAAATCCCTCTTTCCCCCTCAATCCGATGATAGCCAATCCATCCCCTCTGAAACCGTAAGCCTTGTCAAATTTACAAGGTATAACAAGATTATTTTCTTTGTCAATATATCCCCATTTCCCATCCATCTTCACGGGAGCTAGTCCATTAGAGAAAGATTTTACCTCAGAGTAGATAAATGGAATAACAGAGGCCCCTGTTGTATCTATGAATCCTGCTAATTTATCTTTACGAGCAGCCCCAAGCCCCTCGCTAAACGGTTCTAACCAAGTGTACACAATGGGAGTAATAGCCCTTCCTTGTTTATCTATATAACCTAAAAAGTATTGTTCATTTCGAACAAGAGCAACTCCACAGCTAAAATCGTGGAGATACTCATCTTCAAGACTTGTCGAAAATATTCTGTGAATACACGGAATAACCTCGTTCCCTTTCTTGTCTATATAACCAAATGTTTCTCCATCTTCCACCTCAAAATATGCCAAATCCTCTACGAATGGATGGACATCCTCATACTCGCATGCAATAACCTCTCGACCAGTTGTGTCTATAAATCCGCATTGATGACAGTCATTCTTTACTACAGCAAGTCCATCGTGAAATCCTTGTGCAAATTTCCACTCTATAGGAATAGCCACACAACCGTTGGTGTCTATATATCCCCACCAATCATTCAACTCAATAGGTGCTAACCCTTCACTAAATCCTCCACAATAGTTATAAATAAAGGGAGATTTGTGCCATATTGTTGACTGAAATGTACTCTCATGGCCGTCATTATCAACATTTTGGAGTTGATATCTGCGACCGTTATAAGTTATGTGCTCAATAATATTATTCCCTGTATCAATCTCCTCATTGCCAATTTTTATAACAACATGGGCATAATGAAGTTGTAATTTCTTTGGTTCAAACTCTCGTGTGTTAATCTTAAAGGAATAGCATCCTCGACTCTTACATCGTTTGAGTCCAAAGGTGTTTAGAGGATATTTTGATACAATTTTACCCATATCAATAACCTCAAGGTCTGAGGTCCGACAGCAAATAGATTCTCCTTCTACATCAATTTTATCTACTGACCAGAAACCAGAAACCTCTTTATGTTTTTTATGCCATTCGTTGTCGCGTTCAAATGATACCCACCAACCGTGCAATCTTACTATTTTCCAAGCCATAAAGTATTTAATATTTGTATTAATACCCGCACTTTTTCGCTGTCAGGTCTGGGGAGTATTCCTTTGTTATGTCGTTTTCAAAATGCCTGTTCAGGGCATCGGCAATGGTCTTTGCTATTGCTATGCGACGAGAATCCCACAGACAGGCACTCCATGCAATGCGCAGGATGATGTTGTTTTCACAACCCTTGCCTGGTTCAAATTTACGAGCAAAGATATTGGGCATACTGCAATTATGATAACGCTGGTGGTCCGAAGTCATTGCAAACTTCTCCTCCAATTCTGCTGTTAGATCCTTAAAGAAAGCTTTGTAGGCCATTACATCCTTGACTATAAGATTCTCGCCTTCGAAGTTTTCTTCTCCTTTTGGTCCACCATTAGAGAAATGGAAAATAGTTGGGTAACTTGGCTCATTGGCGCCACTAGCCACCAGGGTTGTAAGTGTCCAACTTCCCTCGCGTGATGTCAGGCGTTCCAGGTCTTCCATATAAAGTGGCAGGTTTTCTTCCTGCTTATAGCGATCTGCAAAGGCATAATATGAACGGTATGGTCGCAGTTCGCCCAGTTCGCGACTGATGTAATTAAAACCTCCAATGAGGGCTATGTAATATGAGAAATTGCCAATACATGGTTCAATGACGCTTCCTGGTGACACGATAGTTACCTTGGACCCTCTATCTATGCAACAACCATATGGACGATTTACTATAAAATGTTCTACGGCCAGTTTGTCTTGAGGATGTTCGTCTATGGTTTGTGTAACAGCAAGGTTTATCAGCCTGAAATTATTGGATCTTTCCACGGCATCTAAAATGTCATCGGCCTTCATGCCCATCCTTGCCTGAATGTCGCATACGGAAAGGTGCTGAGGAACAATTTGAAAACCGGTTGGGCGGTCAAACTTTCGTTCAAACGCCTTATGAAGTTTCTTGGTGTTTTTCGCAATTTCGTTATCTTTCTTCTCATTCTCCATTGCCTCTGAGAAACCAGCACCCACAAGACCAGCAGGAACGGCAAAGATAGCAATCCCCAGCAAACCTATCACACATGCAATCATTCTACCTGCAAATGTAATTGGTGGCGTATCGGCAAAACCGCCTGGGTCACCGATATACTGCGCAAAAGCCCATACCACAGAGCGCAAACCATTGTCATACACATCCGGTTGTGCGTTATTCTCGTAGAAGAATAATACAAACGAGAGCATCAGTGTTATGATTACCAGGAACTGCAGCGATACCCACATCTCCTTGGCTTTAGAAGATAAAGCCTGTTGCAACAGGCGAAACGAATGCATATATCGGAACACGCGGAGCAAACGAACCACTCGCAACGATTTCAGTACCGAATACGGCAGAGGAAGGAACAGAGACACATAGAATGTATATGTAGAGAGAATATCTATCAAACCATATAACGTTAAACAGTATCTTACTCTGCCCCAAAAGCCTTTATACTTTTCGTTTAGTTCATCTGCACTCCATATACGCAGCGTTACTTCTATGGTGAAGGCTATGACCGTAACAATGTCAATGACACCAAGTACGCTTTCCCAAAATGGCGAGATTTTGAATGTGGATATAAACACCGACAATGTGCTGATGACAATCAAACCGATGATTACATAATCTGGATAGTTCTCCCATTGTCTTGTACGCAGGTCGTTGTCAAAAATTCGTGCAAGCCTCTTTTTAAATTCTCTTACGGTCATTCTTCTCTTAATTTGTTAATGATTACATTTATTGCCTTTTCCATTTTATCAAGCGGTAGCGTATGCTGATTCTCTTTTGCATCTCTCTGTCCGTAATACAAAGGCAGATGCACAAAGATAGCCTTCATCTTGTTTATCTCATTGCATAGCATCAGTGCCTCGTAGTATATGCGATTGCATACATACAGCCCGCAGGAGTTGGAGATCTTTACTGGAATGCTCTGTTCTACAATAGCATTGTACAACTGTTTTATATCAGTATTTGTAAACAGTGCTACAGGAGTTCCTGTGTTTATTGGCTCTTCATCAGGAATGAATCCGTCATTGTCGGCATTCCTGGCATCCATCATGTTTATGGCTATTCGTTCCAATCTGACCTTGTCGCTGCTTCCTGCCTGCCCAAGCATAATTAGTAGGTCGGGATTGTGTCTCATGACTGCTGTTCTCAATGTCTTTGCCACAGACCTGAAACTAACAGGCATAAGTTCAAGTGCTATGTCTATGCCAAAAGTATTTTGGGTGGCAACCTTATTGGCCACCACCCATGATGAATTTTCGTTGTTGCTCCCAAACGGCTCAAAGCCGGTAATGAGTATTTTCACGTTGCTTGGTCAATACTATATTTTGTCTTGTAATATACCGTTTTGGGAACAATGGCCTCTACTTCCACCCACAGATAGTTGGTGTATCGCATGCGCTCGTTTTCAAAGCCAAGATATATTTTCCTTGTTCCCTTCATGGGTATGCGTCCATTGCACGACTGGGTGCCAACGGTAGAATAGTCAACATCATACTTTAACTGCGATGCTGGTTTCTTGCCATCCTGAAATAGTTTCGCCTGTGCCTGATTGCGGAAGACATACATATTGCAGTAGGCATCCTCATCACGTAAAGGACGGTTGTCGTCAAGCAGTGTATTTAGCAGGCCAATGCTCGATGATTTTTCATACAGGGGCAAGCCGAGGAACTTCACACGAGTATAGGAGTGGTTCAGGTTGTCATGAAACTCTCCATCTTCATCGCGGTTGCTCTCGCTGGTGTCAATACGCATGGAATATAGGATATCCGTTGTGCCAGCAGGAACCTGCACTGCCACCAATGCCTTTGCGCCTCCGCCAGAGAAGGCTGCCTTGATTTGTCCGCGCAAGGTAAACTTGCGTGGCTCCTCAAAGCATTTGTTCATAAAAATACCTGGTACGCCCTTGGCTCCAAAATCTCCCTTTGAGCACTCCACCTGCTCTGTATCTATTGGTGTTGGTGAAGTCAGACGTGACAAATCTGCTACATTATACTTGACAGACAAATCCATATACTGTGCCTTTGTCGGGATTACTTCCACAAGGTATATGGCGGTATTCTTTATCTCCATGCTATGCTCCACCGATGTCTTGGCAACAAAACTGTTGAGCACACTGCGACTGTTGGCATTGCTTATCTTGAGAGTAAATCTTTGCTCAGAACTTGCCACGACATTCAGCGTTTCGCCCTTTTGAAGATACACGGGATAAACCTCTGCTGCTTCTATAAGCATATCTGTATGGTTATATGCCGTAACTGCCGCCTCCTTTATGGCATCGCTGCTTTTGCTAACTATCTGTTCTCGCAGATTCCTGACACTGGTTTTCAGCGTCTCGCAAGCGCTGGCCTGTTCGGGTGTCACATCCATAGGATTGTAGTCGTAGTACAGTTCTTTGCCAATGGTGTGCATCTGCTTCAATTCCTCAGCAGAAAATACGCTCCAGTCGGCGGTTTCTACAATCTTTTCCAGTTTCTGCACCTGTGCAAAGACCTCGTTGTATTCATCAATGGGATCGCTGCTTTCAGTACAATCTGTACTTTCTGTACCTCCAGTACATCCACATAGTACTGCCAGTACAAATAATATTATAATATGTATCTTCATAACTATCTCTTCTTCCCAAATATTGATTTCATAATCGCACCGCCTATCTTGCGCTCCAATCCCTGTTTGGTGGTTGGAATACCAGTCTTCTTGGCTATCTTCTGCTTTACAGCACTTACGCCAACAGCTCTCTTGAGAGAAAAACTCATTCCTGGAATCTTCATAATCTTATATTTTTTAGTGGTAGGTTATTTTCTTGCATATAGCATGTTATACAAGCATTTCTAAGACGAATGTAATAGTTATGAGTCTCACATCCTATTTGCAACGTTTTAGAGAGTCCTTTGCACTTTCTATCTGGCGTTTGTAGTTCTCGATATTGCGGTCGTGGGATGCAGCACGGTCAATCTTCTGCTTTCTATAAGAAGCCTTGTATTCTGCACTTGAGGCACGCTTGATATAACCAGCATAGGTTTCGTTATCACGCTTTTTGGCCTCTTTTTCTTTTGCCATTGCAGCACGTAAATCAATAATGCGCTTCTTGTAATACTCTTTGCTCATGTTGCTTGTGTTTTTCTAATATTTGTGATATGTGGGGCGGTCAGGCCCCACATACCTAAAAGTGTCTTGTAAGTATTACTTACCTGCAGCAACGAGAGTTGCCTCATTGTCTGCCAACTTGCTGTCGTCAGCGTTAGCTACCTGTACGCCAATGCCGTAGAGTTCAGCAATCTTCTTCTCGAAGTTGCCAACGCGGAGGTTGCCACCAACGGTGAGCTCGCCACCCTTTGCACCCTCTGCGCGGAGAGAAGCCAATGTAGCGTTGTCGTCAGCCATAGTACCCTTGCAGGTGATGCTCTTGTACACACGCAATGTGCTACCAAAATTCTTCTTGAAGTTCTCCTTCAAAGTCTTGACCTTCATGCGGCCATCCAATTTGAATTCTGCCATAATTTTAAAATTTAATGTTTAACATGATTCTTATTTACCTTTTTTCTCGATAAGATAGTCTATAAGTTTAGAGCCCAGCTGACGAGTTGTCCAATTGGCATCGTACTCAAAACCTTCCTTTTCTGCAACCTCGCGAAGCGCACCCTTTACGTTGTCGTATATGCGGTAAACCTCAATACTACCACTATCCAATACAGACAGGATGTACTCGCCTGCTATTACCGATTTCTTTGCCATGATTCTATAAGTTTTTAAATAGACACAATACAATAATGAAATTCCACGTTATCTGTCTTCCGGCTATGCCATTCAATATAGTATGTTTGTTCGACATCAAAGTTAGGATGGGTCTTTGCACACGTGCTTTCGGGATTGCCCCAATGCTTGTACTTTAAACGAGTTACCTCTCCGGTCATTCCAAAAAGATAGTGGTTAGATGATGACTTGCTCTCCTTGGTATAGGATACATCATTAGTTACAAAGACCGCTAAACCATTCTTTACCTTTTTAAAGCGGTTACGTACCAATTCCACCCGGCGAATATCTTTCCAAAAATCATACATACCCAAATCTTGTGCCCCCTGATTCTTCATCACAACAACCTCGTCACTGAGTAATTCGTCAAAACGAGAAATCTTCCTCTCTACTTTTTTGGTCTTGTATTTTAATTCTACAGGGCAATATTCGCCATCTTTCTTAACAACGATATCCAACCGTAACTCACTTCTCCAAATATAGTTTTCAAGCTCCTGCCAAGGTACATAGTATTCCACATCTACATCATCATAGGCATTAGCAGAATTCCGAAGCCATGTGGCAAGGTGTATTTGGAAATCGCGCTCATTGAAGAGCAATTCATTATTACTCTCCAAAAACGCAAATACATCTTTGCTGACAATATTAACTAACGTAGCCATTTTTTAATACTCGCCTCGTGCTGCCTGACCAATAGTGATTTCGTTGGGGACAAGTTTCTTGCCGGTCTTATCCTTGATCTGCACGGTGATACCGAATTGAGTGTCGAAAAGTTTTTCTGCATCACCTACCTTCATGCTTGCCTTTATCTTCAAACCATCGGCAGTGCTCTTCACATCCTTTGTGGTCTTCTTGTTCAAGGCGGCAAGTGTCAGATCGCCATCAGCAATCTGCACACCCTTGTAGAACACCAAGGTAAGGTCAAAAGCATTCTTGAAATCTGCAGAAATAGTCTTCAGTTTTTTCTGAGGTGCTACGGTAAACTCTGCATTCTTGAAACGATCCATCAAATTGTTAATAAGTCCCATGATACTTTGTTTATAAGGTTAATAATTAATCAGTTCCTGTCATTCTAAACGCACTAAGGCCATCAGCCTTGTTCGGGCTGATGACCTTAGAAATATCAAATGCCAATGCACCCTTGCGGATGCATGTGCATGCAGTATACGGATAGCAATATACGCACATCATTACCTGCCGTTCATGAGCAGGTACAATGCGGATATCAAGCCTATTCCCTTACCAAATGAATTTCCTAGGTTCACCAGCGAGAATGTTGCTTTTAGCGCTTAATTTGTCTTAATGACATTGCAAATATAGCAAAAATAGTCTAACTCCAAGCAAGGGAGGAGGAAATTAACACATGTCTTTTGTTGTCTTTTCCTGCGGAATGGTGGGATATGTCGTGAAGGATGTGGAAAAGTGTGGAGCTACCGAATCCAGAGATAGTGGTGGTACCTACAACATACGTTGCATTCTCTCTTGACGATAGCACAAGATGCACACAAGACTTAATTGCCTTTCTTGGTTATAGAATCTTCTATTGACTTAATGGATAAGAGGTAATCTCGCTCGGCATCGCTAATCGTACGTTGCTTATACTTGCGGTACTCTGTTGTAGCATGCTCCATCGCCTGTTCGTGAGAAACACTGCCCGAGCCTTGCAATAACTGTTCGCCCGACATCGTTAGAATCCTGTCCAAATAGGCAGCCCAATCGCTCATTGTCATCACTTGCTCACGCTCTGCCTGACGTTCAGCAAAATCCAAGTATCCTGAGACAAGTTGTCCCATAGCACGAAGTTCCTTTTCATTCAGATAGTTCTTAGCAGTTTTTGCCTCAATCAGTGTCGGGTGATTGCCCTTAAAGGTCAGCAAACCCATAAAATCCTTTTCGGCATCAGCACGTTCAAAAATAAGTTCGGCTGCGGTATGCCCGTGAATGGCATAGTGAATTTTGTTCTGTACCTTTTTGAAGAAATCTTGCGACACTTGGGCTCGTGGGTCGTAATCTATACTTGTTGCGTATATTTCTAATATCTGACGGTAGAGCACCTTTTCTGTGGCACGAATGTCCCTTATTCGCTCTAATAGTTCTTTCCAATAGCTGCCACCGCCCAGTTTCTTCAGACGTTCATCGTCAATGGTAAAGCCTTTGACAATATACTCCTTCAAACGCTCCGTAGCCCACTGGCGAAACCTTGTAGCAATAATCGTTCGGACACGATAGCCAAGAGAAATTATCATATCCAGATTGTAATGTTCCACTTCACGTTCTACACAGCGTGAACCCTCCAATTGAACTGTTCGGAATTTCCGAACAGTTGCTTCTTTAGCAAGTTCCCCCTCCTCAAAGATGTGCTTAATATGCTCGCTTACATTGGATTTGCTTGTTTGATACAGCTCGCACATCTGAGCCTGTGTAAGCCACAAGGTCTCTTCTTCAAGCTTTACATCTATTCTGGTCTTACCGTCATTGGCGGTGTATATAATAACTTTATTCTCGTTCATTCTGCTCTACAGATTCATTGACGGTTGTTTTATTGTGTAATCTGATGCAAATATACATTTTTTTGTTCAAATACCTTTAAACCCAAATCGGTCATTAGCGTTATGATGACCGATTTGGGTTAAATGAGAAAGCGGAATGGTGGGATATGTCGTGAAGGAATAAGGAAAAAGTGTGGAGCTACCGCTATTCTTAGCTGGTAGGCCCTAGGAATGCCTTGGCAATAGAATAAGCAATAGTCCACACTGATGATTTGTCAGTGGAGGATATAGCATATTCGCCTTGCCTAATGAATTTCCTAGGTTCACCAGCGGTGAATTGCTTTCGTCCGAAAAGTTTCTGTTGCAAATGTAAGCAATTTTTATGAAACTATCGGCATATCCTTGTGGAACTATTGCTTAAAATGTCTATTCACCTTGCAAAGATAGTAAATATACCGATATGCAGGTCTTGCCAGTGGATGTCTTTCGTTGTCTTTTTGGCTATTGTGGCGGAGGCAAGATGGTGTGCTTCCAACGTTCGGCATGCCTGACCAGCAGGTTGTGGTATGTTAGGGATACCTGGTTGCAATAGCCGCCCAACTGTGTCTGCATTGCCTTGTCGGGGGCGGAGGACACGATCTCCTGCTGAATCTCTCCCGTGCGTTTGTAGAAGTGTGCTATCATCAGCATGGCATCGGCATAGGGCTGTGCGGAGGTTGCGACATTGATGTTGCTGATGGAGTCGCGCGTCAGGGTGTACTGTTCCTCGTAGTTGCGGTCAATGACCTGATAGAGAGAGTCGCACATCCTTTGCCGGCTTTCCGTGCGGTGGACATATTTCTTGTGCTCCGCGCGCACGTGTATATATAATAAGGTGGGAAGGAGCACCATGGCGGCTATCATCATTGCGCCCACTATGCGGTATGGCATGTTGCGGCGGTTCCATGCCAGGGCGAGGCTCTCCACATTGGGGTATCGCCTTGTCTTGTCGGCAGAGGTGCATCTGCCTGTGATGCGGCGATAACGGCCGGGAAACATCTGCCGCATGATCTGGCCAAGGGCATAGATGTCGCTACGGGCATCTATGACGCTATTGTGGCGGACAAGTTCGGGCGAGGCATAGCCATGGGTGCTTCCGAGCATGCGTTCCTGATAGTGGTTGTCGTCGTCGGCGAAGCCAAAGTCAATGAGCCGCACATCGTGATTGGTGCGGGTGATGAGGATGTTCTCTGGTTTCAGGTCGTTGTGCAGGACACCGGCCTTGTGCAGATATTCGGTGGCAGAGAGCAGTTGGCGGAAGATGCGGCGAAGCGAAGCCTTGTCGGGATTTTCGGCAAGGTATTCTGCCAGGGAGCATCCGTCGACATACTCCATGATGATGGCTGCACCCACCGGGGTATCGGCCTCGTAGGTGTAGACATGCACTATGTTGGGGTGCGAAAGACCGAGGGTGAGTTCGTATTCGCGTTTAAGCAGGTCAAGGCTTCGTGCATCCTTGCCTTGTGCGGTTTTGGCAACAAACAAGCGCCCCATCCTGCGCATGCGGTAAAGGTGTGCATGCGATGTGGAGCGTATGAGTTCTACCTCGGTATAGCGGCCGCTATAGTCGGCAGATGGCTCTATGGGGCGGAAACTTTCGCTTTCAATCATACTGCATGTGTCATATACGTGATCATCGTATTTTCCTTAGCGAAGTTACGCTATTTTCCCGGAAAAACAATTACTTTTGCAAGCAATATGAGTATACAGGCAAATATTCCGCAAATAGCGGCACTGCGCAAGGAGGTGGAAGGCAAGTTGGGCCGCCAGTTGCTGACCCATGTGCACTTTGTTGCATTGTCCGATGCTATAGAAAATGTTTTGCGCGAACACGTCTCCCCCACCACATTGGAGCGTGTGTGGGGCTATTCCACCCGTCACTACGACACCGTGTCGCACCGCACCCTTGATGTGCTTGCCCGCTATGCCGGAAGGGGCAGTTGGGAAGATTTCTGCCAATGGCTCGGGCAGAAGGATGGTGGGGAGTCGGACTTCTTCACAGAGGGGATAATGGCGGTATCGTCGTTGAGCGAGGGTACACGCTTGCGCCTTGGCTGGCAGCCCGACCGTGTGTGCGAGGTGCGGTATTTGGGCGGCAACAGGTTTGTTGTAGAGAGTGTGACGAATGGTTCGTTGCGTGCGGGCGACACCTTCTCGTGCCTGCAATTCCAGGCAGGAAAGCCGTTGTATATGGATTGTTTCCAGCGAGAGGGCGAGGCATCCGGGGAAAACCAGCGCTATGCCGTAGGGCGCGAGAATGGCCTGACATTGCTGGAGAAGATCGAAGGATAGATTCTTGTGCCAGTACTCTCGTATCGGTACTGAAGTACTCTCGCATCGGTACTGCAGTACTCTCGTGTCGGTACTGCAGTACTCCTGCTATGGTACTATGCGTTCTCTACTACCAGGAAGATTTGTCGTCGCGGCGCAGGAAGTATATCTACCATACAATCAGTCTATAGTCTTCTTCCATCTGGGGTTTGTGTTCCTTGTGCAGACCTCCTATCGGCAGTTCCTTCTTCAGGCTCTGCGTCAAGGAAATAAGGTTCTCTCGTTCGGAAAATTCAAATTTCTTTTGCTTTTTCGCTCACTTATTCGTACCATTGAGGTTTGTCAACCTCTAAATTACTCACGTTCGGAAATAAAAGTTTACCAAAATTGCGATTCTTCAGGCAATTTAGGCTAATACGCAAGGCTACCGTGAGTATTGTCGTACTCTAAGATGTTGATAAACAGACGGTAACGCAACTGTAATTCTTGGCAACTAAAACAATAGAGGTAATGCAGATGTTTTTTATATAATTCAATAATTTTGCATCGGTAACTGAAAACTTATATTATGAAATTGTTGTTGTTCTTACTGATGACTAATGAAGAAACATATATTACAGTTGGATTATTTGAAAAGCATCTTTATCATTTTGATGATTTTATTTCATTTGGTTTATATTGGTGATACTTATCCTTATTTGAAGAAGGTCGTTTATACATTCCACATGCCTATCTTTCTTGTACTTTCAGGTTACTTGTCAAGGACAGACAAGAGTATAAAACAATTCTCTGTGAATTTTTGGTGGCTTTTCCTGCCATATTCAATTATGGAGTTTGGGTATGTCCTTGTTGCCTCTATTATACCTGTCAGAGAACAAATTGGTGATTTGAGTATCGTCAATATTATTAGAACGATTCTAATAGAGCCAGTCGGTCCATATTGGTATTTGCACACATTGCTGTTGTGCAGAACAGTACATTTTACCATTGTCAGATTGTTTCAACGGAAAATGGATGATTTTGGACTTCTGATTATTCTCGGACTTTGTTTTTGGGGAATCTCGCAAGTTGCCGGTCTTATCGTATTCTCTTATTCAATGTTCTTTTGGGTTGGTGTTAGTTTGCGTGTTTTAAACTTTGATTTCCTAACATGGTTTTCTCCTTCTGCATGGAGTGTCGTTCCTTTAGTTGTTCTTTGCTGTTCCCCGGAAAACATAGGCGGATTTAATTTGGCTGGATGTACCATCGTCTACTTAATGGTTAGTTTTTTGCTTTGGGCATACACCATTCTGCCTTCGCAGGTTGTAAGGGTCTGCATGTATGTTGGCAAAAACACTTTGTGCCTGTTGCTGTTTTCTCCTATTTTTACCATGCTTTCCCGAATGTATCTGCCACTATTTATGTTTGAACCAACGGGCATTTGCTTTGCTTCGTTTACGATTGTGTTTACTATTGCCGGTTGTTTTGCTATTACTTGGTGTATGGACAAGCTTAAGATTTCCCCTTGTTTTTTTGGACAGGAAAAGATGTTGAAGATTTAGAATAATCAAATAAAACCATTAATCTATGCACGCAATTATATAGCGGCATCAGAATCTTATATGCTTAAAAGATAATATTTTAAACTCTCAAGAAACTTAGATTGGCAACTTCTGGCAACTATTTCAGAGTTAATATTCAACCTGTTGGCATTTTTTTGTATAACTTTGCCATGTCATGACCAAAGCAAAAGTTTGTTTATTATTATTATCCCTGCTGTTTTTTGCCTGCGGTAAGGGTGGCGACTATGAGCAGATGCGTAAGCAACTGATGAAGGCGAAGACCCAAAATGAAAACTATGAGCCGTTCTCATCAGACAGTATGATGCTGCGTGTGGCAGATTATTTCGACCGCAACGGCACTGCCAACGAAAAAATTATGGCTCACTATCTGTTGGGGTGCGTATATCGCGACCTTGGCGACATGCCTCGTTCACTTGAATGCTATCATCAGGCAGTAGGCAAGGCCGATACCACTGACGCCGATTGCGACTACCTTTTGCTTGGAAAGGTGCACGGGCAGATGGCATACATATATAATAAGGAACTTCTTCCGCAATATCAGTTGGAGCAGTCGTGCCTTTGTCGCCGCTATTCATTGCTTGCCGGCGACACGTTGGCAGCCATAAGGGCAGAAGACTTCAGTGCCTCTGCCTATTATCTGTTGGACAACGCCGATTCGTGCATTGCCATTAAGGAACGGTGTGCTGAACTTTATCTTGTACATGGCGAGAATCTGCGCTTTGCCGAAGCACACTCAGCTCTCACGGCTTTCTACTTGGAAAGCGGAGCTGTGCAGAAAGCGGCGACCTCTTTGGCAAAGACAGAACAAACCAAAGAGTTCTTCCTGCCTAATGGCAATGTGATAGGCGGGCGCGAGATTTTCTATTATAATAAAGGACTGCTCCATCTGGCAGAGGGCGACACAGAGAAGGCTGAACAATGCTTCCGACGCCTGGCTGTTGTGGCTGATACCAATGTAAACAAGCGTATTGCCGCAGCCAGAGGACTCGCCCTATTGTTTGAAAAGCAGGGTATGGCAGATTCCACGGCAAAATATGCCTTGATGGCTTATGCACTGAATGACACAATCAACCAGCGGTTGATGCAGTCGGCACTGCCAACGATGCAAGCCCTCTACGACTACTCACGATATAAAGACGAAGCATCAAAGAAATTGCAAGAGGCGACGCACACCAAGATGCTGGTGCTGATACTCGTGACAGTGTTGTTGACAACGGTATTCGTGGCGTATGTCTTCATCAGTAAGACAAGGAGAAGAAAGCAAGAAGAACTGGCGCAACAACAGCATCAGTACGAAATGAAGATGGCGCTGCTGTCAAAGGCTAACGACGACCTTGATGCTCTGTTGGCTGAGAGTGAGGAGCGCAACAGGCAACTCACAGAACAGAAGACGACAGAGATAGAGAACTATAAAAGACAGATAGCAGCATATAAGAACGACGGAAGAACGGCAGAGGAAAGAGTCGTCTGCTCATCTGTGGTCAAGCGCTTTCTGCAAATGGGCAAGATGGCTACGGAACCTACTGATACCGATTGGGAGGAGTTGCGCAAACTGATAAACATGGAACTTCCCGAGTTCTACGGCATAATGAACGTCAACGGACAGTTGCCAATGGTGGAATATCACATCTGCATATTGATAAAGTTAGGGTTCGGAATTAAGGAAATGTGCAATCTGACTGGGTTAGACAAATATAAAATGTCGAAGATACGCCGCCATTTGTTGCAAAAGGTTTACCAAAAAGACGGCTCTTCAAGCGATTTCGACAAGCTTGTAAGGAAGGTTGTGAGCATTACGCCATTCTAAGTTATTGATAAACAAGTGGAAGTGCATCGGTAATTTATGGCAACTAAAACAACAAGGGAAACAGTGTCGATGTTATATAATTTAATAATTTTGCCTTAGAAACTAAAAACTGATATAATATGAAAAAGTTGTTATTCTTATTGGTGTTGATGGTTTGTATGCCACAAATAATAATGGCAGACAATTATTTGATTGATGGAAGAACTTGGATTTACGAGAAATATTCGCTTTCCGATTCGGGCGAAAAGAAAATAGAAGAGTTTAGCATAACGGTTGGCGGTGATACTTTATTTGAAAACAGATGGTGCAAGAGTCTTGTCTATTCAGATAGCGGCAAGACAATTCTGGCTGGCGTAGCATACGAGACCGAGGACGGCAAGGTGAATATTTACAATACCTTGCAAATGGATAATGCCTATTTCCTGCATGAAGGCTGGATGTGCACCCATGATTTTGGTTTACACGAGGGAGACAAAGTGCCGTTTATTTATGACTTTGAAGAAACGCCTTATATTGTTGGCAGGATTGATTCAATAGATGTAAAGGGCGAGATACGCAAACGATGGAATGCTGTAGTCGAAGAGTCAGATAGTTGTGCAACCTTTTCGGTTGTTGAAGGAATTGGCAACAGCAAATATGGTATTTATGCTTTTTGTTCTCTTGAACGAGATCGTTATCCATTATACTCTTTCGTGTCGTGCTATCAGGGCAAAAGATGTATTTTCGAGGCAAAAGATTTTAACTTGAGCTCTCGGTCAGACAGTTATGTCAGTGTCTATATCCCGCAATCGGCAGAAAGCTATTTACTTAATACACTAGAGCAGCTGCTTACTGACAGCCAGAAAGAAAAAATGGTAGGTCTTGCAATTTGTGGTTATCCCCAAACATCAGATTTTGAATATATACGTGACAATCTTCTGCCGCAACTGGAGCATCTCGACCTATGCCATGCAGAAGTCGATACAATGCCAGAAAGGGCTTTCGACACAACATTGTCCGAGAATAATGCGACGGCAAAGTACATAGTACTGCCAAAGACGCTGACACATCTGAGCGACAACGCACTGTGCGTTTATCCTAACAAGGTTACATATGAGGTTACGGGTAGGTATCCGTCGTTGGGAAAGAACATATATTCGCATGAGGGAAGACCGTCAAACAATATCTTTATATTACCGTCGCAAGGCAACAAATACCTGACGCTACACACTATTGACCCAACAGACGGTTCATCAGGACCAGTGAGAGGACTGTTGCCGATGAAGCAGACGAAAGAAGAAGGCGACTCGCTTGGCGGTTCAGTGGTAGTGTCGATGGATGGCAATACATTGTATTATGTAAATCCTACGGCGTGTCATAAATATGCCATACCTCAGAATATAACAAGGATTTACTCTAATGCAATGGAGAACAAACGCTTGCAGGCCTCGTTCAATATTCCAGAAAAAGTAGATAGCATAGGCGACAGGGCATTCTACGGTTTGCAGATTGTGCAAACAAGGAACTCATCGCCAGCGTATTATTTGTCGTGTAGCAAGAACACGCCGCCACTCATTGGCAATGAAGTTTTCGACGAGTCGTCACTGGTTACTGGCAACCATGTGTTCTATGTAGGCAAAGAAAGCGTAAGCATTTATAAAAACACTAACGGTTGGGACAAGCTATGTTATGGAAATCTTGACGATGTGAGTGGTATTGAGGGAGTTGAGACTGCCAGAGAACTATCACCATATTATTACGATCTGCAAGGGCGACGCATTATCAATCCAATAAAAGGATTGTATATACATAATGGCAAGAAGGTGATTGTGAGATAACGGAATAACAATATTTCTACTGACCCCCCTGTTTGTGCATCCCGAATTTGGAGTGCACAGGGGATGTCGTGTGCAAAAAACGATTATGCAGGAAAGACACATTAATAGGAGGCAGTACTTTGAAGAGCAGGCAGCAACCTCAAGGAAATATTATCTTAAAGAGACAGATTACTTTGTAAAGCTAAGGTCTGGCATTCGTGTTCTTGAAGTAGGATGTGGCGAAGGTGGCAACCTACTGCCTTATGCAAAGGCAGGTTGTCTGGTAACAGGTATGGACTTAGACCCGACCCGCATACGGCAGGCTAATAGCTTTTTCAAGGAGCATGGTATGCCAGGAACGTTTATTTGTGGCGATTTTTTAGAGGCAGAACAGCCCATTTCCGAAGATGGACGCTACGATATTGTGCTGGTGCACGATGTGATAGAACATATAAATCAGCTGGACAAACCAAAGTTTCTGATGCAGATAAGGCATTTCATGAGGACAAACAGTATTGCCTTCTTTGGTTTCCCTGCTTGGCAGATGCCTTTTGGCGGTCATCAGCAAATAGCCAAGGGCTTTGTTTCGCGGGTGCCTTTTATCCATTTGCTGCCGGAAAACATTTATGCAAAGTTGTTAAGGATTAGTGGCGAGAGTGAACAGTGTGTCAGCGAACTGCTCTGTATCAAACATACGCAAGTAACGATAGAACTGTTTGAACGCCTATGTGCTGAAACCGACATGTTGGTTGCAAAGCGCACGCTTTGGTTCGTTAATCCTCACTACGAACAAAAGTTCGGATTGCACCCGCGTCGGCTGTGGAAATGGCTTGCAGCATTAGCCTACGCACGCAATTATTTCACCACATCAGCATTTTATCTGCTTAAGAGTTTGCCGCGAGGAGAAAATTAGCAACATTGCATTCTGAAACGATGATCGGTAGATGTTGGGCGGTGAACGCTGAACATGGCATAATATGGCGAAAGACGTGGCAATGTCTCATTGACCTGTCGGTCGAAGGTACTCACGTTCGGATTTCCTCAAATAAATTTGACCTGACGGTCTTAGAAACTCTCGTTCGGCATAAAAAGTAAACTTTTTCTGCTCTCTCTTAATCATTTCTTTGGCAAATCGCTCACTTATTCGTACCTTTGCACACGATTTCATGAACATGTGGATAGATTTGGGCTGCTTGCAACCACAGAAAAAAATGCTAAAAGAAAAGACCTGCTTGGCTTATGCACACAGGACTTTCACGCATTCCGCCCTATTTCTTTCCCCATACATTATTAATTAATAACACATTTAATTACTAAAACTATGGGTTACCTATTTACTTCCGAATCTGTTTCCGAAGGCCATCCCGACAAGGTGGCAGACCAGATTAGCGATGCCGTACTGGATAAATTACTTGCTTTTGACCCCGAGTCAAAGGTGGCTTGCGAAACTCTCGTAACCACAGGCCAGGTGGTACTGGCTGGCGAAATCAAGACTCAGGCCTACGTAGATCTTCAGCGCATTGCCCGCGAGGTGATAAACCGCATTGGTTACACCAAGAGCGAGTACATGTTTGAGGGCAACTCCTGCGGTGTGTTCAGCGCCATTCATGAGCAGAGCAGCGACATCAACCGTGGCGTGGAGCGCGAAGAACGTGAAAATCAGGGCGCTGGCGACCAGGGCATGATGTTCGGCTATGCCACCAACGAGACCGAAAACTACATGCCTCTGAGCCTCGACCTCAGCCATCGTCTATTGCGCGAACTGGCCAATATTCGCCGCGAGGGCAAGGTGATGACATATCTGCGTCCTGACTCCAAAAGTCAGGTTACCATCGAGTATAGCGACGAGAACATACCTGTTCGAATCGACACTATCGTGGTAAGCACCCAGCACGACGAGTTTGCCAGCGACGAGGCCATGCAGCAGCAGATACGCCACGATGTCATCAACATTCTCATCCCCCGCGTCAAGGAAACCATCACCAGCGACAAGATCCTGGACTTGTTCAACGACGACATCACATATCACGTAAACCCCACTGGCAAGTTCGTTATCGGTGGCCCTCATGGCGATACAGGTCTTACCGGCCGTAAGATCATCGTGGACACCTACGGCGGCAAGGGCGCACACGGTGGTGGCGCCTTCAGCGGCAAGGACCCCTCAAAGGTGGACCGCTCTGCAGCATACGCCGCTCGCCACATTGCCAAGAACATGGTGGCTGCCGGTGTTGCCGACGAGATGCTTGTACAGATTTCATACGCCATCGGTGTGGCACAGCCCGTGAGCATTTGTGTGGACACCTACGGTCGTGCCAAGGTGCAGATGACCGACGGCGAGATTGCCGAAAAGATAAAGGACATCTTCGACCTGCGTCCCTACGCCATAGAGCAGCGCCTGAAGTTGCGCAATCCCATCTATGAGGAGACTGCTGCATATGGTCACATGGGCCGTGAGCCACGAATCGTTACCAAGACCTTCGACTCCAACTACAACTGCGGCAAGAAGACCGTGGAGGTGGAACTCTTCACATGGGAGAAACTCGACTATGTGGAAGAGATTCGCAAGGCTTTCTCTCTGTAAACTCCCAGAAGGCAAGGCATGAAAAGTATTTGCATATATTGCGCCAGCAGCGACCAGATCCACGAAAAGTATTTCGAGGCAGCAAGGGAACTGGGACGCCTTATGGGCGAGCAGGGCATGACACTGGTAAACGGAGCAGGCAACATGGGCCTGATGCGTGCCGGTGCCGATGCATGCATGGAGGCAGGAGGCAAGGCCGTGGGCATCATTCCCACCTTCATGATAGAGGAGAACTGGCACCACACGGGCATGAGCGAACTGATAGAGACACCCGACATGCACACCCGCCAGCAGAAGATGGCGGAGCTTTCTGATGCAGGCATCGTCCTGGCAGGAGGATTCGGCACACTGGCAGAGTTCAGCGAATTGGTAACGTGGAAGCAATTGGGTATACATCTCAAGCCCATCATCCTGCTCAACACCGACGGCTATTACGACGAACTGATAGCCTTCCTGCAAAAAGGTATGGCGGAAAGTTTCCTACGCGACGAACACCTCAGAACATTTGCTGTGGCATCCACACCGCAAGAGGCATTGGAACTGGCCATGAGCACGCCCATGTGGGATGCCAACGTGCGCCGATTTGCAAAACTCTAAATGACACAACAGACCGACACGACAACAGTCAGAGCGCAATATAAGGCTGCAAGTCATGCGCCCGAGGCCGCAAACACATCACCCAGTACTGGAGATAATGCCTCCGAGTACTGGGTGACTCGTGTCGTAAGACAGATGAAAGGTTGCTCGCCAAGCAAGATAGACTCCGTCATACAAGCCAACCTTCCACCCAGAAAAATACGGTGGAGCCAGCGCCCCGACACCTTAGAGATACCAGGACTTGAGGGCAGAGTGGCTTATTCTGTAGACAATCTGCCCAAGTGTTACCATCTTGGGTATTTTCAAGGCAACGATCTTCTGCATCCAGAACTTGAAGTCCAGCCACATGGAATCCAGCCAGAATCTGTTACCTATCATCCCACCCAGGACAGCATCATAAGCAGTCTGCTTATTTTCTGCTTTGTGCTCATGTCCTTTGTCATACATGCCATACACAGATTCCTTTCCCAACAATCATACGAATTCTTCCAGACATCAACACACAAGGACAACCATACAGACCCCAACATGGCTATAGGCCCATGG
Source organism: Bacteroidaceae bacterium (assembly GCA_045645045.1). Taxonomy (GTDB): domain Bacteria; phylum Bacteroidota; class Bacteroidia; order Bacteroidales; family Bacteroidaceae; genus Physcousia. The sequence goes on along the minus strand of JAZRIA010000033.1, from coordinate 4,700 downwards.
TATGCAGCTCTTATTTATCTGCTCCTGGGGCTGATAGGCAGCGTTCTGTTCTTCTATTATGCACAAAGCAACTATAATCTCTTCCTATGCAATATCCCATCGTACTGTCTCCTTGGAATCTACATTAGCATATTCACATTTTTCTTTGCAGTAAGAAAAGCTCTTTCTTCTTTTATAAATTGGATATTTTTTGATAAAACAAGCAGACAGGAATGGAAACATTCCTACAATTTCCTGCTTGCATATGAAACAGCAACGCTTCTTGCCTGCACAGCCATTGGTCTATACATCAATTGCTCGCCAGAAAACCTGCTGTATTCAGCATTCGCTGTTATTGCTATATTCAAAATTACATTGTTATATAAGACTTATAAGACTTTTTCATTCAAAATCTATGGTTTTATGCATTTATTGTCGTACCTTTGTGGCCTCGAAATAATACCTCTCATGGCATTAGGTGTGGTTCTAGTGAATGTGACGGATAGTTTGATAATAAAATATTGACATAGAAAAATTATGATAAAGAAGATTCTGGTTTCACAACCCAAGCCCTCATCGGAGAAATCTCCTTATTATGATATCATGCGCAAGCATAATGTAGAGTTGGAATTCCGTCCCTTTATCAAGGTGGAGAGTCTTACACCACGCGAATTCAGGGCCCAGCGTATCAATATACTGGACCATACCGCCATTATCTTCAGCAGTCGTCATGCTATTGACAATTTCTTCTTGCTTTGTCAGGAAATGCGTGTGGAAATACCCGAAGACATAAAGTATTTCTGCATTACAGAAACCATATCGCACTACATACAGAAGTACGTACAATACCGCAAGCGCAAGGTGTTCTTTGGCGATACAGGTAAAATCACAGATCTCATACCTCTGATTATGAAGCACAAGAACGAGAAGTACTTCATTCCCCAGAGCGACGTACATAGCACAGAATTCACAGACATTCTCGATGCAAAGGGAATTTCATACACCAACGGTATTATGTACCGCACAGTCAGTAACGATTTCACCGAGGAAGAGGTTTTTGACTACGACATGCTCATTTTCTTCAGCCCCAGTGGAATACAATCGCTACTAAAAAATTTTCCTAACTACCAGCAGGGCGAAACCACTATTGCCACCTTCGGACCCGCCACAGCCAAGAGTGTTACCGATGCAGGCCTGCGACTCGATCTTCAGGCTCCCACACCAGAATACCCCAGCATCACCGCGGCTTTGGACGCATACTTGAAACAGCATAATGGATAATGGCTTTGGCCTAAAGAAAACGGAGAGACTTTGTAGCAAGAAGGCTATAGACGCACTCTTCACCTGCACTGACAGTAAATCCCTGTCAGCATATCCCATACGCGTTGTATACAGACACACCGAGGAAGCGGGAATCCGCATCCTCGTTTCTGTTTCCAAGAAGCGCTTCCGCCATGCTGTGGATCGCAATAGGGTAAAGCGCCAGTTGCGCGAGGCATATCGCCTGAACAAACATCTGCTTTCTCCACAGGAAGGTACGGCATCAGGCGGAATGGACATAGCATTCATCTGGCTCACCGACCAGCACAAGCCCTCACAACTCATTTCCACTAAGATTATATCCCTGTTGGGGAAAATAGCACAATCAGAACAACAGCAATGAACCCCATCTTCAGGCTCCTCAGCAAAATACTGATACTACCCATACGCTTCTATCAGACGTGCATATCTCCACTCACCCCACCTGCGTGCCGCTTCACGCCCACATGTAGCCAGTATGCCGTGGAGGCGCTTCGCAAGCACGGCCCCTTCAAGGGACTCTACCTTGCCATCCGCAGAATACTCAGATGCCATCCCTGGGGCGGACACGGTTACGACCCCGTTCCATGAAAACAGAGAAGTGTAACAGACCTGGAAAAGACAGCTCAATCGGATTAACAAACTAACAATAAAAACAAACAAGATAAAAACATAATATAACATGGAATTCAACAAAATCACAGCCGCCGAGGCAGCCGCACTCATAGAGAACGGCCAGACCATCGGTCTTAGCGGATTTACTCCTGCCGGTACACCCAAGTGCACTCCTGCAGAAATTGCCAAGAAGGCCGAAGCCGAGCACGAGGCAGGCCGACCCTTCAAAATCAGCATCATCTCTGGTGCAAGCACAGGTCAGAGTTGCGACGGTGCACTGGCCAATGCACAGGCTATCGACTTCCGCACCCCCTACACCACGAATGCCGACTTCCGCAAGCGTGTGAACATGAACGAAATCAACTACCACGACCTGAACCTGAGCAACCTGGCCACACAGATGCGTCAGGGCTATCTGGGCGAACTGGATTGGGGTATCATCGAGGCATGTGCAATTGAAAAGGTGGGTTCAAAGGCTCACATCTACCTGACTGCTGCAGGTGGTATCAGCCCCACCGTGTGCCGCCTGGCCAAGCGTGGCATCATCATCGAACTGAATGCCTTCCACTCTCCCCAGAGCAAGGGTATTCACGACGTATACGAGATAGAGGACCATCCCTTCCGCACTCCCATAATGATCACCAAGGCATCCGACCGTATCGGCAAGCCCTACATCGAGGTTGATGCCGACCGCATCGTGGGTGTCATCGAGTGCAACGTTCCCGACGAGGCACGTGCCTTCAAGGATGCCGACCCCATCACCAACCAGATTGGTCAAAACGTTGCCGACTTCCTGTTGGACAACATGCGCAAGGGTCTCATCCCCAAGACCTTCCTGAACCTGCAGAGCGGTGTAGGTAGCGGTGCCAATGCCGTGCTGGGAGCTCTGGGCCAGTGCCCCGAGGTGCCCAACTTCAATATCTATACCGAGGTGCTTCAGGATGCTCCCGTACAGCTTATGCGCGACGGCCGTGTACTGAGCGCAAGTTCTTGCTCTCTCACCGTTACCAACGAGTGCCTTGAGGGTATCTATCGCGATATTGACTTCTTCAAGGACAAACTGGTTCTGCGTCCCTCAGAGATAAGCAACTGCCCCGAGGTCATTGCACGTATCGGTGTATGCTCTCTGAATACCGCCATTGAGTGCGACATCTACGGCCACGTTAACAGCACCAAGATCTGCGGCACCAAGATGATGAACGGTCTGGGCGGCAGTGCCGACTTCACCAACAATGCATACCTGAGCATCTTCACCTGTGGCTCTGCACAGAAGGGCGGTGCCATCAGTAGCATTGTTCCCTTTGCCAGCCACATTGACCATACCAACCACTTCATCGATGCGGTTATCACCGAGTATGGTGTGGCAGACCTGCGTCGCAAGAGCGACATGCAGAAGGCACAGGAACTCATCAAGGTGGCACATCCCGACTATCGCCCCATGCTGCAGGACTACCTGCGCTTTGCACAGAAGAACGGTGGTCACACCCAGCACAGCCTGGCTGCTGCCTTCGCTATGCACGACACATTCCTGCGTACTGGCGACATGCGCAACACCAACTTGGCAGAGTACATCAAGTAAGCGCTTTCTGCATATAACCTTGTCTACTATAGCGGCTTCACCCTCCCGGTGAAGCCGTTTTGTTTGGTGCGCTTTTCCTCGTACAACTCATGTATTGTCCGTTTTCGTGCACTTTATGCCTTATTGTAGTGCATTGTTTCAATTTATTTCATATCTTTGTACACAATAGTGGTCGGATTCAATCAAATAACCATCAATATTTTCATTATGAAGAAACTGTTTACAACCCTTTTGGCATGTGTGGCAGCCATTGCAGCCAACAGCCAGACTGTAACAATCTCTCCTCTGCCCCAACAGATCAGCTGGGGCGACCAGGCCTTCGCCAAGACGGAGAAGTTCTATCTTGTAGGTGCATCCCAGGCCGATGCTGATGCCGTTGAATTGCTTTCTGCAAAGCTGGACATCGTTGGCACCAGCGAGAAGGTGGATGCCAAGAAGTTCCCTGAAGCCACTCCCATCATTATCGGTGAGGCAAACGACAAGGCCGTAAAGAAGTTCAAGAAACTCATTCCTGCACAGACCGAAGGCTACTACCTGAAGGTCAGCGCTGAGCAGGTTATAGTTGCCGGTCGCGACAACAGCGGTACATACTATGCCGCACAGACTCTTTCTCAGGTCATGAGCCAGAATCAGGTTATGGCATGCGAGATTACCGACTATCCCAGCGTAACCGACCGTGGTGTTATCGAGGGTTTCTATGGCAACCCCTGGAGCCACAAGGACCGTCTGCGCCAGTTCGATTTCTATGGCCAGTACAAGATGAATACCTATGTGTTCGGTCCTAAGGACGATCCCTACCACCGTGCACGCTGGCGCGAGCCCTATCCAGCCGACGAGGCTGCTAAGCTGAAGGAACTCGTTGACGCAGCACACAAGAACAAGGTTAAGTTCGTATGGGCCATCCACCCCGCAGGCGATATCAAGTGGTGCCTGGAGGACTCAATCAACGTGGCTAAGAAACTGGAACTGATGTACGACCTGGGCATCCGCTCTTTCGCTGTCTTCTTCGACGACGTATGGGGCGAGGGTGCACGTGGCGACAAGCAAGCTGGTCTGCTCAACTATCTTACTGACAACTTCGTGCGCAAGCACAAGGACGTGGAGCCCCTCATCATGTGTCCCTCTCAGTACAATAAGGGTTGGACCAGCGGCGATTATCTCAACACCCTGGGTACCAAGATGTATCCCGAGGTTCGCATCATGTGGACAGGTAACTCTGTTGTTGACA
>JAZRIA010000032.1:0-3593 GCA_045645045.1 Bacteroidaceae bacterium | reverse complement strand
ATCATCTTTTCGGTAATTGTCAAGATAGCCTTCCTTTATTACAATGCCAAGCTATGTCCGTTTCAACTCACTGATGTTTTCTCTGTGCTATGGCATGGCTTCTTTATGGACATAAGCATGTCAGTAATCATTGCTGCCTTCAGTTGGGTTGTCACCATTATTGCTCTGTTTATACCGAAGTTTCCTCTGAGAGCCGTGCTTGCGCCATGGTACATGATACAGACATTCCTCCTTGCCTTTTTATTCTGGGGAGATATCATGCTCTATGAAGTCTGGGGATTCAAGCTCAACTATGCGATCTTCAGTTATATGTCATCACCAGGAGAAGGCACGGCAAGCCTTACATGGTGGTTCATCATCAGTCGTGCACTGTTGGTGCTAGGAACTATGGCAGTGCTTGGAGGCGGTCTTATCTACGCAACGCCAAAATGCCTGGCCCCCAAGGACAGATACAGAACACGACTGGGCAAAACCGCACTGGTGACAGCCTTCCTGTGCCTGCTCAGCTCTGCCTATTGGTTCATACCCCAGGATTGTTGTCTGCGCGGATATTATTGCGACAAACTTTTGCTCAACAACGCCACTCAGAATCCCTTCTACACCTTGATGGCAAGCGGTTTCGAATCAAACAGGAACCTGCACGACCAGTTCCAGACAATGGAGCAGGAAGAGGCAGCGGAATACTTCCATGGCCTATATCCTGCCACAGATGGCATCACGGACACACTGCTCAGGACTTCCAGTCCTAATGTGCTAATCGTACAGCTGGAGAGCCAGAGCAGTATCTTTATAGAGGAACTGGGAGGTTTCAATGGCATTACGCCAAGGCAGAGCCAACTCATTAGCGAAGGCATACTCTTTGAGCATGTCTATGCCAACAGTTTCCGTACCGACCGCGGCACGGTGAGCACCTTCTCCGGCAATATCAGTTATCCCACCACCAGTCTCATGCTCAACTCCGAGGCATATGCCAACCTGCCTTCTCTGGCAAAAAGCCTCGCCTCGGCAGGTTACACTACAGAGTATGTCTATGGAGGCAACCTCACGGGAATGCAGGCCGATAAATATCTGCATGCCGTAGGCTATAGCCGTCAGACAGACATGTACTATTTTGCCCCCAAGGAAACAACGATTGTTTCTGCCGCTCCCGACAGTCTTTCCGCACAGCATGTATTCCAACTCATCAAGCAGAAACCTTTAGAGGAGAAGTGGCATATAGCCTACCAGACAATCACAAGTCACGAACCCTTCCAGGCTCCGTCACGCACCCTGGAGAACGACACACTGAATGTCTTTGCCTACACCGATGCGGCAATAGGCCGTCTTGTGGACAGCCTCAAGACCATACCGCAGGTGTGGGACAACCTGCTAATGGTGCTCATCCCCGACCATAGCTGCATGTTCCATCGCAGTTACGAGGATCCCGACTACTTCCATATCCCCATGATCTGGTGTGGAGGTGCCTTGCGCAAGAGAGGAGTGCGTGTAGACAAGATTATGAACCAGAGCGACATGGCGGCCACCCTGCTTGCACAGCTGGATATACCGCATAGCGATTATCACTGGAGCAGAAATATCTTTTCGCCTGCCTACACCCATCCCTCTGCCTACAGCACATGGCCCTCTGGATATATCTTTGTAGACAAGACAGGCATATCATCATACGACCTCTTCGGAGACTATATCATACACGGCGGAGATTCTGCCTATATGAAAAAGCGCCTGGCACATGGACAGGCCATTCTGCAGACCAGTTATCTGAAACTGGAAGAACTGCTGTCCGCCACACCGCCCGACACTTCCTGCCCAGAAGAAACTGAGAGCATAGGTAATCAATAAGAGTGATTCCTACACTTATCCTTACATCATTACCCATTATTGGCCATACCCAATAGTGGGTAATTTGCTTTTACAAGCATTTGTAACTCGTAAATTCATCGTAACTTTGCACTGTCGAATTAGGTACAGGGAAAATACATTATTATAATATATATGACAAAAACTCTACGACTCCTATTCATGCTGGCAGCGTTCCTGCCAGTTTCTTTTGTTTGGGCCGACGACAAGAAAACCGATGCACACATCATCGGCCATGTAATCGATGCCGACGAGAAGCAGCACATGCCCTATGTGGTCATACGCGTACTGGGTAGCACCATTTCCACCACAACAGACGCTACCGGTCACTATTTCTTCAAGAACCTGCCAAAGGATACCATCACCCTGGAGGTCCGCTACACCGGTTTCCGCACCATCACACGCAAGGTTATCATACGCAAGAACGAGACCCGCGAGGTGAACTTCGTCATGCAGCCCGACGACATCTCTTTGGACGAGGTGGTGGTTTCCGCCAACCGTAGCGAGACAAAGCGCCGTGAAGCTCCCAACCTGGTAAACGTGATGGACGGCAAGGAGTTTGAGACCACCCAATCCACCTGTCTGGCACAGGGACTCAACTACCAACCAGGCGTGCGCACCGAGGACGATTGCCAGAACTGCGGTTTCACACAGGTACGCATCAACGGTCTGGACGGACACTATTCACAAATTCTTATCAACTCACGTCCTATCTTCTCTGCGCTGACCGGTGTATACGGTCTGGAGCAGATTCCAGCCAACATGATAGAGCGTGTAGAGGTGGTTCGTGGCGGCGGGTCTGCCCTCTATGGCGCTTCTGCCATAGGCGGTACCATCAATGTCATCACCAAGGATCCCTTGCACAACTCTGCCGAAGTGGGACACACACTCATGAACATCGGTGGCAGTTCCTCCCTTGAGAACGTCACCACAGCCAATGCCTCTCTGGTAACGGACAACCGCAAGGCTGGCATCTTCCTGTATGGGCAGATACGCAACCGTGATGCCTATGACCACGATGGCGACGGATACACCGAACTGCCCGGAATGAAGAACAAGACCCTTGGCTTCAACTCCTTCCTGCGACTCAGCACCAACTCGCGCCTCACTATGGAATACCATGGCATCAACGAGTTCCGCCGTGGCGGCAATCTCATGGAACAGCCTCCCCACATGGCCAACATTGCAGAGCAGACCGAGCACAACATCCATGGTGGCGGTCTGGGTTACGACTTCTTCAGCGACAATACCAAGCACCACCTGAATGCCTACTTCTCCTTCCAATACACCAATCGCGACAGCTACTATGGCGGTACCGGTTCTGGTTCACCCGAAGAGGTGGAGGCGGCAAACCTGGCGTATGGCAATACTAAGGACTTTACCTATGTCGTAGGAACACAGTATGTCTATAAGTTCGACCGCTGCCTCTTCATGCCTGCCGACCTTACCGCCGGCATAGAATACAACTTCGACGGTCTGGACGACGTAATCCTGGGATACAACCGCAACTTCAATCAGGACATACACATCACCAGTGCCTTCCTGCAGAACGAGTGGAAGAACAAGCAGTGGAGTTTCCTTGTAGGTGGTCGCCTGGACAAGCACAACCTTATCAATAATGTAATATTCAGCCCCCGTGTCAACCTCCGTTACAACCCCACGGAGTCTGTCAACCTTCGTGCATCCTATGCAGGCGGCTTCCGTGCTCCACAGGCTTTCGACGAAGACCTGCATGT
>JAZRIA010000031.1:0-16846 GCA_045645045.1 Bacteroidaceae bacterium | reverse complement strand
CCACGGCCTCTGGAGTGCAGTCGTGTAGAACCTCCAGGCGATAGGCGCTCTTTCCTATCAGCGCACCCAGGGCTATGGCTATGGGCAAGCCCACCATGCCCGTTCCCGGGATACCAACACCCATGGCATTCTTGAGCACATTGGCACTGAGGCCAACCTGTATACTCTCGGGCTCTTCGCCCAAAGCCTCCGTGGCATGGGCCACACAGAGAGCCACACACATGGGTTCTGTACACCCGATAGCGGGTATCACCTCTCGCTTTATAAGAGCAAGGATTTCATCTTGTGTCATATCTGGTATCGTTTTGTTGTTTGTCAAAGAATCTGCTGGTAGAGAACGGCATCCATGTACCTTCCGTCGGAACAGAGCCACTGGGGCAGGACGGCCACCTCCTTGTAGGACGAGCGCAGGAAAAGGTTCCGTGCACGTGCATTCTCCTCAGCCACGATGGCATAGAGCTGGTGCAGCCCCTGGCTTCGGGCATAGAGGGCAGCCTCGTGCAAAGCCCCGGTGGCAATGCCACGCCCCTGTGCCTCCGGTACAAGGACTATGCCCACCTGTGCGCGGCGGTGTGCGGCATCCAGGTCGGTAATGTCCAGAAAACCGCAAGGAGCACCTGTGGCGGCATCCATGATGGTCATGCGAACCTGCGAATCCCGGTAGAGATCTCCCCCACTTTCCTCAATATACCTTCTGAGAGCATAGCGCGACAGAGGCACCGTGGTGCAACTGTACCTGCACACCTCGGGGGCGTTCTCCACGATGTACATCAGGTCGAGGTCCTCGGGTTCTATGGCTCGCAGGTACTTCATCAGTTTCCCTCCTTCTTGCCAGTGGCACATGCCACGGCCTTGTACCTTACCACATACACCACCACAATCATGGGCAGAAGCCAAAGCAGATTGTCACTGCCCGGCATGCTCAGGTTCAGGTAGTAGTCAATCACCACCCAGAAGGCAGAGATACTGAGGAGCAGAAGTTGGGACACGAGCCTCTCTTTCAGCACTGTGAAAGCCCCCGCCATAGTTCCCAGCGAGAAAAGCACCACCAGCATACGGAAGAAATAGAGCGCACTGGCACTGAGCCCGGTCTCCATGCCCCTGTCGGCATTTATCTCGAAGGGGATGCACATGAGCACTATCCAAACGGGAAGTGCGAAATAGAGTATTTTCAGTTTGTTCATATCGTTCCTTTTTGCAAGCAATAAAAAACCGTCTACACCGAGAACGGAGTTCGTCCGGCCAGAGCACGCCCAAGGGTAGCCTCGTCCGTGTGCTGGAGTTCGTCGTTCTGTGCCACACCACGTGCTATCACCGTGATCCTGGGCAGAGAGAAGGGCGTGTCTTCATGACCGCCATCAGTTGAAGCAGAAGTTTCGGTCAGTTGTTTCATACGCTTGTATATAAAGTAGTTGGTGGTATCACCCTCCATCGTAGGACTAAGAGCCAGAATCACCTCTCTGATGTCACCGGCCTTCACACGCTCCACCAGACTCTGTATGTGCAGGTTGCTTGGCCCTATGCCATCCATGGGACTTATCACACCGCCCAGCACATGATAGAGGCCACGGTAGAGATTGGTAGACTCAATGGCCATCACGTCCTGTATGTTCTCCACCACGCAAAGCATGGAGGCATCGCGCTTGGGGTTGGCACATATCTCGCAGATATCGGTATCCGAGATATTGTGGCACATGCGGCAATACTTCACCTCGTTGCGCAGCACGGACAGAGCCTCGGTCAGTGTGGACGTCACACGCTCGTCCTGGCGAAGCAGATGCAGCACCAGTCGCAAGGCTGTCTTCCTGCCTATGCCCGGCAGGCACGAAACCTCGTCGACCGCCCTTTGCAAGAGATGTGAGGAGAAGTTCTGTATCATAGCGTACCCTTGCTGGAAGGCAGGTTGAAGTGTTCTATGTCCCTTTTCACCGCCATCTTCACGGCACGTGCAAAGGCCTTGAAGATACCCTCTATCTTATGGTGCTCGTTGGCACCCTCCGCCTTTATGTTCAGGTTCATGCGTGCACTGTCCGAAAGGCTCTTGAAGAAATGCAGGAACATTTCCGTGGGCATCTCCCCCACCTTCTCCCTGCGGAACTCTGCATCCCACACCAGCCATGGCCTTCCGCCGAAGTCAAGGCTCACCTGGCACAGGCAGTCGTCCATGGGCAGGCAGTAGCCATAACGCTCTATGCCGCGCTTGTCGCCCAATGCCTTTGCCAGGCACTCGCCCAATGCCAGTGCCGTGTCCTCTATGGTATGATGCTCGTCCACGTGCAGGTCGCCACGGCAGGTGATGTCAAGGTCGATGTTGCCATGGCGCGCTATCTGCTCAAGCATGTGGTCGAAGAAACCCAGTCCGGTGGATATGCTGCTCCTGCCATTGCCGTCCAGTGCCACACTCACCTCTATATCCGTCTCGTGCGTCTTTCTGGCAACGGAAGCACGGCGGTCGCCCGCAAACAGTATCTCCGCTATGCGCCCCCACCCCATATCCTCGCCTATTATCAGACTTTTGCATCCGAGGTTCTCCGCCAGCAGGGCATCCGTGTGCCGGTCGCCGATGACATAAGAGTTGGCCATATCCACCTCGGGATCGTGCATATAGGTGGTGAGCATGGCGGTGCCAGGCTTGCGAGTGGGAAGGTTCTCGTGCGGAAACGAGCGGTCGATATGCTGTGCCTCGAACTCCACGCCCTCTCCACGGAGGATGTCGAGCATAAGGTTGTGCGTAGGCCAGAAGTCAGCCTCGGGATATGAGTCGGTACCAAGTCCGTCCTGGTTGCTAACCATCACCAGCCTGTAGTCTGTGTGCTTTGCAAGGAACGACAGGGCGCCAATGGCACCTGGCACAAACTGGAACTTGCCAAAGGAGTCAATCTGCTCGTCCTCGGGTTCCTGCAGGATGGTGCCGTCGCGGTCTATGAAGAGTATTCTTTGTTTCATGTCGGTGTATCTGTGTGAGTGTGGTGGTGGCGGTCATTATCTCCTGTAACTTCTCAGAGCGCCCAGCAGTTCGTTGTTCTCGGTCTTGGAACCGATGGTTATGCGCAAGGCATTCTGGCATAGCGTCACTCGGTTGCGGTTGCGCACTATTATGCCCCGGTCCACCAGGTAGGCATAGATGGCATCGGCATCGGTAACCTGAACCAGCAGGAAGTTGGCAGCCGAGGGGTAGACCTTCTTCACAACGGGCAGTTCCATGAGGCACGGTATCATGTGCTTGCGCTCGTAGCGCACTTCGTTGACCCAGCGCTCCACCTTCTGCATATCGGCCAGCAGTTCGCGTGCCTTCTCCTGAGTGAGGATGTTCACGTTGTAGGGATACTTCACCTTGTTGAAGAGTCCGATAATCTCCTCCGATGCGAATGCCATGCCCAGACGTATGCCTGCCGATGCCCAAGCCTTGGAAAAGGTATTGAGCACTATCATGCGTGGAAAATGGTCAAGGAAAGAGCGCATGGGGCGCAGGTCGGAGAAATCGCCGTAGGCCTCGTCCACCACCACCATTCCCTTGAACTCAAGGAGCAGTTTCTGCAACTCGCGCCGGTCCATATCGTTGCCCGTGGGGTTGTTGGGCGAGCATATCCAAACCACCTTGGTGTGCTCATCGCACGCTTGCAGCAATGCTTCAGCAGACATGGCATAATCAGCAGAAAGACAGACAGGTCGGTATTCTACGTTATTGATATCAGCACAAACCTTGTACATACCGTATGTTGGTTCTATGGCCACAACATTGTCCACTCCTGGTTCGCAGAAAACACGGTACACCAGGTCTATGGCCTCGTCGCTACCGTTGCCCAGGAATATCCTGGCAGGATGGACTCCCTTGACCAGCGAGAGGTCTTTCTTGAGCGCCTCCTGCAAGGGGTCGGGATAGCGGTTGTAGGGGGTATTGTAGGCACTCTCGTTGGCATCCAGGAACACGTGCGCATCCCTGCCCTTGAACTCGTCTCGGGCACAGGAATAGGGTTTCAGTGCCAGTATGTTCTTTCTTACCAGATTCTCTAACATCGGTTGTATTGCTTGAGTAAAGTGTGTGTGTTGTCTTGTTAGTGCGAGTGTGCGTTGGCGCAGAAGTCAGTTCTGATGCAAATCCTGCATTCTCAGCGTCATGGCATTGCGGTGTGCATCCAGGCTCTCCGCCTCGGCCATCACCTCCACGGCACGGCCTATGCTCTGTATGCCCTGGGGGGTGAGGTGCTGGAAGGTTATCTTTCGGCAGAAACTGTCCAGGTTCACTCCGCTATACGCCTTGGCATATCCGCTTGTGGGCAGGGTGTGGTTGGTGCCCGAAGCGTAGTCGCCTGCGCTCTCGCAACTGTAATGTCCCAGAAAGACACTGCCGGCGTTCACCACCCTGTCCGTCCATTCCAGAGCCGAATCCATGGCCAGGATAAGGTGTTCGGGGGCATATTCGTTGCAAATGCCGAAGGCCTCCTCCATGTCCCTGAGCACAACGATGCGGCTATGGCGGAGCGATGCCATGGCCATCTCCTTGCGGGGCAGGGATTCCAGTTGCGCTTCCAGTTCACGGAGCACGTCGTGTGCCACCTGCTCGCTATCGGTGAAGAGTATGCTCTGCGAGTCCATGCCGTGCTCTGCCTGACTAAGCATATCTGCCGCCACATAGCGCGGATGGCATGTCCTGTCGGCCACGATGGCCACCTCGGAAGGTCCGGCAGGCATGTCTATGGCCACGTCGGTCATGCTCACCTGCTGCTTGGCGCAGGTAACAAACTGATTGCCAGGACCGAATATCTTGCTCACCTTGGGCACTGTCTCCGTACCGTATGCCATGGCGCCTATTGCCTGGACGCCTCCGCACTTGAATATGCGGTTTACTCCTGCCACACGGGCGGCATAGAGTATGGCGGGGTGCAGTTTGCCCTGTGGCGAGGGCGGAGAGCACAGTACTATGTCGGCACATCCTGCTATCTTGGCAGGAGTGGCAAGCATCAGTACGGTGCTGAACAGGGGTGCCGTGCCGCCGGGTATGTAGAGTCCCACCCTTTCTATTGCCACCGACTTCTGCCAGCAGTGCACGCCAGGAGAGGTTTCCACGCTGACGGGCTGCATGCGCTGGGCCTGGTGGAAGCGGTGTATGTTGGCATGGGCAAGGCGTATGGACTGCTTCAGTTCGTCGGATATGAGCTGTTCGGCCTCCTGGATCTCCTCTTCGCTTACGGCGAGCGAGGTGAGGCAAACCTTGTCAAACTTCTCCTCGTAGCGCAAAACGGCCGTGTCGCCTTCACGGCGCACGTCATGCAGCACTCCTGCCACGATAGAGGCTAGGTCTGCGGCATCCTTATGGGGCCGCTGGAGCAAGGCTGCGTAGTCTTCCCTGCCAGGGTATAGGACTGTCTGTATCATTGTTGGTCAAATGGTTTATCGGAGTAGTCGGATTATTCCGATCAGTCTGATTTTTCTGAGGTCTTCTCTAAAGTATCATCTTCTCGATGGGCATTACCAGGATGCCCTGGGCGCCAAGTTCCTTCAGGCGGGATATTATCTCCCAAAAGGATTTCTCGTCCACAACGGTGTGGATGCTGCTCCATCCTTCCGTAGCCAAAGGCATGATGGTGGGCGACTTGGCACCGGGAAGCACAGCCACCACGTCCTGCACCTTGTCGGTGGGCACGTTCATGAGCACATACTTCTTGTTCTCGGCTGCCTTCACGGCCTCTATGCGGAAGAGGAGCTTTTCCAGGATGGCACGCTTGCTGGGCGAGAGGTTGCGGTTGCCTATGAGCAGCGCCTCGCTCTGCATCACCACCTCCACCTCGGCCAGGTTGTTGCTCACCAGGGTGCTGCCGCTGCTCACGATATCGAAGATGGCGTCACTGAGGCCTATGCCAGGACTGATCTCCACAGAACCGGTGATGACGTGTATGTCGGCCATGATGTGGTTGTCCTGCAGGAAACGGCGCAGGATGTTGGGGTAAGAGGTGGCTATCTTCTTTCCCTCAAACCAGTTCAGGCCTGTATACTTCACCGCCTTGGGGATGGCCAGCGACATGCGGCACTTGGAAAAGCCCAGCGGACGAATGATGTCGGCCTGCTCCTGGCGCTCCTCGTACTCGTTCCTACCCACAATGCCCAGGTCGGTAACTCCAGTTGCCACGCACTGGGGGATGTCGTCATCGCGGAGGTACAGGACCTCTATGGGGAAATCTGCACTCTGCACCAGCAGCGTGCGCTTGCTTGTACTAACCTTGATACCGGCCTCGGCCAGCAACGCCATGGTATCCTCGAAAAGTCTTCCCTTGGATTGAACGGCTATTCTCAACATTATTCTGAAAATTGTTACTTAGTGATTTTACTTGTATTAGGCGACAAAGATACGCATTTTTCCTGTTATCCGCACATTTTCTCGCCCATTATTCGGTAATACCGATAAAAATACCTAACTTCGTTGCGTGAAAACATTATCCACAAGTCACACTACACACATACTAACTAGGAAATATATGTATATCATAGGTATAGCAGGAGGTACAGGAAGTGGAAAGACCACCGTGGTCAGAAAGATTATGGAGGCTCTCCAGGGCGAGAATGTGGCGGTGATTCCGCAAGATTCGTACTACAACGACAACACGCATCTTAGTATGGAACAGCGCAGGCTCATTAACTATGACCACCCCGATGCATTCGACTGGGACTTGCTTTGCCGCCAGCTGCACGACTTGCGCCAGGGCAAGGCCATAGAACAGCCCACCTACGACTACATCACCTCCAACCGTCTGCCCCAAACCGTGCACGTAGAACCCTGCGAAGTCATCATCATTGAGGGTATCATGGCACTGTACCGCAAGGATCTGCGCGACCTCATGGACCTAAAGATCTATGTGGACACTGATGCCGACGTGCGCCTTATCCGCAACATCCTGCGCGACACCGTGGAGCGCGGACGCACCACGCAGATGGTCATCGACCGCTATCTGGACGTGCTAAAGCCCATGCACGAGGAGTTCATAGAACCCACCAAGCGCTTTGCCGACCTCATCATCCCCGAGGGTGGTGCCAACCACCAGGCTATAGACATCATGGAAACCTATATCCGCCATCGTCTCAAGCCGTAGTATCCGTTGTCGTTCATCCCCCCCAAAAAATGGTGCCTCATACACCAGTAATGCTTTATGAGGCCTGTTTTCACACGACAGATTGATGATACTATTGTAAAAATACCTTTCTCTTTGCCAGTACATTAATATAATTTTCCGATGCTATTGTTCAGTCGGGTATTTTCTGTATATTTGCATAAAGAATTCTGAACAACAGCTTCTGATTGTTTAGTGGCTAGTCTTATATGTAATTGGATGATATGATATGTTGAAGCATTTTCTTAAGATAATGGGACGGTACCTGAAACCATACAGGAGGTATCTTGTAGGCTCGGTACTGCTCAACTTTTTCTCACAGTGGATGAATGTGTTTTCCTTTGTTGTGCTGATCCCGATATTGAATATCCTGTTCAAGATAGATCAGACGGTATATACATATAAGGAATGGACATGGGACACATTGTCTAAGGACGTGGTTGTGAACAATGGCTATGCCTTTGTGCAGGAGTTGATAAGCGAGCATGGTGCGTTCCTGACACTTGTGATAATGGGCGTGGCATTAGTGCTTATGACAGGTATCAAGACTTTCGGCTATTTTGCCTCCAGCGCCGTGATGGTGCCTTTGAGGACTGGTGTCGTGAGAGATATACGTACTCAGTTGTACGACAAGGTGTTGGGACTTCCACTGATTTTCTTTTCCGAGGAGAGAAAAGGCGATATTATTGCCAGGATGAGCGCCGATGTTCAGTGTGTGGAGACCGCGGTGATGTCGTCGGTGGACATGATGATACGTCAACCCATTGCCATTGTCGTATGTTTTCTAACCCTGTTTACTGTAAGTTGGCAACTGACTCTCTTTGTCTTTGTTGTCGCTCCATTGGCAGGATGGGTAATGGGCAAGGTGAGCCGCAAGTTGAAGAGCCAGTCGGCAAGCGTTCAGCACCGTTGGGGTGATATCATCGCACATCTGGACGAGACCCTGGGAGGCTTGCGCATCATCAAGGCTTTTATTGCAGAGAAGAAGATGTCGCAGCGATTCTATGAAAAGAACAATCAATACCGCAAGGAGATGACTGAGATGGTGGTAAGGCAGAATGCCGCACATCCCATGTCGGAGTTCCTTGGCACTTCAATAATAGTAGTGGTGTTGTGGTTCGGAGGTTGGCTTATACTGAACGGAACCAACATGATAGATGCCTCCACATTTATATTCTATATGGTGATACTGTATAGCGTGATAAATCCTTTGAAGGACTTGTCAAAGGCGTCATATCAGATTCCTCATGGTTTGGCTTCTATGGATCGAATTGACTTTATTCTCAAGGCAGATAATCCCATTAAGGAACTTGCTGAGCCTGAGGGACTTTCAATCTTTGAAAATGAAGTGGAGCTGCGTGACGTAAGTTTCCATTATCAAGAGGGTAGGGATGTGCTGAAGCATATCAACCTGACAATCCAGAAGGGTAAGACCATTGCTCTGGTTGGGCAGTCGGGTAGCGGTAAGTCGACTCTTGTTGACTTGATACCAAGGTATCATGACGTCACTGGCGGGCAGATACTGATAGACGGTAAGGATGTAAAGAACGTTGGAATACGTAATCTGCGTTCGCTCATCGGCAATGTGAATCAGGAGGCCATCCTATTTAATGATACATTCTACAACAACATTACCTTTGGTGTGGAGAATGCTACGATGGAGCAGGTGATAGAAGCTGCCAAGATAGCCAATGCCCATGACTTCATTATGGAGAGCGAGAATGGTTACGATACTATGATTGGTGACCGTGGCGGCAGATTGTCCGGAGGCCAGCGTCAGCGAATAAGCATTGCACGTGCCATACTGAAGAATCCCCCCATACTGATACTGGATGAGGCTACTTCGGCCTTGGATACAGAGTCCGAACGACTTGTACAGGAGGCTTTGGAACGGTTGATGAAGAGCCGTACCACCATAGCTATAGCGCATCGATTGTCAACAATCAAGAATGCTGACGAAATCTTTGTGCTATATGAAGGTGAGATAGTTGAACGTGGCGGTCACGACGAACTGATAGCAAAGAACGGGTACTACAAGAGATTGTATGATATGCAACAGCTTTGAAAATTGAAAGGTTAAAGGTTAAAAGTTTAACGTTGACTGCGTAGCTTGATGAGCGTAAGCGACTGCTTTAGCTTGATGAACTAGAGGTGAATAATAATGTTATACCTCACGCCGAAATGCAGAGGCTTAACAATCTAAACACTAGACAAGAATGCATCCACATATACATACTATGCAATTCAAGATTGCTATCGTTGATTCCAATATCCTGGCCTGTATGGGCCTGGAAAGAATATTGGAGGAACTGATACCTATGGCAGAGATTGTGACGTGCGAATCGTTTGAAGAATTGCAATCAAAGGATGAGACTGAGTTTGTTCATTATTTCGTATCATCCCGTATATATTTTGAGCATACGGCATATTTCCGTGCCAAGAGTGGCCGCAGCATAGTGATGGTGGGAGGTGAAATGTCCATAAACGGCGTGGCAACACTGAATGTCTGTCAGGGCGAGGCATCGTTGGTACGCGACCTGTTGGCATTGCAACGGCATGGACACCACGAAAGCATGCCTCCTCATGCTGGCGGTCATAGCATGGAACCTCATCATATCGTGTCGCCCAGGGAAACCTTGCTCTCGTCCAGAGAAACGGAGGTGGCCTTGCTCCTCTGTCAAGGATGTATAAACAAGGAAGTGGCAGACAAACTGAACATCAGTGTTACCACCGTTATCACCCACAGAAAGAATATAATGGAGAAATTGGGAGCACGTTCCCTTGCCGATGTCATTGTGTATTGTGTTATGAATGGGATATATGATGTGTGAATGAAGAACAAGCACGTTTTTACAATGGGGGCCTATAATGTGAACGCACATAGCCTGACAGAAGAAGAGAATATGGAACTTCGTCGGAAATACTGTCCGGAAGGTTCTAAGTTGAGAGAGGCTCAAATGGAGCTTTTCAATATGCTTCTTGTGCTTGCAGATATATGCCGGAAGCATAATATACAATGGTGGTTAAGTTCCGGCACATTGCTAGGTGCAGCCCGTCATCAGGGGTTCATCCCATGGGATGATGATGTTGATATTGTTATGCTCAAGAAGGATTACAAGCGTCTTGAAAATGTCTTGATGAGTATGCAGAGCGACGAGTATGTCCTGCATTCAATGAAAACAGACATAGAGTACATCAACGTATTCGCCAAGTTCCGCAGAAAAGAAGGGCATGACCTGTCAAAGGATCGCAGACGCAATTTTTATCGATGGTGTGGTGTTTTTGTGGATATCTTCGCGATAGAAAAAACCAATTACGCAGCAGCCCGTTTGTCTAAGGTAATTTATCATAATATACAGCATCTTACATCATATATTCAGGCGAAGTGGTTGCGCAGGGTACTGATACGCTTTGTCCAGTTCTTATGTCTATTCATACTCAACCCCATATTGCGGATTGTGGGGCTAGTAAACCCCAAGGAGGAATATCATTATGTGCTGGGACTGGGTTGGGCAAAGTCAACTTTCTTCCTAAAGGATATATTCCCGCTAAAGACAGCAAAATTCGAGGGCGTAGACCTTCCTGTTCCTAATGACATGGATACTTATCTGACTAATGTATATGGTGACTGGCGAAAGCTTCCAACCGACGAACAGATAAGAAAATCCTTGCACAATCCGGTCTACATCAAGGAGATATTTGGAGAAGAATAAAAAAGTTCAGAGGAATGGAATCATTTTCTTTTGCCGAAAATGTTCAGGAGTGAGGCAATCTTCACTATCACCTGCGCAAACAATGCTACCTGGTATCTGCTGCTAATCCGTGTGTTTCGTATTGTCTTAGTTAACCAGGGGTATTCATTGGTGAAGTCGTATTTATGTAGCAAGGAGTGCCATCCTGCACGCATAACTATTCCTCCTGCCGCAACCTTTATAGGACTGTTGGCAATGTTGTCCATATAGTTTTGGTAAAGGTTGAGCAGATTTCGTGAAGAAGCTATATGGCGTGTGGCAGCGCTTTGTGAGCACATGGAACCTTTGTTGGTTTTACGATAATGATATAGCACCTGTTGCAAGTGCACTATGCTTTTGGCATGATATATTATCTGTGTCATCAGATAAATGTCCTCATGCATTCCCAGGATGGGAGTATGTATGCTATTCTCTGTATATAAGGTACGACGGAAACATTTGGTGACGCTATAACCGAAAGACTTGTAGTTGAAGATGTTTTCTATCCATAGTTCTTTGGAAGCGGCCGTGTATTCCTTCTCACGCTTTATGCTTTGTCTGTGTCCGTACTCCTTTACGAGGTCGAAGTATACAATGTCGGCATTGCTCTCTTTTATTGTTTTCAGAATTGTTTCAATGGCATTTGGTTCAAGCCAGTCGTCAGGGTCAGCAAACAGGATATGTTTTCCGCTGGCATGCTCTATTCCGTTTTTGCGGGCAATGGGCAGACCTTTGTTTTCTTGGTTTATAATGACGATGTTTTTGTGTAGGTGTGCATACCGTTCTTTGATTATCCTCTCGAGTATCTGCATGGATTTGTCTTTTGTTCCGTCGTTCACAAAGACGTATTCTATGTCGGTACAAGTCTGTGAGAATACACTGTCTGCATATTGCTCAATGTATTCTTCAACACCATATACACAGGTCACTAACGAAAGGGGGTGCTTATCCATGGATTTCGTATTTAGATACGCTGGGGAATGCATGCTCGAAGGCATCCAGCAAGGTAGATTGTAACTCTTTGTAGCGTTTGTCACTCAGCTGAACGTCATTGATACATGTGAGTTTATGTGTCGGTTTTTCAATGAATTTTCTCAATTGTTCGGCTGATGTTATTCCTATTGAGAAATGTTTCTTGGATATACGTTCGTTGATAATCTTTTTTTTCAGATACATGTAGTCAAGATAAAGATACTGGTTCAGGTTCTTGTTGGTTCGAGTTATTGTGAATGAATCCATTATCTCCTCTTTTACCAGTTTGTATACCTCTTCAACCTCGCTTTTCAGCATTGGGGTACATACATGTTGTGGACGCAGAAAATATAGTGGTGCAGTACGCTGCAGGGCTTTGCGGGCGGTACGATCAGAGTTGAGGCATATTTGTCGGAACATGCCAAATGCAAATATATGTCTGCTCATGCCCAAGATTCCCTTTCCATCCTGGAAAAAGTCGGTTGGTTTGCATGGCAGCATTGGGAATATGTCATCGTTGAAGTAGAGATATTCTTCGTCCAGTTCACTAATGTTGTGGAGATGCATCTCTATGGGGTTGCAGTTGAACGTTGGCAACAGTTCTTGAGGTATGATGTCTTTGTGCAGCACCACATTTACCTCATTGCGGTTTATCCACTCCGGCACCTGGCTCTCTCCAGATACGACAAGATGCACCTTGCGTATGAAGGGCATGTTCTTCTCTATGCCACGGAACAGGTATTTCAGTGTGCCCCAATCGCGGAATCGTTTCTCCAGAATAGGAGTATTTGTATGTGCTTCATATTCCTTCTGCCATTCGGGGTCAAGGCCGTTTACGTATGTGATAACTATGTCCATAGTTCTTTTTCTTGGAGTTGTAGGTGCTTTAATTCTGATTATGCAGTGTGCTTTTGCCGAAAAGTCGTATCTGTTTCTCCGGTGTGTGTTTCCATCTGTTGTGTGACCACATCCACAGTTCCGGACACTCGTTTATCATAGATTCAAGCATGTTGATATATCTGTTTGTAATCTCATGTGTTGCAACTTCTTCTTGCCCGTCATACAGTTCGACCAGGCGAACGTTGTACCTGCCCGGAGCAAGTCTTGTTGTATGGGCGAAATAGATGGGCAATTTGTATTTCATGGCAATAATTTCTGCCCCGTCAATAAATACGGTATCCTGATTCAAGAATCTGTACCAGTGGCTGTTCTGATAAAGGGCCGGACTTTGGTCAGAAAGCAGTCCCAATATCATTCCCTTGTTCCTGTTTTTAAGGTAATAGGGTATGGCGTTTCGCATTGGAATCTGCACTATGTTGTCTGAAACTTTGCGTATCCTCTGATAGAAATACTCGAAGACAATGCTTTTTAGTGGGTGGTATACACTCATGAAGGTATTGCTTTTCTGCATCATGCTCCATAGTGGCAGGTATTCCCAGCAACCATAGTGAGCCCCTATTGCTATCCAGTCTTTGCCGTCCAGTTTATCGTTTATTTCTTTGCGGTTTGTCCAGTTTACAGCCTTCCTTTTTCGTTCCTCGCTTGCTCCAACCATGCTGATGGTGTCTACTATCACTTCAGCCAGGAACAGGTAGTTGCTACGGCATAAATCCTTTATTTCGGCTGGTGTCTTATCGGGGAATGAGTTGGTTAGGTTGCGGGTTATCACCTTTCTTCGATAGCCTACCAGTATAAGGATGGATGCTAAAAAGGGTTTGAGCATGTAGTACTTGAAGAATCGTGGAGTGTGGCTCAGCAGGAAGAGGGATGCCCATAGTGATTCCAAGCATGCCTTCTGGTACCATTTTAAAGTTGTGTTCATGTTTGCTTATGTATGCAATACTGGGCGTAACGTGTGATTTATAGTATGTGCAAAGATAGCAAATAAATGCTCGTTTCGTGCGTTTTTGCTTACAAATATGTAATATGTTGTCTGAATATTGCTTTATATCTTTGTTTTTTTGTAAATTCGCACATGAAAAACCAATAAGAATCTAGATGCTATATCCGTTGTTGTTTGAGACCAACCTTTTTCCCATTGTATGGGGTGGTCGCCGTTTGAGGGAGATGAAGGGAATGTCACCTGTCGATGAACCTGTAGGCGAAAGCTGGGAAGTCAGTTCCGTGCCAGGCAAGGAGTCGGTAGTTGCAAATGGCCCTTTGTCTGGCAGAAATTTACGTGAATTGTGTACAGAGTATGGAGCAGAACTGCTGGGCAAGACAGTGCAGGATAAGTTCGGTTGTGAATTTCCCATGCTCATTAAGTTCATTGATGCAGAAAGCGACTTGAGTATTCAGGTTCATCCTGATGATTCTGTTGCCATGGAACGCCACGGCAGCATGGGAAAGACAGAGATGTGGTATGTGGTGGATGCCAAGCCAGGAACCTATCTTTATGCTGGCTTCTCCAAGAGTATCACCAGTGAGGAGTATCGTCGCAGGGTCGAGGACGGCACCATTTGTGAGGTCCTTGCCAAGCATCCTATCCGTATGGGCGATGCTTTCTTCATTCCTGCCGGACGTGTGCATGCTATTTGTGGTGGTGCTCTGATAGCTGAGGTACAGCAAAGTAGCGATATCACCTATCGTATTTATGATTATGGTCGTATGGGAATGGATGGCAAGCCACGTGAACTTCACACGGAACTGGCTGTGGACGTGCTGGATTATACCGTTCACAAGGAGTATTCCATCAGTTACCCCATGGTGTTGAACAAGTCCAATTTGGTGTGTGAATGTGAGTTCTTTACCGTAAGGATGCAACGCCTGAATGCTACCGTTACCCGCAACCTGAAGCATAAGGACTCGTTCGTTGTCTATGTATGTATGCGTGGTGAATGTATGGTTGGCGATTCTGTTCACCTGAAGCAGGGATACAGTTGTCTTGTGCCTGCAGCGTGTGCCGACATAGAGATTACTCCAATGGGTGAGAAGGGAATTGTGGAGCTCCTGGAAGTTTTTGTTGACAACGAGAAGTTCGCCTAACCCCAAATGGTTATAAGGCTTTAAAAGACTGGCGTGAGTGTATCTTACGTCAGTCTTTCTGCATAATATAGGTAGTCTTCCACTCTTGCCTCCTTGGGGAAGACGTCGCGGAAGAATATCTGTGTGTCCTTGGGGTTCAGGGCTATGGCCATCTGCAGGTAGTGCAGAAACTCGGCCTTGTGCCCCGTCTGATAGTAGCAATAGGCCTGTGCCGGGCATATTGCCTTTATTGCTTCGGCACGCGTGTCCTCGTATTCGGGGCGTTGTGCCATCTCCTCTATTTCGCGAAGTATGTCCGAGGCGGTCAGGAAGTCCTGGCAATCCATGAACACCTGTGCTATGGTGCGCATGGTGTGCAGGTGGTCCTCTGCGTTGGCAAGGGCCTTGGTAAAGCATTCCAGTGCCTTGTCGCGGTGCTGGAAGAGCAGGTAGACGTGGCCGGAGAGCAGGTTGTAGTCAACCTTGGTGTAGGGGTCCTGAAACTCCTTGGAGCGTTCCAGTGCGTCCAGTGCCTCCTGCATGTGCCCTATGCGTGCTTCGGTGTAGGAGCGTTGCAGGCAGATGTTCAGGTGCTCGGGACTTAGGCCCTGGCTCAGTTCCTCGGCTTTGGCGAGCATGTCGTTTGCCTCGTGGAAGCGCTCCAGGAAGCAGAGGTTGAAGGCGGCATGGTAGAGTGCCAGTTCGTCGTCGGGGCAGCGTTCTATGTATTGTGCGAAGATTTCGCTTGCCTCCTGGTACCTGTCCTGGCGCGATGTGGCATAGCCCTTCTGCAGAAGGGCGTGCAGGTTGTCGGGCTGTATGGCCAGGGTGTACTCGGCACTGTCCAGGGCCTCGGCAAACTGGTCGCACTGTATCTGCGCATCGGCCAGGTTCAGCCATGCCTGCACGTCGAAGGGGTCGTTGTCCAGCACACGGTTCAGCCATGCGATGGAGTCCTTCCACTGCTGTGTCTCGAACATTATGTCTGCCATCATGGTAACGGGGTCCTGGGCATCGGGATGCAGTTCCAGGGCAAGCCTGGTGGCCTCTGTGGCCTCCCGGTGCTTGCCCTGAGACATGTAGTAGTCGGCTACGTCCACGAGTTCATCGCTATCCATGTAGGGCGTGTGCCCCGTGGATGCTGCCTGCTCGTAGCGGCCCAGTATGTCCAGAAATTCTTCCGACTGGAAGTAGTCGTCCTCTTCCTGTTGCATGATGGTTTAAATTCCGAGTTTTATGAGTATTCCGATTACTCCGACAATCTCTTGTTTACTTTGTGTCCCTCAGTCCTACGGTCTTGTTGAAGACGGGGTGCTCGGGTGTGGAGTCGGTATCCACGTTGTAGTATCCTATACGCTGGAACTGCAGGTATGAGAGATGGGGCAGGGTAGCGGCCCATTCCTCGATGTATGCGTTCTTGTTCACGCGCAGCGAGTCGGGATTCAGGAAGGGGCGCATGGCGTCTATGCCTCGCACGCCGTTCTCCTTCTCGTACTGCTTGATGGCATCGCGAGGATTCTCGCATGTCCATAGGCAGTTGTAGTCGCGCACCTCGCAGGGTATGCTATGCTGGCAGCTAACCCAATGCAGGGTCTTGCCCTTTATCTTGCGGTCGGCGCCGGGCATGCCGCTACGGCTGTCTGGGTCGTAGGTGGCATGTATGCATGTTATGTTGCCCTCAGCATCCTTCTCTATGCACTTTGCGGGGTCCTCGTCGCACTTGATGATGTAGGCATTCTTCAGGCGCACCTCCTTGCCGGGGCCCAGTCGCATGAACTTCTTGCCGCCGTCCTCCATGAAGTCCTCGCGCTCGATGTAGAGTTCGCGAGAGAAGCGTATGATGTGTGTGCCAGAGTTCTCGTCCTCGGGGTTGTTTATGGCCTCCATCTCCTCCATCTGTCCTTCTGGATAGTTGTCGATGACGAGGCGCACGGGGTCAACCACGGCACTCACGCGCAGGGCACGGGTGTTGAGGTCCTCGCGGCAGGCGGCCTCCATCAGTTTAATGTCGTTCAGTGCATCAAAGGTGGTGTAGCCAATCTTGTCTATGAACTTCAGTATTGCCTGGGGACTGTA
>JAZRIA010000030.1:0-20347 GCA_045645045.1 Bacteroidaceae bacterium | reverse complement strand
TTCTTTAATCCTTTCTTCTTTCTCCTTTCTCACTTTCTATTACGCCAGTGCCTGTATGTCGTCTATGATTTCCTCGGTGCAGGTAACCAGGTCTTCGCGGAGTTTCTTGAAGAAGGTCTTGCCGGCGCCGGGCTGCACATGGGATATGCGGCTAACGATGTCTGCCTGCATCATCAGTATGCTTTCCATCACGTTTGCCACGCGGTCCTTGTCCACGTTCTCGTAGTAGTTAAGTGCTATGCACTCGGCAAAAAGTTCGCCACACAGGTTGTTGATGCTCTTTTTAAGTTCACGTCTTTTCATAGTTGTGATAGTGGTGTTGGTTTATATGTGTTTGTTTTGTTTGCTATGCACTTTTCAGTTGCTAAGGTACACATTTATTTGTATATATACAAGCAGCAGACCCATTTTGCGGTAAAATAATTCTTTTTTTTTCCTCTTTTGCCGGCAGAGGTCCGAGGATATGAAAAATATTTGTACCTTTGCTATGCGAATATTGTATAACAACATTTATAAATTCTTAGACAAATGGAAAAAAGTGCATTGCAGATTGCAAGAGCAGCTTACCAGCCTAAGCTGCCCAAGGCCCTTCAGGGTGCTGTAAAGGCCCAGGAAGGCGCTGCTACCCAGAGTGTAGGCAACCAGGAGGAGATCAAGGCCCTCTTCCCCAACACCTATGGCATGCCCGTAGTGGAGTTTGTTTCTGCCGAGAGCGAGAACAACACCGCCATCAACGTGGGTATCATCCTGTCTGGCGGCCAGGCACCTGGCGGCCACAACGTTATCAGCGGTCTTTACGATGGCGTGAAGTCTCTGAACAAGGACAGCAAGCTCTACGGTTTCCTCATGGGTCCCGGCGGTCTGGTTGACCACAAGTATGTAGAGTTCACCGACGAGCTCATCGACGAGTACCGCAACACTGGCGGTTTCGACATCATCGGTTCTGGCCGTACCAAGCTGGAGAAGGAGAGCCAGTTCGAGGCAGGTTATGAAATCCTGAAGGAGCTGGGCATCAAGGCCCTGGTTATCATCGGTGGTGACGACTCTAACACCAACGCTTGCGTCCTGGCCGAGTACTATGCTGCCAAGCAGTATGGCGTACAGGTTATCGGTTGCCCCAAGACCATCGATGGCGACCTGAAGAACGAGCAGATCGAGACCTCTTTCGGTTTCGACACCGCTTGCAAGACCTACTCTGAGCTCATCGGCAACATCCAGCGCGACTGTAACAGTGCCCGCAAGTACTGGCACTTCATCAAGCTGATGGGCCGCAGCGCTTCTCACATCGCACTGGAGTGCGCCCTGGAGACACAGCCCAATGTATGTCTCATCTCTGAGGAAATCGAGCAGAAGGAAATGTCTCTGGACGACGTGGTTACCTACATCGCACAGATCGTTGCTGACCGTGCCGCTGATGGCAACAACTTCGGTACCGTCCTCATCCCCGAGGGCCTGATCGAGTTCATCCCCGCTATCAAGAAGCTCATCCAGCAGCTGAACGAGGTTCTCACCGATCCCGCTACTGGCGAGTCTCGCGAGTTCGCTGGTGCCGAGGAGCAGATTGCATTCGTTAAGGGCAACATCGCTCCCGAGAACCTGGCTATCCTGGAGTCTCTTCCCGCCGACGTGGCTCGTCAGCTCTGCCTCGACCGCGACCCCCACGGCAACGTGCAGGTTTCTCTCATCGAGACCGAGAAGCTGCTCAGCCGCATGGTAGAGGGCAAGCTCGCTGCATGGAAGCAGGAAGGCAAGTACACTGGCAAGTTCAGCGCCCAGCCCCACTTCTTCGGCTACGAAGGCCGTTGCGCAGCTCCCTCTAACTACGATGCTGACTACTGCTACAGCCTCGGCTACAACGCCAGCCGCCTGATTGCCAACGGCAAGACCGGCTACATGAGCGTTATCAAGAACACAACCGCACCTGCCGCTGAGTGGATTGCAGGTGGTGTGCCCATCACCATGATGATGAACATCGAGCGTCGTAACGGTGCCAACAAGCCCGTTATCCGCAAGGCTCTCGTTGAGCTCGAGGGTGCTCCCTTCAAGTTCTTCGCTGCTCATCGCGAGGAGTGGGCAAAGCAGACCGCATACGTATATCCCGGTCCTATCCAGTACTGGGGTCCCACAGAGGTTTGCGACCAGTGCACAAAGACTCTTGCTTTGGAGCAGGCTAAGTGAATCCTGATGCCTCAGCAAAGGAAGACAAATACATCCGCCCGCCGGACTTCTCCCCGAAAGAAGGGGAAGAAGACCGGTGGGTTTTTCCTGTTCCGCTGGTTACGCAGCGTACCCATGTGGGGCTTCGTGCTTGGTGGAGTGGGAGTGGTGGCGTTGTACTGCTTCGTGCTATTCCATTTCTTTGTAGACCCCTACAGTTTCCAGTGGAAGGCCATTTATGGCGAGACAACATATCCTGCGGAATACACCGTACGAGGCATAGACGTGAGTCACTATCAGGAGAAAATCGACTGGGAACGACTCCGTAACGCCAACATGGGCAACGACCCCGTCTCCTTCGTTATCATCAAGGCTACGGAGGGTGTCTCCTTGATGGACGACCACTTTAACGAAAACTTCTACCAGGCACGCATAAACGGCTTGATTAGAGGTGCTTATCATTTTCTTACTCCAGACGTTTCTGCCAAGAAGCAGGCTGAGTTCTTCCTTCGCCAGGCACACCTTGAAGAGGGCGACTTGCCCCCGGTGCTCGACATCGAGGACGAGCGCAAATGGCTGGCCTCGGGCAAGAACAAGAAGCAAATACAGAGTATGGCGCTTGAGTGGCTCAAGGTGGTGGAGAAGCACTATGGCGTTAAGCCAATAATCTATAGCAGCTATCGTTTCCGCCGTGACATACTCACCGACAAACGCTTCGACGTATATCCCTTCTGGATGGCACACTACTATGTCTCCGAACCGGCCAAGAGTGTGAAGTGGCATTTCTGGCAACACACCGATTGCGGCAAACTATCCGGCATCCGTGGACCTGTGGATTGCAATGTCTTCCATGGCACCCGTGCCGAACTGGAACAGCTGCTCATAAAGGAAATTTCCGATGAACGTTGACTTGCTTTAGCTCGATGAGCGCAGGCAAATAACGTTGAATGTTGAGCGGTGAGGGGGGCTATATAACCTCGTACTCCATCCCGAACCATTCGTTCAGGGTTGATTCCACCTTGGCACTGATTTCGGGGGTGATATTTTTCTTTACCTTTTTGTAGACAAAGAGCACAGCCATGCCGTCGTCCACGATGCCAAGGAGTTTGTACACCACGCTTGGCACGAGGTCCATGGGCAGGATGGTGTATGCTATGGCGGCATAGATGAGGGAACGATCCAGAGTGGAGGTCTTCTCGTCGGCCAGCACATAGTAGAATTGCAGAATGGGACGTGCACTTCTTCTTCCTGCCTTCAAGGCCCAGGGATATAGTATTTGTATCAGGGCGTTTATCTTGTCGTGCCAGTTCACGTTCTTCAGTCTGCCCAGAAGGTGCTTCACCTCCTTGCCTTTGATGCAGGATATCAGCACCAGGGTACATATCATCAGTGTTGTCATGTCTTGTCTGTATATTTGTTAGTGTTTTATGTGTGTTTTATGGTTATAGAGTCTTTCTGCTACAAGAATCTATCATCATCACATTCTCTTCCCATAGGACACTATGCCGTCCGCTTCGTTTAATTCGGATTCCCATTGGTTTCCGTTTTCCGTTTTCACCTTTATTCGCTTTTTCTCATCAAGTTCTGCAAGTCCGTTTTCCATGGCGTATCTGGGTGACCAGTACCAGTTGTTATTGGGGTAGTAGTAATAGTAATCCATATATACCGTCCAGTCGTAGTAGTCGGCAATCTTTGTCAGGTAGAACTTGTCGTTGCTGCTGCCGAAACGCCCCTGGAAGCGGTCGGCGGTCATCCGGTAGTCGTAGATGACACAATCCAGACTTGGGTCGCTATGGTACTGGAGGTAGACTATGCCATTGCGTATTTCCCAATTGAAACGGTTGTAGATGTGCGAGTAGGGACCGTGCTCGTAGTAGTCCACCTGCTTGCCATACCCCCATGTTGCACCATCGTGCTCGGGGTAGAAGACTATGTCCGTGTCGTAGGAGTCGAAGGTGTACAGGCGTCCGTGGTGGCGGTAGGTGTAGTACATGCCAAAGTCGCCCGTCCATTGTCCGGCAAACTTTATGGATTGCTTCACGTCCATGTCCTCTTCCCAACTGATTACCATTCCGCACGAACTCATGCCAAGCATAGCCACCATCATTATGCAGATGTTCTTGAGTAGATTTCTTCTTTTCATATCCTTGTCCTCCATCTTATGTTTTTAGGTTGTTTTGTCTTTTTTCTGATGCAAAGATACATTTATCTCAGCATAGAATCAGAGGGGAAAAGCAGAATACTATGGAGGAAAGTCCTCTGTGTTTAGGGGAAAACGCTTAATGTTTGGCATGCAGCTATCGGGGGCGTACCTTTGTATTTCATCAATTTATTTGGTAGATCGCCTGGAAAAGCGTACCTTTGTGTTGAATGAACGATCCGGACGATATAGAGAGAGTATTGCTCGAGGGGGCGAACTGGAAAGAGTTGCGCTTCTATCAGAAGTCGGAGGCATTGTATCAGATGACCTTCGTCTTCTGCGAACGTTTCCTGCCCAAGCATGGCGACCGCACGGTGGACCAGATGGTGCAGGCGGCTCGCTCGGGCAAGCAGAACATCATCGAGGGTTCGGAGGATGGCAAGACCTCCACACAGATGGAAATACAGCTGCTCAACGTGGCACGCTCCAGCATTCACGAACTGAGAGAAGACTTCAAGGACTATCTGCTCTCGCGCAAACTCTCGCTATGGGACAAGTATCACCCTCGCTATGCGAAGATGCACGACTTTACAAAAGCGCACAATAGGCTCAAGGACTACGAACCTTACTTTGCCAGGTGGACCAGCGAGGAGATGGCCAACATTGGCTACACTATGTGTTGCCAGATAGATGTGATGATGAACGGCTACCTTGCCACCCTGGACGACCGCTTCCGCAAGGAAGGTGGTATAAAAGAGCGTATGTACCGCGTGCGCACCGGCTACCGTGCAGAGCAGGACCGCAAAATGCGCGAGATGGAAGCCACCATCCAGCGCCAGGCAGAGAGAATAAAGGAACTCGAGGCCGAACTGGCAAGTAAGAAGGAAGAGGAGAGAAAGGAATAGGACGCAAGAGGACTCAAGAGGACTCAAGAGTACTAAACCATAAAGCCCTCCTCCTCTCCAATCCTCTAAAATCCTCTCCAGTCCTCTCTCATCCTCTCCAGTCCTCTAATAACAAACTATACACTATGCAACAATTACTGATTAGCGCAGCCGGACTTTGCGGAGCCACCATGTTGGGTTCCGTTCTCGGCTTCTTCATAAAGGAACTGCCACACAAGTGGAACGATACCGTACTGGGCTATTGTGCCGGCATTATGCTGGCGGCATCCACGATAGGGCTGATAGTGCCTGCCTTCGAGGCTACGGGCGAGGGTATGCCTTGGTGGGGAATAGTCGTAGGTGTGATGGCAGGGGCTTTCTTCCTCAACGTCATTGACCTTGTCACTCCACACATGCACACCATCACAGGTCTGGACACCGAGGAGCACCGCAACAATGCATCGCTGAACCGCATCATGCTCTTCGTTATGGCCATTGCCATACACAAGTTTCCCGAAGGCATTGCCGCCGGCGTCAGCATGAACGGCGACGAGGTCACATCGTGGGCAGTAACCCTTGGCATAGCCTTCCACAACATTCCCGAGGGCATGGTAATCATTGCCCCCCTGCTGCTGGCAGGTGTCTCGCACGCACGTACCTTTATTATATCCCTGTCTATAGGACTGCTTGAAGTTGTGGGAGTTCTCGTAGGCTATGGCCTCGGTGCCATGTCCGCCACCTTGCTTCCCGTCATGCTGGGCTTTGCAGGTGGAGCCATGCTCTACGTCACCTCCGACGAGATGATACCCGAAACCCATGCCCACGGTTACCAGAAGCAAGCCACCTATGCCCTGCTTCTCGGCTTCATGTCAATGCTCTTGCTGGAGGAACTGTAGGAAGTTTTATTTCTTTCTCCTAAGGATTTTGTGATTTCTTAGAGTTAAGGTCTTCGTAGGAATGAATACACACTGTTCTATGTGTGGCAGGTTACTCTATCTTTATTGAGTCTTCTATGCTTCTAAGTTCTTCTATGGCTTTGGAGTATCCCTGTACGGCAGCCTTGCGTAGCCAGTTCTTGGCTTCTGTATAACTTTTCTCCACACCTTGGCCTTCTTTGTAGAAGATTCCCATCTTGTATAGGGCCTTTGCATCTCCCTTTTCTGCAGACTGTTGATATAGTTTCATTGCCTCGTCCAGGTTTTGCTCTACTCCATGTCCATTTTCGTAGCATAGTGCCAAATTATATATTGCGGCTTCGGAATCTTGTGCGGCTGCCTTTTTAAAGTATTTAACTGCTTCAAGGTAATTTTGTTCCACTCCTTTACCATCGTAATAACATCCACCTAAACCGTTCAGTCCAGCTATGTTTCCTTGTTTGGCTGCTTTACGATACCATTCTACGGCAAGAGAATCGTTTTGCTCAACTCCTTCACCATGTTTATAACAATATCCCAGGTTGCCTTGTGCCTGCGCCTGACCTTTAATCGCTGCCTTTAGGTACCATTTGAATGCTTCGTTATGGTTTTGTCTGACACCACGACCAAAATCATAACTCAGTGCCAAATTGTATTGTGCAGTGGCGTTATTATACTTTGCTGCTATACGAAAAAACTTTACTGCCATTTTATAGTCTTGAGGCAGAATATCGCCTTTTGCATACCATGTACCTATGGAATTCAGTATTAATGTCCAATTGAATAAAAGCCATACAAATGTAATACAGACAACGATTATTGCTTTAGTAGACTTTTTCAATGTTAGGTGATTCTGTTCCATTTGTGTACGGATTTATGGAAGTTTTTATTTCTTTGCTTTAAGGTCAGTCACTACAGTTACTACCGAGCGTGCTGGTATGGAGAGGGTGTTCAGGTTGTGCTCTCCTATGTACTCCAGGTTCTTGTCTATGGAGGTTACATACACCTTGCCCTTTTGGTACTCATCCAGTCGTAGTTCCAGGGGAGCATCCTGTTCCGTATAGTTGATGATTACGCTCACCACCTCCTTGCCGTCGGTAAACGAGGACACCATCAGCGATGTTGCGGCTTCCACATCGGAAACCTTCTGTCCCACAGGCTTCACGTCTATGCGCTTCATGCCCGGGCGGACGAAGAAACTGTAGTTAGCCGTTGTCCAGAACATCTTAGTGGGGGATATGATGCCGTCGTACTTCACCGTTTCCTGCTTCGAGTCCTTCATGGGCAAGAGTTGTATGGGCACGTCCTCGCCCAGTGATACTGCCGTCCACCATTGCCATGCCGAGGCATTGGCAAGTACCAGGTCGTTGTGTATTATGCGTGCCGTGTAAAGTCCCAGGTTGATGCTCTTTGTGGGAGACGAAGGCATGGTAATCTCCTCGTTCTTCTCCAGGATGCAGTATTCCGAAGCCCAGAACTTCGTGTCACGTCCATTCCCCTCGAGTTCCTCCTTCAGTTTGGAGCGCATGTCCACCAGCAGTTGGGGCGGATAGGCCGTCCAGTAGTCGTGTGCCGCCACACAGTTGTACAGGTTCTTTATGCCCAGCACACTGTATTTGCCACTTTCGTAGAACATGGAATGTATGATATCGTCCGGTACTCTCTCGTTCCTGTCTATCTCGAAGAGGTACTTCATTTCGCCTATCTCGGGGATGATGATTCTGGTGTTCAGTTTCTCATCCTCTATGGCCTTGTCCAGTTCCTTCACCATGCGGAAGATGTCGGCCTTTGTGGCGAATGTACCTTCCTGGAACGAGTTTGAATGCCACTCGCCATTGGGTTCGTTCAGAGGGCTGATGTAGTTCACCCCATATCCCTTCTTGCGGAAATGTTTGGCACAGGTTACCAGGAAACGGGCAAAGTCGTCAAACTTGTCCTCTCTCAGGTTCACGCACTTGCTGTCCGCCGCCACCGTGGCTCCGCTCCTTGTCATGAAGTATGGGGCAGAGTTTGTGAAGAACAGGAAGTTGTTCATTCCCCTCCGCCTGGCAGCCTCCATGAACCATCGTTGTCCTGCCTGTTTTGTGAAGTCCCATGTGCCGTTGGCAGAAAGGAAGCATTCCGTCCTGTTCCAGCTGTTGTCCACACCCTTTGTCTCACGGTTCTCGTAACTGCCCGCACCTATGTTCACACGCCAGTTGGTGAGAGCCATGCCCACGGGGTTGCCCTTCTCGTCGAACTCACGCTTGAACAGCAGGTCCGCTATCCGCTCCTTCTTCTCCTCGGGCCAGTACTTGCCTATGAAGTCGCATCTCCATGCATCCGAAGCGCTAAAGTTGTCTATCACCTGGTAGGTCACGTCCTTGTCTATCTCGTACACTTTGCGGTTCTGTGCATCAGCAATATTCGTTGCAACCCACAATGCCAGCGGTATCAATGCTGTTCTCAGGTTCATTCTCATATAGGTAGTTATTGGTTAGTTACATGCGTAAAGTTACGAAATAATTGCCGAATAAAGGCAAGGCAAAGGGAAATATTGGCAGAAAGGATGGAATGTTGCCCGGTCGGCACCCGTTTGCCCTGAATATTAGGACGGGAAATAGTATCTTTGTCCTCACATAATATATAATGTAAGGAAAGATGAAGAAAATACTTTTTGTATGCCTGGGCAATATATGCCGAAGCCCGATGGCAGAGTTTGTGATGAAGCGCCTGGTGGAAGAGGCAGGCAGGGCAGGGGAGTTCGAGATAGCCTCGGCGGCAACCAGTACGGAAGAATTGGGTAATCCCGTCTATCCGCCAGCACGGCGCAAGATGGCGGAGCACGGCATAGATTGCAAGGGAAAGACGGCACGCCAGATAACGATGAGGGATTACGCGTATTACGACCTGATCATAGGCATGGACTCCAGCAACCTGTGCAACATGCACCGCTTCTTTGGCGGCGACCCCGAGGGGAAGATAAGTCTGCTCCTGGATTACACCTCGCGCCCCGGAGATGTTGCCGACCCATGGTACACGGGCAACTTCGACGCCACATGGCGCGATTGCATGGAAGGGTGCACCGGCTTGCTAAAGACGTTGTAGGGCATAGGTTGCAAAAATATTCAAGCAAGCTTGATATCTTTTTACTCGTTTATTCGTATATTTGTAAGGAAAAAGTTAATGATAAAGGAAATAAACTCAGTAAATATCTCGAAGATTAACAACTAAAACAACCAAATATGAAGAAAACTTTGTTAAGAGCAACAATTGCCATCATGTTGTTGTCCTTCTCATTCAGCAGTGCATGGGCAGACAAGTATGTCATTTACCCAATTCCACATTCATTGTCAATGAACAGCGGTAGCATGAACATGACAGACAGAGTGAATGTTGTGTGTGAAAGCACCATTGACCGTACGACCAAAGAGCGTCTGGTGTCAATATTGGCCACACATGGTATGGAAGCTGTATTTGATACGGTGGAAGAAGGCAATGCCTCCATCAGTTTGGGCACCGTGGGAAGTGGTGAGAGTGTGGAGACAATTGCCTTTGATGTTTTGAGCTTGAGTAAAGCCAGAATAATGGTTTCCAAGAAATTTGACCGTCATGCCTTGAAAGTACATGAGAATGGAATAACCATCCTGGGTGAACACACGAATGCGGTTTTCTGCGCTTTGGCTTCATTGGAACAAATGTTGGAACAGATGGACGCCAATGCTCTGGAATATGTGACCATTTACGACTATGCCGACCAGCAGAACCGTGGTCTTGTGGAAGGATATTACGGTTATCCCTATAGCGTGGAAGTGAAAAAGGAGCTGATGCGCTATATGATGCGTCATAAGATGAACACCTACATGTTCGGTGCAAAAAGCGACCCATACCACTCACAGATGTGGAAGGATGCATATCCAACAGCCATTT
Source organism: Bacteroidaceae bacterium (assembly GCA_045645045.1). GTDB lineage: Bacteria > Bacteroidota > Bacteroidia > Bacteroidales > Bacteroidaceae > Physcousia. The sequence goes on along the minus strand of JAZRIA010000030.1, from coordinate 10,343 downwards.
CCAAAGAACAGGAAAAGAATGGCTGGCTGACACAGGACATGCTTCGCGACCTGGCAAAGGTGAGCGAGGAGACGAAGGTAAACTTCATATGGGCCATTCACCCAGGAAACGAGTTCCTTGGAAGCAGTACTGTCATCAATGACATTATGAGCAAGTTCGAGAAGATGCACAATCTGGGTATACGTCATTTTGGTGTCTTTGTTGATGACGTGGGCATTCCATCAAGCGATGCCGACATGAAAAAGAATGCTGACCGATTGACCACCCTGCAGAAGAAGATAGAAGAGAAATGGAATGGCGAAGGAGCTGCTCCTGAGGATACTGTCCGCCCCTTGCACTTCGTTCCGCAGATTTACTGTAATAGTTTTGCAAGCAGTGTGGACCAGCGCAAGCGCTTCATGTCTGCGCTGAGCAAGGTTCCCTCCTACATTACCGTATACTCCACCGGACAAGGTGTATGGTCAGTTCCCAACAACGACCACACGGCAACCGTGGTGAGCGAGTTCGGACGCGCCATGGCATGGTGGTGGAACTATCCATGTAACGACAATGCCGATGGTCAGCTCTATCCCATGGATATGTACAGCAACTTCGTGGACATGCCTTCTGTGGGTGCCGGTGAACGCCTTCCATCAACACTTAAGGATTGCCAGGGCCTGATTGCCAATCCCATGCAGCAGGGTTCGCTTGCCAAGACTGCCCTTTTCTCTATTGCCGACTACTCATGGAACAATTCCGGATTCAAGAACGAACAGAGTTGGGAGGCCAGCTTCAAGACTATCACTCAGGACGAGCAGATTCGCCAGGCATATCACGACATCACTTACTACCTGCGATGGAACGAGCCGGAGAGCATGAAGACACTGATTAATAATTACAAGACTTCGCTCAACAAAGGCAAGCCAAACTCAGCCAATCTTCTCGCCACCATACAGAAAATTAAGCTGGATTGTGAAACGGTGATGAAACTGAAGGATTCTGAGATTCAAAGCGACCGCTTGCTCTACACCGACATCAACCCATGGTTGCAAACTCTCCACACTTATGCCCTCATCACAGAGAACATGCTCACCATCCTGGATAACCAGCATGAAGATGCACATGCCGAAAATTGGCTTAAGGTGAAGGAAGTATGCGATAGCCTCTATAGTTTGGAGAAGAGCACACTTTACACTGCTTATGCTCTGGAAGGCATGGGCAACGGTATCAGCGTAAGCTACCGACAGGCACAATTGTCAAGACTCTATCTGCATCCTTTCATTTCATATCTTAAGGAAAAGGCAATTGATACATATTTCAGCGATCCTACCGCCATTAAATCACCCATGAGTGTCAGTAACTCCCCATTGCTTAACGCCAAGGCTGTTGTGGATGGGGCAAAGGTGAGTCTAAGCATGGCATCAAGTAATCTGGACGTGAACAAGTATGTAGGTATAGCCTTGCCAACCCCCATTCTCCTTGATGATGTTTGCATTGACGAAAGCATCCTTCCCTATGCAAGATATAGCACCAACGGAAAAGAGTGGAAACCTTTCACTTCCACAAACCATGTGCCAGATGAGCATGTTGCCTATGTGATTTTCTTGAATGAAACAACCAAGGGAGTGAAGGAGTTTTCTCTATCCGAGGAACTGTTCAGTATCACTTTGGCCATGCAGGCAAAAGCAGTAAAGGTAACATTGCCTCAGGGTAACATCTACGAGAACCATACTTCCGACAAGATGACAGATGGTAATTATGATACATATACTTGTCTGAATCGCAATCAGCAGAATGCAGATAAATATCTTCTTGATCTGGGAGACAACAAAACCTTGCATGACGTTCGTATATGCATGGGTACAGTGAATGGCGATTATCCCACAACAGCAAGAGTACAGTATTCCGAAAATGGCACCCAATGGAAGAATCTGAAAATTAAAGGAACCGACACATATAACTGGAACATTGGTGTGGAGCAAAATGTAAAGTACAGTGATGAAATGGTATATTGCGACTTTGATGGTGCCAGCGTCAATGCCCGATATGTACGACTTTATGTTATGTCAGCCAATACTAGCAAATGGTTCCGTCTGTATGAGATAGAAGTTAATCGCCAGCATGCATTAAATAGTACATTGGCAGAATGTAAGGATGGCAATGGTAATTCACTAATTGAACTTACCGACCTCAGTGCTTCGACAGATATGAAAGAGAATGCGGCAAGTCCTCTCGTATATTCATTCAACAGACAATACGACGTCAAGGGCATTACAATATATTCTCTTCCTATTAACGTTACACCATCCATAAGCATCACATTGGACAATAACGAGTGGACAACCATAGGTACACTGACCGAAGCTTGCCAGTACGTTGACCTCAGGGAATCCCCTAAAGCTCTTGCAATGCGTTTGGAATGGTCTGGTGACAAGTCTCCAGTAATTTCTGAAATAATAGCCGATTACGACACAAGCACCTCTTCGTTGCCTCAAGGCGACAGCGAGCTGGCTCTGGCATTTGCCTTACTGAAAGCCAAAGCACAGAATGCACTGGATTCCTGTGGCCAAGGAGATAAACTTATCACGAAGAACAGTCAGTTCAGTTCGCCTTACACCGAACCACAAGAAGGTTCTCTGAATAACCTTCTGGATGGCAACCAAAGTACTTATTGGCATTCTGCATGGAGCGCTGGGGCAGTAGCAGATGGAGTTCACTATCTGGAAATTGCATTACCAGAAGAAACCATAGGCAACATAATTATGCAAATGGGAAGACGCAGCGACACCGATGGTCATCACCTCATAGAGGCACAGATAATTGGTGTGAAGAGCGGAAGCGGAAGCTCGGCAGAGAAAGAATTAGTTGCAAACGTTACTTTCCCATATTCGAACCAAAGAGAAACCGTAAAGACCTCGTTCACATTGCAGAAACCATACAAGGCAATTCGTCTTCTGGAGAAGAGAACCACGGGAAACACCTCTGGAGTAAGTGCCGGATTCTTCCACATCGGTGAATTGCAATTGTATTCTACCACAGAGTACTACAAGATAAAGAATGCCCAGGCAGAAGCCGATGCTCTTATGGCAACTATGGCCCCTCTGCCTTCAGAGGCAACTGAAGAGGATCTAGAATCTCTGCAACATGCATATGATGTCTTTATGTACAAGGTGTTTGGGATTATTCCATCAGCCATTACAGAAACAGGCGCTTCTTCTGTCCATGACAAAAAAATATTTGATATAAGCGGTAGAAGAGTTAACAAATCTGCGAATACCGGTATATATATAATGAATGGTAAAAAGGTGTTCTTTAAATAATAGCCCGCAGATTTATACAGACAAAATAAAGAAGAGAGAGTGTTGCGACGCTCTCTCTTCTTATGATAATAAGCAATATTTTGAATATTACACTATAATGTAGTTTACATTTTTGAGTTTGTTGTACGATTCCCTTTATTCTATTATCTGGGGTCCTCGTATAATGTCTTTCTCAGAAATTCCCTTTTTGATTTCTATATTAACTCCGTCGCTAAGACCAGTTTCAACGTAGGTACGGACATAGGTCTTTTCTTCGTTCTTACCTTGTACAATATAAACAAATGTTGAATCACCACTAAATTCTATTGCACTTTCCGGTACAGACAATACGTTGTTTACTTCTGCCAGGACTATCTCGGCATTGGCACTATAACCAGAGCGCATTTGTATGCTATCACTTATAGAGACGGAAGCCTTTATCTCGAACTGATTGGCTCCATTACTCTGTACCGCCTTGGGGGATATGTATTCCAAAATGGCATTAAAACGCAAGTTCTGCAGGGCACCTATGGTAATGGACATAGGCATGCCGGCATGGATGCGTCCTACTTCGCTCTCATCTATATTGCCACGGAAAATTAGGTCACTCATGTTTGCAACACTGGCTATGGTGGTACCATCGTTAAAAGTATTGCTCAGTATAACAGAGTTACCCACCTTTACAGGCACGTCAAGTATGAGGCCGGAGATAGTGGAACGGATAAGTGTACTGCTTGCATTGGCATTGCTACGGGATATACCCTCGCTCACCACGAGCAGGGCATCGTCGGCTGCAGCCTTCTCCTCTTGGGCTTGCAAATATTGCTGACGTATTTTCTCATATTCCGAAGCACTGACCAGCTGCTTGTCGAACAGTCGCTGGAGACGTTCGTAATCCGTATGAATCTGCTTCAGGTTAATTTCTGCTATGCGCACACGGCTTTGTGCTGAAGTAAGCTGGTTCATTTCTGGAATTACCTTTACTTTGGCAATGACCTCACCAACTTGTATGGTTTCGCCCGCTTCCTTGTATATCTCCGCAATAATACCACTTATCTGTGGCTTAACATTAACTTCGTCTCGCGGTTCTATTCTGCCAGTAATAATGGTACTCTTCGTTATGGATTCCTTCTGAGGTGTGAATTCATTGTAAAGGATTTCCTTGGGTAGAGACTTCTGCCAAAGAAACACGAATGTGCCAATAAAAACCACAATGGCAATGGCTGCAAACACTAGTTTGGAGTACTTTTTCATATGTATATGTCTGTATGTTGTTTAAAATATTAATTTATATCATTCATCTCTCATGGCATCTACCGGCTTAATGGCCATGGCGCGAAGGGCAGGTGCCATTCCTGCCAGAGCTCCCATTATACATAGCAGGAGAGTGGCAAATATTGCTGTCCAGAAATCCACCTGAAAGTGTGCTGAGGCGACACCATCTGTTGTATTGGCCAATTCACCCATCTGCAATATGGATATAGCAAGCAATATACCCATCATGCCGGCTACAGCAGTGAGTACCATGCTCTCACATATGATTTGTGTCAGTATCATTCTTGGGGTAGCACCAATGGCGCGCCTGATACCAATCTCCACGGTTCTTTCCTTTACGGTAACCATCATTATGTTGCTCACGCCAATTGCTCCGGCAAACAAGGTTCCTATGCCCACAAGCCAACTGAGGAACGTAACTCCACGGAACAAACTGTCCATAATGCCAAAAAGTACCTCCGTGTTGAATATGGATATTGCCTGTTCGTCTTCAGGACTGATAAGATGGTATCTAGCTATAGTCTGGCGTATGTGTTCTGTAAGCATGCCCATCTTTATTCCATCTTTTGCGGTGAGTGCTATCTGGTGAACCACGTTACCATAGTTATATACTCTCTGCATCACACTGATTGGAATAAGAATACTTTCTTCCGAACGTCCTCCTATAGAGAAATTTCCAGGATTTATGTCAACTCCAACTACATTATAATATGTGGAATCTATTCGTATGCTTTTGCCCAACGGATTGCCACCCTCTGGAAACAGATTGTCATATACCTGCTTTCCAATTACGCATACTTTACGATTTTGTACAATATCCATAGCATTTATGTGGCGTCCGTATCGCATTTCTGGCATACATACCTTTTGGTAATCCTGAGTTACTCCGTTAACATTAGCACTGTAACTATTCTCTTCGTAGACAGAAAGTTTGCTTCCTCCAAATAGAACTGGGGTAACAACGTCCAATTCCGATACGTTGTTTCTAACACGATGTACATCATCCATATTCATCTGCCATGACCTGCCCTTCTGGAAACCTTTATAGATTTTAGTTGTGGGTCTTGCCCAGACCATGGCAGAGTTCGTCGCAAAATTACTGAAATTGTTTTGTAACAGTTCTTTTAGTCCATGCGTACCGCCTATTAGACAGACCAGCATGAAGATACCCCAGAAGATACCGAATCCTGTGAGCAGGCTTCTGCTTTTATTGCGGGATATAGTATCCAGTATTTCTCTTAAAAACTCAGTCATTACAAATCACCCTCCATTCATTATTTAGCGTTGAGTGCAACGATAGGCCTGACTTTTGCTGCCTTGTAAGCAGGAATGAGACCAGCAATAGTCCCTGAGACAATCATAACTAATGTTGCCTGGGTACAAACGTCAAGTCCCACGGTGGGATTGAGGAACATGGTTGCCTGAAAAATGCCAGTATCCACAACCTCCTGACCAATAGTAGCATTCATATATTCATTTGCCAGCACACCGCAAAGCATGCCTATATAGCCGAAGAATGTCGTTATGGCAACACTCTCTACGATTATCATCCTCAATATAGACCATGTACCTGCTCCAAGTGCCTTGCGTATGCCAAATTCCCGTGTACGTTCTTTCACGGTAATTAACATAATATTGCTTACACCCACTATTCCACTGAGTAATGTAAACAGACCTACTACCCATAAGGCGCTACGCAGAATCCTCAATCCATTATTCATCTGCAGGCTTTGGGAAAGGCGGTTCCATATCCAAATAGAACTCTCGTCATCTGCTGCTGCATCATGATTTGCATTTATGCGGGCACGATATCTTTTTTCAAAGATGTCACTTTCCTCCTGTGTGGAAACACCGCTAAAGGTGAACTCTATTCTATCTACGTTATGACCATAGTTATAAATGGCAGATATTGTGGTAAATGGAGAATATGCAGTATTGTTCTCGCCAGATTTGTCATCCTTGCTGATTCCAACTACACGAAACATGCTCTCGTTCACCTTTATATATTTGCCAACGAGTTCAACTTTATTTTGGGAAAGCTCTTTTGCCTGTGTCTGGGTTAAGACAATTACCTTACGTTTCTCCTTTATGTCAATGTCGTTTATAAACCTTCCGTCCACTATTTCTATTTTGTCTATCTTAACCTTTACCGGATATGCACCGCATATGTTTTGGGCTGCCACATAATTTGGTCCTAAACTGAAGGTATTAGCACTCTTCCAAAGCGTAGCTCCTGTTTCCTGAATATTTTCCGTGAAATTGTTTGATGTGGTCAACATATCCCTATTATTCAGTTCTATATGTCGTCCTCGGTCGAAACCATTATGTGGTTTGCTCGTCCATCCGCCAAAGACAACCATAGAGTTTGCAAGAAAGCGTTCGGATTGTTGCATCTGCGCATTTATAAGTCCGTTGCCGGCACCAAGCAAAAAGATGAGGATGAAGATGCCCCATCCGACGGCAAAACCTGTCAGCGCCGTGCGCAGCTTGTTGTGGCGAACCGTAGCCCATATCTCCTTGAAGAGTTCTATCATTTCATGTAACCGTTTATGCCGAATGGCGATGCATTGTGCTCCTCGTTTATCTCTATATTTCCTATTATACCATCTTGTATACGGATTATCTTGTTTGTCTCGTTGGCCACACCGCTCTCATGCGTCACCACCACTATGGTCATGCCCTGGTCGCGGTTCAGTTCCTTCAGTAATTGCATCACCTCCACACTAGTCTTGGAGTCAAGTGCACCGGTGGGTTCGTCGGCAAGGATTATCTTGGGTTTCGTTATCAGTGCACGTGCTATTGCCACACGTTGCTTCTGTCCGCCCGACATCTCATTGGGATAGTGTTCTGCCCATTGTGCTAACCCCAGGCGGTCTAGGTACTCCATAGCCAGTCTATGCCTTTCCTTGCGTCCCACTCCCTGATAATAAAGGGGCAGTTCCACATTTTCCACAGCATTCTTAAAACCTATGAGATTAAATGACTGGAAGATGAAGCCTATCATCCTATTGCGATAATATGCAGCCTTGGACTCAGACAGGTTCCATATCCTTGTTCCTGCCAGAGTGTATTCGCCCGAATCGTAATTGTCCAATATGCCAAGGATATTGAGCAGGGTGGACTTACCCGAACCGGATTGTCCCATAATGGAGACAAACTCACCCTCCTCAATGTCCAGATTTATACCTTTAAGCACATGCAAGGGCTGTGCTCCAAAGTATGTCTTGTTGATGTCCCGAAGATGTATCATCAAATTATTGATTAATATTTGCACAAAGATACAAATTTCCAAAACTAACATCGCTTTTTTGTATATTAATATCATAAATTAAGCATAAATTCAGGTCAAAGTATATATCTTTGTACAAAATCTAAAAGATATGAAGATAAAGTTACACACTCTCACATTCTCTCCAACTGATACATCCCGTAAAATTATACATGCTATATCCCAGGGCACAGGTTTCGAGAATATCAGCCACACGGACATTACTTTCCAATCATCGCTATCACAATGCATCTATGGGCCCGATGACCTTCTTATTATCGGAGTTCCTGTATATGGTGGGCACGTTGCTCCCACAGCTATGCAAAGAATGAAAGATTTGCAAGGCAATGGTGCGCTTGCTGTAGGAGTAGTTGTGTATGGTAACAGACACTACGAACATGCACTGGATGAGCTGGCGGATTTTCTTGGAGGACGTGATTTCCACCTTATAGGTGCAGGAACGTTCATCGGTGAACACTCTTACTCTACTTCAGAAACTCCTATAGCTGTTGGAAGACCTGATGCCTCGGACATAGCATATGCCAAGAAATTCGGTGAGGAAATTGCACGTAAAATCTTATCTTCTTCCCCAGATTCTGTTATTGATGTAAGGAATATAGAACAACCTGAGCAAGATGAACAGGTAATGATGCAATTTAAACATACGGTGATGGGGTGGATAAAGGACGGGGTACATATGCCTGATACACCTATAGTGGATGATGCACTTTGTACACATTGCCATGCATGTGCCGACATTTGCCCAACGCAAGCTATCAATGACAATGATGTAGAAGCAGGGAAATGCATTAAATGTTGTGCATGCGTGAAGGGATGCCCTGTAGGAGCACGCTCGTTCCCAACTCCATTTGCTCCGCTTCTTGCCAGGGCTTTCACCCAACGCAAGGAAAACAAGTTCCTTCTTTAGGAGTTCAGAAGTTTCTCCATCCACACCATATCGTACCAGCGCATGAACTTCCATCCGCAACTATGGAAATGCGCTACAAGATTAAACCCCATCCTCTCGTGGAAGAGCACGCTATCGTTCTTGAGATGAGGGTCGTCCTCCCTCTCGGTATATGCTATGCAAGCACACATACTATGAAATCCACGCTGGCATAGTTCCCGTTCGAGTGTAACATATAGCATACGCCCAATTCCGCCAAGCCTCATATTTTGGTGCACATATACACTGGTTTCCACCGTCCAGCGAAAAGCCTCTCGCCCCTTGAACTCTCCAGCATAAGCATAACCAACTATCGTGCCATCCCTCTCAGCCACCAGAAAGGGGTACTTGCGAATTATAGAGGATACACGCTGGGCAAATTCCTCTTCTGTGGGTACATCGTACTCAAAGGAGATTGCTGTTTCCTTAATGTATGGGGCGTATATCTCCAGCAAGTGTGGGACGTCATCAAGTCTTACATTACGTATATTTACCATAGATGGAGACAAATTTATGACAAATATGCCATTATTAGATTGATTATAGCATAAAATCGTTATTTTTGCAAAAAAATATAGTTTATACGTCCATATATGTAAGCTCATGTACCAGAAATTCATTATCACACAGGATGGTGTCCTGAAGTTTGGCAATGTGTATCTGCACCACGACCTGCTCTCATGGGGTGAGGATGGGACGGGAGGCGGAGGTCTCTGGAAAAGGGACCCTTTACGTGGTGCAATAATTTTGTATGGACGTTCCTTCGAATTTGGCCAACCGGATTTCAAATCCTTGCGCCGTATAGAATGGAAAGGTACCGGCGGAACCCCTTGTGCCTTGTTGTACCTGCCAAAGTGGCCAGATGAATCCGTGATGGAACCTATTTATGTAAGATAACAAACCAAAACAAGAAAATGATTAAAGTATTTGTAATGCAAACCTGTCCTGACTGTGCCGCCGTCAAGAAACTTGCCCAAGACGACACACGTTTCCAGATAATAGACATTGGCGAACATGTCAGGAACCTGAAACAGTTCCTTGCTTTGCGCGATATAAATCCCGCATTTGCTCCCATACTACAGAGTGGTAAAATAGGTATCCCATGCTTTCTGCTAGAAGATGGTACTATCACCTTCTCTTTGGATGACGCCGTAAACAGCATTGCTGTAAATGCGCAAGTCTCATATACCCCAGAAAATGAAGAAGGAAATTCGTGCAGTATAGACGGAAAAGGCTGTTAGACAAAGTTTACTCCAACTATACACTTATTTTATACTTTATGTATGGCAGAATCACTAATTATTTTGGGCAATAGCAAAGAAGAACTGTATCAAAACCTTTTTCCTCAGATAAAGGCAATAATAGAGGATGAAAATGATATAATTGCCAACATGGCAAACATATCTGCATGTCTATATGAGACCTTCCGTTTCTGGTGGGTAGGTTTCTATCGTGTTGTCAGCGACGATGAACTTGTACTTGGTCCCTTTCAAGGTCCTGTAGCTTGTACCCGTATTAGAAAAGGCCGCGGAGTATGTGGTACCTCATGGCAAAAGGAAGAAACAGTCATTGTACC
>JAZRIA010000029.1:0-7792 GCA_045645045.1 Bacteroidaceae bacterium | reverse complement strand
TTCCTCAGGAGTCTCCTCGCCGGGTTGGATGGTAGCCATGGAGTTGAGCAGTTCGCGCTCGGCTTTGCGTGCGGCACTCTGCGACTTTCGTGAGCCGACGAACTGGAACTGAGCCTCGTTTATCAGGTCGCCGAACTTTGTGCTTGGCTCCCACTTCACCTTCACCTTCTTAATCAGTCCGGTATGGAAGCTCTCAGCGTTGTCGGCAGCCTCGCACACAAAGCCAATGCAGAAGGCACCCAGATCTCCCAGAACCACTTTATTTCCCAGCAGCAACTGTTCGCGTATGCAAGCCGTCAGTTGTGTTGCCATTGCCATGATGTCACCCTTGTCGTACTTGCTGCCATGGTTGGTCATGTGTTCTGCCATGCTCGGCAGATCCATCAGTTGCTGGTATTGTGCCACGGGGAAGGTCTTGTTGCCCTCTTCGGGTTTGCCTGGTTTTGCCATACGGAGTGCCAGAGAATAAGGTATTGCCATAGTTTTGCTGTTCCGCTCCCCTGTTGTTGTCTGCCGGAGGTGGGGAGTGGAACCGAGATTTACTCCGACAGTGGTCAATGTGTAATTATGAATCCTGTGCTACCGGGGGACTGTTAGGGCCCTTCTGTTCCCCTTTCGCACTGCAAAGATACGATGCTAAGAGGGCCAAAGTCAAGTCTTTTTGCATGTACGTAGCGTATGCGTAAAGTATTTGTAGCGAAGAGCCTGTTTCTGTGCTCGTTCGTAAAGTTTTCGTCGTGTTTTCGTAAAGTTGTTGTTGTTTTTCAGTTCGTTTTTTACTTTGTTGAAGCGAAAAAGCTGTTATTGTCATAAAAAAGTTGCGATTTGTTTGTTGCTTTCACGTAAAAGTGATAGTTTTGCATCTCAAAATCGAACTAAAACTGATAGTAGCAAGCCATATTGTGAGCTTGTTATATTATATATATATAATGTATATAGGGTGCAGCGGTGCCCCTCCCTTATGCTGTAGGAGCAACAAGGTAAGGATGGAATAATGTTCCAAGAATATAACAACAAACTATAAACTAAAACTATTTTTTATGAGAAAATTTTTATTATTGCTCGCCGTGCTGAGTAGTACGGTGGGGATGTGGGCGACAGGGCTCGAGAACCAAATCAAATCCATTAATGATTTGGAGAACACCAAGGCATACTATTTGAGAAGCAAGCGTGGTGCGTTGCTGTATAATTCCGATAATCCTACTCAGTTGTCATCAACTGTCGCATACGGAAACATTTCAAATACCTCGCCTGCCGCAGAGTGGGCAATTATCAAGAAGAATGACAAATACTATTTCTATAGCCTTGAAGGCAAGAAGTTTATCGGCAAAAATGCAGATGAAGCAGGAAGATATCCTATGCAGGTATTGCCTCAGAATGATGTACAAATAGTAGAAAGTACTGTTGACGACTATCCATTTGTATTCTCTACCGATAATTATGGCGCAATTAACCATTTCAATCATGGTGCTGCTCCTGGTGTTGCTAACTGGAAAGGAGATGGTAGTAAAGGTGGATTGAAATCTCTCGGTGATGATGGCAGTGTGCATCAGATTATGGCTGTACGCGATTTGACCGACGAGGAAGTACAGGCTATAAACAATGCTTTCATGACTTATACCCCAAATGCAGAAACAGAATACGTTCTTTATGATGTTTCACATAAGGTGTTCCTTGATATAAACAACCTTGCAACTGCTCCACAACAAGCAGTATGCACAGAATTGGCAAAGTTGAATAGCGAAAAACAGTCATTGTATATCACAGCAGAGGGATTATCTTGGCAGATACATACTGCTACTGGTAAATATTTAGGACAGTACACCGACCAAAACCAGTGGAACTCAAAAGTTAACGAGGATCAGTCTGAATTTGCGTGGACAAGTAACCCTGTTTTAGAAAACGGAAACATTTTCATAATGTTACAAAATACCAGTGGAAAACGGAATGGATTCCTTGGTAATGAAGGACATGCAAATGGTAGTGCATTGTTTGTGAATCAAGATAACGAAAACTGCAGACTGAAACTCAAATTGCACGAGGCTTCTCTTGTGTACAAAGTTATAACCACAGAAACCAACGGTGCAGCGGTTTACGAAGGAAAGAACTATACAAATGGCGAGTACATTTTTGCAAATGCCACTTTGACAGATGCGGACATAGTAGCCAAGAGTGTTCTTGGAACAGAATTTGAGAATATTACTATTGACGAAGAAAACAAAACCGTAACTCTGACATATACCATTGCGGCCAACTTCAAGGAAGGAGACAAGTTCTTTATCAGGAATAAAGATAACGCTGCAAATTATATTGCTATACAGTTTGACGGTGGCAAGTTGGATAATTCTCAGGTTCCTACAACAAAAAGAATATATTATACAAATGGAAGTAATAAAGACTACAAATTCTGTTGGGAGCTGAAGGCAACCACACATAATGACGAGGAATGTTTCTTGCTATACAACCCGTACTACGATTGGTATGTTGGCCCATTGACAGGGACGACATCTAATACTCATATGAGTAAAAATGCGGATGGTGCGGGTAGGTTCAAAATTGAAACAGAAGGCGATTATTTTGTCTTCCATTGTTTGACTTCTAACGTTAGCGCAGCAGGTCAAAACGGCAACTTCTTGCATCTCTATGCATGGGGCGGTTCAGAAATTGTAGGATGGGAGCGTAGTGCTAATGCTTCTCAATGGCTGGTAGAAGAAGTAACAGAGGAAATGGAAGCCCAGTGGCAGAGCACTCTTGCTTCACAGTACAACACTCTAACACAGTATAAGATAGGAACTGGTGCCAATCAATACTCAGGTATGCCTGAGGAAATGATAGACGGTTTCAATGCTTTGACACTTCCTGAAGAAGCATCAGCTATCGAAAAAGCAAGATATTCCGTATATGCATTATATGAATATGGCAGCGCTGTTGATGAACTTACACTTAATATGCCTCCTGCAGGTTTCTATCGTATTAAGAGTACAAATAGTGTTAATGATAGCAGAAATGGGCAGTATGTTCAGAATTATGTAAACGGTGATGGTTTGGCTCTGAATCGCGATACAGACGCAAGAAGTATTATGTATTTTTGCAATAATAATTTGCTAAGTTATGCTTCAGGCAAGTATCTAAATGGTTATAACGGTGAAGATTTGATTGGTGAGGTTGGAACGACACCAACCACATGGACCATTGAAGAAAATACCAATGCTGTAGCTTCTTATGCACTTAGTGTACCAAGTGGTGGTTATATGTCAGATTGGGGAGATGGAGACAAAACTTCCTCAGGTCAAAAGAGTACTTACGAAACATGGAGCTTTGAATCAGTTGAAACCCTTCCCGTTACAATCACTTCTGCTAAATACGCCACATTCTATGCTCCTTGCAATGTAACATTGCCCTCGGGCTTGACTGCCTACTATGTTTCAAACACAGGCAATGGCTATGCTACACTTACAGATATTAAGGATAATGTTGTACCTGCTAACACCGGCGTGTTGCTTTATGCAGATGTTGAGGAACCCACAACATATAACCTGACTATTGGTGGCAATGCTACTGAAGTTACAAGTTTGCTGGAAGGTACCGTGGCTTCTACATATGTTGATGAAGAATCTTATGTTCTCTCTGCACAGGGAACTCCCGCAGTCGTAGGTTTCTACAAGGCCATGATGAACCAGCAGGGGAATACTTCATTCCTCAACAACGGCTTCAAGGCTTACCTCCCTGCCAATGGCAACAATGCTCGTGCCCTGGTATTTGACTTCGGTACAGAGACAGCTATCGAGAGCATAGAGTCAGTTGAGAACAATGCTGTAGTTTACGACCTGGCTGGCCGTCGCGTACAGAACGCACAGAATGGTATCTTCATCGTGAACGGCAAGAAGGTAGTTAGATAAAAGACCCTCTCAGTCCTTCGGGCAGCTTCCCATGGGGAGCGCTGCCGGAGGGCTATGATAAAAGAAGTAAAACAATAAAAGCCATACCCCCACCAAGGCAGCCGGAAGCTTCTCCCCATGAGGGAGAGAAGCCAAAGGCAGAGGGGGTCCGTTATTATGAAAAAGACATATATCACTCCCTCAGTGGAGACAATAAAGGTAAGTGCCGTAAACATGCTGGCAGCAAGCTTGCAGTTGCACAGCGATAAGGAGGTTAATACTGTTTCCGAACAGCTTGGCCGTGAGGACAATGGTCCTTCTGCTCCCGGTGTATGGGACAGCGAATGGTAATAATGATTAAGTATATATATCAAGCCGCCGGGGTTCTGCGTGAATCACGGCGGCTTGATATTTTTTATTTCACGCAAAGAGCGCAGAGGTCGCAGAGTTTTTCATTTTATACCACGCTGGCGCTGGAGTAGTCGTGAGCTACGCTACGACAGGAGAGCGCAGAGGCAAAGTGATTCATCCACCCCCTCCGTCGCTCCGCTCCTCGTCCCGCCTGTCTCAGGGGGACAGTTAGCTGGCGCGGTGTGTTTTCTACTGTAACTGACTCTCCCCCTGATTATCCTGACGAGGCTATAGTAGGGAGCGTCCTTTATCACTTTCACCACCTTTCCCACTATTCTTACATCCATGTCCTCCGTCAGCCTAATGGGGCTGTAGGCTTCGTTGGCAGGCACCAGCCAGTACTGGCCGTTCTCGTCGCAGAAAAAGGCCTTCAGTGTAAACTCTCCGTCTATGGAGGCTACCACTATGTCGCCGACATTGGCATGAGGGCAGGACTTTATCTGTAGTTTGTCGCCGGGCATGATGCCTATGTCCTTCATGGAATCGCCGATAACGTCCAAACTGAAGGTTATGCCCAAATTCAGGAAGCTCTTGGACAGGAACACACACTCGTCCTTCGGGATGTCTCCGCATATAGTAGGTGTCCCGGCCCATACGGCCTGGTCCATATCAGGAATGGGTATATTGCAGAGTTCTGGGTTTATTACATCTCCATTCATCTCGCCCAGAATTTCCTTTATTTCTTCGTCTGTCATGATAATAGGGGGGCTGGCTGGGGCAAAGTTTCACGTTTAAGGTTTAATATTTCTAGTTTAAGGTGTGCTGTTATTGAAAACACCTAAAACATGAAACCCAATACACCAGAAATTTAATCATTCACATTCTTTTCTCTTCGCAAATTTACTTTTTTTATTCCACACTACCAAAATTTATGGACATCATGTAACAAAACGGCAATTCAATATTGTTACTACAGAATCAAAGGGCCTCCTCCATGGCACTGCCATTTTGTCATCGGTAGTGGTAAATTTTATCATCGGTAATCGTTCGCCGAACGAACGGTAATGATTCAAGAGCATCATCGTGAGGACAACAGGCATCCCTCACGGCAGATTCCTCGGGATGATAGACCCCCTCAATCCCCCTCTAGGGGGAAGAGCGGGTGAGCGGGGAGAGGTTTTTATCCACCCCCTCCTCCTACGGGTACTTTCTCCGAGCCCGACGTTAAACTGGGGAGTTTAACCCTCATAAGGCACAAAATGACATTGAGTCATTTTTCTAAAGGCCTTATTCGCCATGTCTCATGGGGAGAGTCAGTTACAGTAGAAAACACACCGCGCCAGCTAACTGTCCCCCTGAGACAGGCGGGACGAGGAGCGAAGCGACGGAGGGGGTGGATGAACAGTTTTAATCCCGCTTTGCGGTCTTGAATCTACTCACGCTCGGTAGAGTAAATAAATTTTCTCTACTCTCGCTTACTCGCAGATTTCCGTTTTCACTTTTGACTTTAGTCCCTTGCTTTTCCCTTCGGCCAGCGACCTTTGGTTCGGGCGTCGACTTTCGGTTCTTTTCGCAATGACCTGACCCCCCATCGCTCACCTCTCACCGCTTCACGTTTTTATCTTTTTTGTCACTTCTACTTTGCATTTTCGTGAAAAATATGTATCTTTGTCAACGTAAAGTGTACGTTAGTAGCATGTAAATACAACTGCCGAGTATGTTGGAAACCCTATTTAGAACGCATAGGTACCTGCTGGAGCACCTGGGAGAGCCTGTCCGTCGTTCCTTGATGGACGAGATAAATTGGAAGGACCGCCTTATAGGAATAAAAGGCAGTCGCGGAGTGGGAAAGACAACTTTCCTGCTGCAATATGCAAGGGAAAACTATGCATCCAACGACAAGAGATGTTTGTATATCAATATGAACAATTTCTTCTTCCAGACTTACAGTCTGCTGAAGTTTGCAGGAGACTTTTACAGGTCTGGAGGACAAGTGTTGCTGATAGACCAGATATTCAAGCTGTCCAACTGGAGCCATGTTCTGCACGAATGCTACGAGAAGTACCCCATGCTCCGCATAGTCTTCACCGGCAGCACAGTGATGAGGCTGAAGGACGAGAATCCAGAATTGAGCGGGATATGTCGCAGTTATAGCCTGAGAGGCTTCTCGTTCCGCGAGTTCCTGAATATAAAGGCAGGCACGGATATCAAGCCAATCACTCTGAGGGAACTGCAGAACCGCCATGAACGTATTGCAAAGGAAGTATGTGCCTGCTGCAACCCACTGGACTACTTCGATGCATATCTGCATCATGGATATTATCCGTTTTTCCTGGACAAGAGGAATTTCAGCGAGAACCTGCTGAAGACGATGAACATGATGATAGAGGTGGATGTGCTGCTCATTTACCAGATGGAGCAGAAGAACCTCAACAGAATAAAGAAACTGTTTTTCCTGTTAGCCACGGGTGGTACAGGAACACCTAATGTGAGTCAGCTGGCTCTGGAGGTCCAGACTTCGCGAACAACGATAATGAACTATATGAAGTTCCTGAGTGACGCAAGATTGATGAATATGCTGTACCGCAGGGGTGAGGGATTCCCAAAGAAACCTGTACGCCTGCTGATGCACAATACCAATCTGATGCACGTGATGACACCGGGACGGGTGAACAGGCAGGATATGATAGAGACCTTCTTCCAGAATGCTACAAGCCCGAAGCACAAGGTGTGTGTGGGCGACAGGTCCAGCACATTCATATTGGACGACAAGTACAGGTTCCGGATACTGGATGATATTCCCAAAAGGAGGTCGACAGACGTGATATACGTCAGCACCGACAAGAAGGAAGGAGAGGGACAGGAAATCCCCTTGTGGATGTTCGGACTGATGTATTAGAGAACTGGTATTTATAGACTTTCTAGTTATTCTAGGTTTTCTAGATGGTCAAAAGAAAAAGAAAAGAATATAATTATTAACCGCTATCAGGCCGATGGCCTGACAACAAAACAACAATAACAATGGCAAAAGAAAAGAAATTTGTGACATGGGACGGTAATACCTGTGCCGGACATGTGGCTTACATGTTCAGTGAGGTTGCCGCCATCTATCCCATCACTCCTTCGTCTCCTATGGCGGAGCATGTGGATGAGTGGGCTGCACAGGGCAGAAAGAATCTGTTCGGCGATACAGTCCTGGTTCAGGAAATGCAGTCCGAGGCAGGTGCTGCCGGTGCTGTGCATGGCTCTCTGCAGGCAGGTGCTCTGACATCTACCTTCACCGCCAGCCAGGGTCTGCTGCTGATGATTCCCAATATGTACAAGATTGCCGGCGAGCTGCTGCCCAGCGTGTTCCACGTGAGCGCCCGTACTGTGGCAACACACTCTCTGTGTATCTTCGGTGACCACAGCGACGTGATGGCATGCCGCCAGACCGGTTTCGCCATGCTGGCAGAGGGAAGCGTGCAGGAGGTTATGGACCTGAGCGCCGTAGCACACCTGGCTTCTATAGAGTCACGCGTGCCCTTCATCAACTTCTTCGACGGTTTCCGTACCTCTCATGA
>JAZRIA010000028.1:0-6795 GCA_045645045.1 Bacteroidaceae bacterium | reverse complement strand
CCCCTCCCCCTTCGGGTACTCCCACCTGTCTCAGGGGGAGAGTTTGCTGGCGCGGTGTTTGCAGTAGTAACTAACTGTCCCCCTGAGACAGGGGGACGAGGAGCGGGGCGACGGAGGGGGTGGGTAGTTTTCCGTTTTCCGTTTTAACCTTTCAGATCGTTATGATCCACCCCCTCCCCCTTCGGGTACTCTCTCCGAGCCCGACGTTAAACTGGGGAGTTTAACCCTCATAAGGCACAAAATGACATTGAGTCATTTTTCTAAAGGCCTTATTCGCCCTGTCTCAGGGGGAGAGTTTGCTAGCGCGATGTTTGCAGTAGTAACTAACTGTCCCCCTGAGACAGGCGGGACGAGGAGCGGAGCGACGGAGGGGGTGGATAATCCGCTCACCCCTCACCTCTCACCTCTCACCGATTGCCCCCCTGAGACAGGGGCGGCGAGGAGCGGAGCGACGGAGGGGGTGGATAATAACCGCTTCCCGCTCATCCGCTCCTCCCCCTCACAGGGGGATTGAGGGGGTCCGGGGGTCCGGGAGATTGTCCTCCTCCAGCACCTGTGCAAGACCATCCTCTGCTGCTGGCGGAGCAATAATATCTGCCACCTGACGGACATCGGGATGGGCATTGCCCATGGCTATGCCAAGGTGGGCCAGGCGTATCATGCCCATATCGTTGTGACCATCGCCGGCAGCAATGAGATGGTGGTACGTGAGACCAAGGTGGTCGAGCAGGCGAGA
The DNA here is from genome assembly GCA_045645045.1 of Bacteroidaceae bacterium. GTDB lineage: Bacteria > Bacteroidota > Bacteroidia > Bacteroidales > Bacteroidaceae > Physcousia. The sequence goes on along the minus strand of JAZRIA010000028.1, from coordinate 6,059 downwards.
AAGGGCATCGGCCTTGTCAATGCCCCGGCGCACAACTTCCAGGAAATAGGCTTCGCTGAGATAGGCATCGGCAATGCCATAGAGACGGGCAGAGACCTCGCGCTGCAATGCCGGCATATCGCATGGGTCGCCAGTGATGATGCACTTGGGCAAGGGACGGGGAAGGTGCATGAAGTCCGGAACCTCGCGAACGGGCATGCCATTGCGCTGGTGCGACACCTGGACATAAGTGTCGGAGGCGTTCTCCGTGCATATCTCGTCGCCAACATAGGTAAGCATGGTATGCCCGGGACGACGGCCGCACTCCACCACCACGGGCAGAGCTTCGTCCGGCAAACTGGCAGTATACAGCACCCGACCGCTGGTGTAATCCATCAGCACACCGCCATTATACCCAATGATATACCCCCCGAACTCGTCCATTCCCAACAGCTCCGCCACAGGACGAATGCCCAAGGGAGGACGGCCCGAGGCTATGCACAGCACGGCTCCCGAGCGCTGAAGCGCCTTTACAACATCCACCGTACGAGGGGATATGGTACCATCGGGCCTGGCAAGCGTGCCATCCACATCGAGTGCCAGCAGCAATGGAAAAGTGTATTTCATAATTAAAGGGGTTCGGAGTTTTAGGAGAAATCAGAGTAATCGGAGTAGTCGGAGTAATCGGAATATTCAGAAAACTCAGAAAACCCAGAGAAATCGGAGAAATCAGAGAACTGGGAACTTGGGAGCTTATTGCCTCTTTCTCAGCTCCCAGAACGCCACACTGGCGGCGGCGGCCACATTAAGCGAATCCACACCGTGGGCCATGGGAATCTTTACCACGTAGTCGGCAGACTGTATGGTTTCGTCGGGCAGGCCTTCTCCCTCGGTTCCCATGATGATGGCCAGGCGCTCCTGGGCATGCAGGATGGGGTCGTCGATACCGATGCTCCTGTCCTCCAGAGCCATGGCACAGGTGGCAAAGCCCTGTTGGCGCAGTTGCGAGTAGTCATCCAGCCACGTCCAGGGAACAAGGAACACACTGCCCATGGAAACACGTATGGCACGCCTGTTCCATGGGTCGCAACTGGAACGCGTTACCAGCACGGCATCTATGCCCAGGGCTGCGGCACTACGGAAGATGGCGCCTATGTTGGTGGCATCCACAACACCGTCGATAACCACCACACGATGTGCATCGTGAAGGACCTGTTCCACGGAAGTCTCCTCGGGACGGTGCATGGCACAGAGCACACCACGGGTGAGGGTGTAGCCCGTGAGGCTTGCCAGAAGTTCGCGGCTGCCGGTATATATCTCAGCACCCTGCTCCTGCAAACGCGAGACAATATCGCTGGCATCGCCCACGATGTGCTTTTCCTCGCACAGCAGCGACAAGGGGCGGTAGCCGGCATCCAGGGCAACACGGATTACCTTGGGACTTTCGGCAATGAACACTCCACGGGAGGGGTCGAGGCGGTTGCGCAACTGGGCCTCGGTGAGACGGCTGAACACCTGTACACGTGGATCTTCGAGATCTGTTATCCTTGTTATCATAGCATGTTGTTTATTCGTTGAAACGACTGGCCAGGGCACGTGCCACGGCATCGGCCATGGTCCATGCTGCCTGCAGATTGAAACCTCCTGTTACTCCATCTACATCCAGGACTTCACCGGCAAAGTACAGTCCGGGGCGGGTCTTGCACTCCAGGGTGTTGGGGTCGACACTGCGCAGGCTCACTCCGCCGGCCGTAACGAACTCCTCCTTGTGCGGCACACGGCCTGTAATCTGGTAACGGTCGGCGGTGAGCACGCTGGCCAGACGGTTCATCTGCTTGCGCCCCACCCCACTCCATCTGACCTCGCGCCCTATACCGGCACGGGATACGAGAAACTCCCAATGACGGGATGTGAGCTGCTGGGGATGGGTGTTGCAGACAAGCTTCTGCACGTTTTCCTGAGCCATGGAGTGCAGAAGCTCGAGGGCTTCGGGCTCGGTGGCTCCTCCCAGCCAGTTCATCACCAGAGGTGCCTGGTAGGAGTGGTCCGACAGATGGCGTGCGGCATAGGAGGAGAGACGAAGTATGCAGGGGCCGGAAACACCGTTGTGAGTGATGAGAGTTATGCCTTCGGCACGGAACTTTGTCCCTGCAATAGTGGCAACGCTGTCTTCAACCAAAGCTCCACTCAACTGTTCCAATCCGCTGGATTCCAAACGGAAAGGGAATAGAGATGGAACAGGAACTTCAACCTGGACACCAGAGGATTCCAGCCAAGAGAAATTGCGCGAACCGCCCGTGGTGACAACAACGGCATCATAGTCCTGCAGGTCCTCGAGCACAACCCTGTGCCCACAACGGATGTCGAGGCCTTGGCGCAGAACACCAACAATTTCCATTGCCCTTTGGCTTTTGGGAAAGACACATTCGTCGTCCTGGGTGACAAGGCGAACACCGTGTTCCTCGAACCACGACATAGTGTCCCACTGGCTCCAGGAATACATGAGACGCTTCATCAACTGATGGCCTCGCGGATACACCTCGCGCAGGTCCGATACCTGCTGGAACGAGTTGGTAAGGTTGCATCGGCCGCCACCAGTAATGGCAACCTTCTTCAGGGGACGGTCCTGGGCTTCGAAAAGCACAACTGATACATGGGGACACAATTCCTGTATCCTCTGGGCAGCAAAACATCCTGCCGCTCCGGCTCCAACGATGGCAATCCTTCTCTTCTGCATAATGCAAAGGTAGCAAAAAAATGCACTACATAAGGCAAAAGTCCCGTTTTACATCATTAGAAAGCGCTTTTTCTTGCTTTTATACCCATAAATGCGTCACTTTGAAACTGCGTTTCTTAGTTACTTTCGCTCGGAAATCTAAAATAAAACAAACTTTATTTTGTACTTCGCTCGCTTATTCGTAACTTTGTACTCAACTATGAGAATAGACATCATTACAGTATGCCCCGAACTGGTGCTTCCCTTCACCGAGGAAAGCATAGTGGGACGTGGACAGAAGAAAGGATTGGTAGAAATCCACGTCCACAATCTGCGCGACTACTCTACAAACAGATGGCGACGTGTGGACGACTATCCTTTCGGCGGTTCGGCCGGAATGGTAATACAGTGCGAACCCGTAGACCTGTGTATCTCCAAACTGATGAGCGAGAGGCACTACGACGAAATTATCTTCACGGCACCCGACGGAGAACAGTTTGACCAACCCATGGCCAACGAACTGTCCCTGAAGGAGAACATCATCATCCTGTGCGGACACTACAAGGGTATTGACTACCGCATACGCGAAAGACTCATTACACGAGAGGTGTCCATAGGAGACTATGTGCTGACGGGAGGAGAACTGGCAGCTGCCGTAATGACCGATGCCATAGTGCGAATAATCCCCGGAGTGATTGGAGATGAACAGTCGGCACTGTCCGACTCTTTCCAGGACAATCTGCTGGAAGCTCCCGTATACACACGTCCACGGGAATACAAGGACTGGGGCGCCGTACCCGATATTCTGCTCTCAGGACACGAAGCCAAAATTAAGGAATGGGAACTGGAGCAGTCAATGAAACGCACCAAAGAACGCCGTCCCGACCTGCTGGGAATAACCGGGAAGACAAATACCAAAAAGAAACAACAAAACAAATAAATTCAAATACACAACGAACGGGAAAACGGAACCAAAGGTCGACGTTAAGTCAAGTCAAAACGGACTTGCGGAGCTTGATGAGCGTAGGCGAATAACCGACGCAGGAAGCGAGAGCGTCCCTACCGCTAACCGCTCACCGCTCACCGCTCACTGTTAAACGTTACCCCCGTTCTAAAACACACCACCTATGAAAAACCTCTACATTATCGCCGGCTGTAACGGAGCCGGCAAAACAACGGCCAGCTACACCGTCCTGCCTGAAATGCTGGGATGCCGCGAATTTGTCAATGCCGACGAAATAGCTCGCGGACTATCACCTTTCAACCCCGAAGGGGCTGCCATACAGGCCGGACGACTCATGATTGAGAGAGTGCTGCAACTGATGAAGGACGGACAGGACTTCGCCTTTGAAACAACACTGGCAACACGCTCATACATCAAGCTCATCAAGAAAGCACAAAGCGTAGGATACTTTGTTACCCTGCTCTTCTTTTCCCTGCCAACACCCGACCAGGCCGTAAAGCGCGTGGCACGTCGTGTGAGCCAGGGTGGACACAATATCCCTCTGGATGTTATCTACCGCAGATACGACGCCGGACTGAAAAACTTCTTCCAACTTTACATGCCCGTAGTGGACTTCTGGTCGCTATACGACAACAACACATGCCCCACCCAGCGCATAGCCAGCGGATGGCGCAAGGGCGAACGAATGGAAGTTAGCCAAGCCCAACGTTTTGAGGAAATGAAGCAATTGTATGGCGAGCCCACAGAGGCAGAGAAGAAAAAGGAGAATACAGATGAATAAGAATATCATACAGGAAATTCGCGAACTCGTATCCCCCATAGAACGCGAAAAGGCACGCATGGCATTTGGGGTATATCCCAACGAGGATGAAATCAAACGCCTTCGCATGACTATAGAAAGCGGAATCATCCTGGCCCAGCAACGACTCGTCAACAGAGCCAAAAAGGAAGGTTTCACGCTGATTGCATGCCCACACGGAGAGGTTATAGAAATTAACCCAAATACCATAGTTTTTTAAAACGGGGAGAAAAACACCCCGGCAAGTACAGAGAAGACGGATCCCAACCCCTCAATCCCTCGGACCCCCTCAATCCCCCTGTGGATGTAAGACCCACCCCAACCAGTCCGCGCGTCGCACTGGGGATTTGTCCTCGCGTCGCACTGGAGAGTGCTCCCCTCAAAGGGCACGAAAGTATATTCAAGACTTTCTCTAAAGGCCCTTTTCGCCCCTCCCGAGGCAAAGAAGCACATTCAGTGCTTCTACTGAAGACCTCGCTCGCCCTGTGAGGGAGGGAGAGCAGGTGATAGCGTTAGCAGTAGTAACTGACTGTCCCCCTGAGACAGGTGGGACGAGGAGCGAAGCGACGGAGGGGGTGGATAGTTTTCCGTTTTAACTTTTCAGTTCACTTTGCCTCTGCGTTCTCCTGTCGTAGCGTAGCTTGCGACCACTCCAGCGCCAGCGTGTTATAAAATGAAAAAACTCTGCGACCTTTGCGGTCTTTGCGTGATATATATAAATCACCACACGGACATTATTTTTCTCACGCAAAGAACGCAGAGAGCGCAAAGATTCCGGTCCTGTTACGCTGGCGCTGGAGGCTCGCTGGCTTCGCGCGACAAGAGAACGCAGAGGTGAAGCCAGTAGGGGGTGGATAGTTTTCCGTTTTCCGTTTTAACCTTTCAGATCGTTATGATCCACCCCCTCCCCCCCTGCGGGGTACTCACCCCTGTCTCAGGGGGAGAAAGTGGGTGATAGCGTTAGCAGTTATAACTGACTCTCCACCTAAGACAGGTGGGCGAAGAGGGACAGTTTGCTGGCGCGGTGTTAAGAATAGTTTTCAGTTCACCAAGTCTCCTCACCTGTCGCTGATTATATCAGGCAGTTCTCGGTGCACTTGTGCTTGGAGACGATGGCATCGATGGCGGCTACGGCGGTGATGGTGACGATATCGCGCACGCTGCTCTCGAAATCGGTGAAGTGAATGGGCTTGTTCAGGCCTATCTGCAGGGGACCGATAACCTCCACTTCGGGCGACATGTACTGGATGAGCTTGCTGGCCACGTTGGCGCTGGAGAGGTTGGGGAACACAAGGGTGTTCACGTCCTTGCCACGAAGGCGTGTGAAGGGGTACTTGCGGTCGCGCAGTTCCTTGTCGAGGGCTATGTTGACCTGCATCTCACCGTCTATGATGCGTGAGGGATCCTCCTCCTGAAGGATGCGAACGGCCTCGTGCACCTCGGCAGGAGAACCTACGGAATCGGAACCGAAATTGCTATAACTTGCCATGGCCATGACGGGTTCGTGGTTGAACACACGCACGGCACCTTCCATCAGTCGTGCCACATCCACCAGGGTGTTGGTACCGGGATGACGGTTGATGAGCGTGTCGCCGATGAAG
>JAZRIA010000027.1:0-1094 GCA_045645045.1 Bacteroidaceae bacterium | reverse complement strand
GTTGGATGTGGAGGTTGAAGCTACCGACCTGTGCAACCGTTACTCCTCCCGTATGGTCACCAATGTAAAGATTGGCCCCTCTCCCAAGTGGCTGCGTCAGCGCCTGCGTGCGAATGGTGTACGACCCATCAACAACATTGTTGATATTACCAACTATGTCATGCTGGAGTACGGCCAGCCCATGCATGCCTTCGATTATCGCTATGTTGGTTCCGGCAAGATCGTTGTCCGTGAAGCAACTGAAGGCGAAACCCTCACCACCTTGGATGGCAATGTCCGTAACCTGAAGCCGGGTATGCTGGTCATTGCCCACGAAACCAAGCCCATCGGCCTTGCCGGTATTATGGGCGGTGGGAACTCCGAAGTTCTGGAAGATACTACCACCGTCGTCTTTGAATCTGCCAACTTCAACGGCACCTCCATTCGGCAGACCGCATTGGCGCTGGGTATGCGCACCGAGTCTTCCGGCAAGTTCGAAAAGAATCTGGATCCTTTGATGACAGTACCCGCTGTCCAGAGAGCCTGTGAACTGGTTGAACTGCTGGAATGCGGCGACGTGATGGATGGCATCATTGACATTGTAAACTATGTTCCCTCCCCCAAGACCGTTCCTCTGGAAGTTGAGAAGATCAACAATCTGCTGGGCACTACCATTTCCAAGGAAGATATGGTTAAATATCTGAACCTGCTGGAGATTCCTGTTGAGGGCGACACGATCCTTGTCCCCTCTTGGCGTCCCGACCTGAATCTGATGGCAGATATTGCAGAGGAGGTCGGCCGTTCTTTCGGTTATAACGAGATCCCCACCACCGAATTTAAGAATGCACCTCAGGGTGGTTACACTCCCGCTATGGAGTTGGAAACTATTGGCGGTCGCCTGTGCAGAGCGCTTGGTTACAGCGAGATTATCACCTATTCCTTCGTTTCTCCCGCTATCTTTGACCAGATCCGGTTGCCTAAGGATTGCAGTCTGCGCAACACTCTGCGTATCCAAAACCCCCTGGGTGAAGATACCTCCATTATGCGTACCACTGCCCTTCCCTCTATGCTGGATATTTTGGCAAGAAACAATGCCTATCACAACAAAGCTGCAA
>JAZRIA010000026.1:0-1212 GCA_045645045.1 Bacteroidaceae bacterium | reverse complement strand
TAGCCAGAGCCGCGAGGATGACGAAGGCTACTGCAAGTCTGGTGGTACGCAGACGATGCTGTGACACTTCCAGCTGGTGTGCCTGGTATTCCTTGCGTGCTGACTCTACGGAGCGTTGCAGTGTGGTGGACTGGAGTGAGTTGGTGTGATCCATGACCTCTTCCAATGCCGCAAGTGCGTCCGAGTCCTTGCCGGCCCTGCTGGCCACTTGGTATTCCCTGAATCTGACCTGTGCTTTCTGAGCAGGGTTTTCAGCTGTCTGCAATGCCTTTCCGATCCAGTCTGTAGCCTCATTGTAGTCTCCGACCAGTGCGTATGCATATGCCAGCATGCCTCTGTCCTCGCATGTTAAAGGACATCTGAGTTCGTTGGCCTTGCGTGCCAGCATACTGATTGCAAGCTCCGGGTCCTGGCGTGAAGTCTCCAGGCATAGTGCGGCATAGGCTTCAAGGCAGGCGGCCTCCAGAAGAGTGTCGGCCGCCTGATGAGCCTGAAACATTGTGTTGCGGAAAACCTTTTCCGCAGATGCATAGTCTTGTGAATTATAGCGGGCAACGCCGCCCTCGAAGTAGACGTGAAGCGAGTTATATGGCTTGCCTGCCTTCTCGAACGCCTCAAGGGCCTTGTCGAGGTATGCTATTTCCTCGGAATGGCCTCCTGTGGCGTTGTAAGTATGGGCTATCTTCTGGTATATGGTGCCCAGACTGTGATGGTCTTCGGCTTTCAGTGCCATTGTCTCGGCCTTGGAGTATGCCTCCATCGCCTCGCTGTAGCGTCTCTCCTCAAACAGTGCATGTCCACGGCTGATCTCTTCCTGCAATCTCTCAGTCGCACGCTGCGTACACGACACAAAGAGAATGGAAAGTGAAAGGAGGGCTATGGATATGCGTCTGGTCATATTACTCAGCGTAAAGTTTGATGATGTTGAGGATCACTTCGCTTGCCTTCTCCATGCTCTGGAGAGGGAGGTACTCCATCTTTCCGTGGAAGTTATGTCCACCGGCGAAAATGTTAGGACATGGGAGTCCCATGAATGAGAGGTTTGCTCCGTCAGTACCGCCGCGGATTGGCTGTACCTTTGGAGTGATGCCTGCCATCTCGATAGCCTTCATTGCCTTCTCCACGATGTGGTAGTGCGGCTCGACCTGCTTGCGCATGTTATAGTACTGGTGCTTGATCTCGATTGTGGCTGTTCCCTCGCCGTATTTGGCA
>JAZRIA010000025.1:0-1589 GCA_045645045.1 Bacteroidaceae bacterium | reverse complement strand
CTGCCATTGACACTCTGCAGGGCAAATACCAATACTTTGGCCAGTGCCTTAGCGGCATATACATGATGCGCGGCAGCAAGGAAGGCAAAGTTTCTGACGATCACGCATACCAGCGCCAATACTGCCTTGGCACAGACCTCTATGCACAGTACTTCACCATACCACATAGAGACTTTATGTACGGCACACATACATCCACCTATTGCGTATCGGCGGAATTCAACGGCGATGCCCTTGGTTCATACACCATGGCCAAGGACGCATTCATGCCAATGCTCAACCACCCGCTCATTGACTCTATTCCTGAAATAAAGGCCATAAACTTGCTTTACTACAGCCTTATAGCACAGGAGCAGGCCGACCTTGCAGGACCATTCACATACCTTGAGGACAAGAAGAACTCTCAGGAGCCGGAGGAGTATAACGATGTAAGAACCATATACTATGGCATCGTAGAGAACATTGACACAATCGTTGCATGCCTCAGACACTATGAGACACGCCCCGACTGGTACAAGGAGAAGATTCAGGGAATTATTTCCGATAAGTTCGCGACAGGCTACGGACTGCTGGCAGGTGACGTGACACTGAACTCTTATATAAAGTTTGCAAACTCGCTGAAGCTGCGCATAGCCATGCACATTGTAAAGGCTGAACCTGAAACCGCAAGGAAATGGGCCGAAGAGGCTGTTGCCGGCGGTGTAATTGAGGGCATCTATGACCAGCATGGCATATTCCAGATGATAAACCAGTTCAACCACCCGCTCCTGACAGTTGCCAACGGCTGGGGCGACCTTCGCCTGTCGGCCTCTTTTGAGAGCTTGCTCATGAGCCTTGACCATCCATACACCAAGTACCTTTTCGTGCCGAACCTCAATGACATCCCCAATGCCAAGACAGGCGAAGTGCTGCCAACAGGCTCACGCATATGCGGCATCCGCTCAGGTGTTCTTGTAGGTGTAGGACAGACATACGCACAGAACAAGCGCCAGGCCTATTCAACAATCAGCGACGAAATATTCGCAACCAAACGCCCGCCCAAGTTCTTCATCAAATGGGCCGAGGTTGACTTCCTGCGTGCCGAAGGCGCGCTCCGCGGCTGGGAAATGGGCGGCACTGCCCAGTTCTTCTACGAGCGCGGCATACAGAACGCCTCATTGGAAGACCCCACATCAGGCCCCATATATAACAATTACGTCAATGCTTACATGCAGCAGGAGAACGCAGTTGACTATATCAGCGAAGACCCTATTGGCGACGGAGAACCTTGGCCAAGCCTAACAAAGATTGGCGTTAAGTGGAACGATGCCGACGATAATGAGACCAAGCTTGAGAAAATCATCACCCAGAAGTATATTGCACTCTTCCCGCTTTCAACTGAAGCATGGACCGAAATGCGCCGTACAGGCTATCCGAAGATGTTCCCGGTACTCAACACTGACGACGGCGACGGCTCAATAGACCAAGGCGACATGATTCGCCGCATCCCCTGGGTTCCTACAGACCCTGTAGCAGCAAGCATGGTCGAGGCCAGCGGTATTCCTGCACTTGGAGGCCCGGACGAGCAGGCGACACGTCTCTGGTGGGAT
>JAZRIA010000024.1:0-14608 GCA_045645045.1 Bacteroidaceae bacterium | reverse complement strand
TATGCCATCTGGGAGAAGATGCAGCGCGTGCTGGATGATAAGTTCAAGGAGACCGGTGTGCAGAACGCATACTTCCCCCTGCTTATCCCCAAGAGCTTCCTGTCGCGCGAGGCTGAACACGTGGAGGGCTTCGCAAAGGAGTGCGCCGTGGTGACACACTACCGCCTGAAGACAAACGAAACAAAGGATGGTGTGGTGGTTGACCCAACTGCCCGTCTGGAGGAGGAACTGATCATACGTCCCACATCGGAGACAATTATCTGGAATACCTTCAAGAACTGGATTCAGTCATACCGCGACCTGCCTCTGCTGGTAAACCAGTGGTGTAACGTGATGCGCTGGGAGATGCGCACACGCCTGTTCCTGCGTACTGCAGAGTTCCTGTGGCAGGAAGGACACACCGCACATGCCACACGCGAGGAAGCTGAGGAGCGTGCAAGACAGATGCTGAAGGTGTATGCCGACTTTGCCGAGAACTACATGGCTGTGCCCGTGGTGCAGGGTGTGAAGAGCGAGACAGAGCGATTTGCCGGTGCTCTGGACACATACACCATAGAGGCTATGATGCAGGACGGCAAGGCTCTGCAGAGCGGTACAAGCCACTTCCTGGGACAGAACTTCGGTAAGGCCTTTGATGTGCAGTTCCTGAATAAGGAAAACAAGCCCGAATATGCATGGGCTACCAGTTGGGGTGTGAGCACACGTCTGATGGGTGCTCTGATTATGACACATTCGGACGACAACGGTCTGGTGCTGCCTCCTGCCCTGGCTCCCATACAGGTGGTAATAATCCCCATCGGAAAACCTGCACAGATGGAACAGCTGGATGCCAAGGCTACAGAGATAATGAACAACCTGAAGGCTATGGGCGTGAGCGTGAAGTACGACAATGCCGACAACAAGCGTCCTGGCTTCAAGTTTGCCGACTACGAACTGAAGGGTGTGCCCGTACGTCTGGTGCTGGGTGCACGCGACCTGGAGCAGGGACTGGTGGAGGTTATGCGCCGCGATACCCTGGAGAAGGAGAACATCGCCGTGGAGGGCATAGAGCAGTATATCAAGAATCTGCTTGACGAAATACAGCAGAACATCTTCAAGAAGGCAAAGGATGCCCGAGATGCACGCATATACGAGTGCGACAACTACGAGGAGTTCAAGGAGCGCGTGAAGGACGGCGGCTTCTTCCTGTGCCACTGGGACGGTACCGCTGAGACAGAGGCCAAGATCAAGGAAGAGACCCAGGCTACCATCCGTTGTGTGCCCTTCGGCGTGGAGCAGACTCCTGGCGTGGATATGGTAAGCGGAAAGCCCTCTGTGGCACGCGTGCTGATAGCAAGGTCTTATTAAAGACCCACAACTGGCATAACAGACCCAACCCCGGGAACGGGGAACGGGAAGCCCACAGATGACACGGATTATACTGATATTCACAGATAAGATAGCTTTATACAGGACCAGTGTAAATCTGTCATATCCGTGTCATCTGTGGCCCATTTGAGCTTGAAACTTGAAACCTAATGAAAAGCAACGAAGGAGGATTGTGGACCATCACACTGTTTGCCGCCAACGAAATTCCATCGGCGGCAGTAACCTTCGTGGCTTTAATCATGTTCCTGCAAATGAACATAGGGGTGGCACAGTCCACCCTTTTTGCTACAATATTGCTGCTACCATGGGTGGCACAGCCTTTGATGCGAAGACTGACAAACAAGCCCCTGGGAGGAAGATTGTACCTGCATGCAACAGAGCTCATGCTTACGCTGGCACTGCTGACCTTTGCCCTTACAATGGGATACGGCAAATGGTGGACCGTGGCAATGCTGATGGGAATTAGCACACTAAGTGCATGGCACGACTTGATGGCAAGACAATACTTCATACGCAGGACATTGATGGCACAGGAGAAACATCATTCGGTGCTAAGGACACTGTCCTCGCAGATGGCAACAGTACTGACCTATGGCCTGATGATAATGGCTGTGGGAGTGCTGCAGATATACTTCCGCCAAAGGTCTGCTACATACTCCTGGGCTCTGGGATGCTATATCCTGGCAGGAGTGTACCTGCTGCTGACAATGGCAAACGCAATCCTGCTGAAAGCCCCGGGGCACAGGACTGACATCGCAGGACAACCATGGCCATGGAAACAGCAAGGATGGAAACGGAAAACCTGCATAATGATGCTGATGCTGTTGCCACAAGGACTTATGTTCTATAGCCGTACCATCTTCCTCCTGACAAGACAACAACAGGGCGGACTGGGCTGCACATTGCAAGAGGTGGGCTTTGCTCAGGGCACAATAGGAGTGATTGCCTTCCTGCTTGGTGTTGCAATAGGCAGGATGATGCAACAGCAACAAGGCGAGGAAAGGATGCGTTGGCCACTGACCATCTGTCTGGGCCTGTCGCCGACAGTGTATCTGGCCATGACACAATGGGAACCAACAAACCTATGGTTCTTGTCGGCATATACGTTCATGGCACAACTGCTCTTCGGGCTGGGACTTAATGCATGTCGCAAGTACATCGAAGATATATCAGGGGAAAGGTACCAGAATGCTGTAAACCCTCTGTACATCCCAATAATATGCCTTTGCATACTCCTGCCCATGGCGCTCAGCGGCTTCATGCTGGAAAGAATGGATTACAAGCTTTTCTTCCTGACCGATGCCCTATGTGCCCCCATAACATGGCTGGCAATAGCAGTCCTGACATATAGACACAAAATTCCAGCAAAAAAACATATATAGCAGACCATACCCTACAACAGAATCCCGATGAAGGAAAGACGAAATACCACACACCCTGTCTCATGGGTCCCCTCATTATACTTTGCAGAAGCACTACCGTATATGGCGGTAATGACCCTGTCAACAATAATGTACACGAATCTGGGGCTGACAAACACAGAACTGGCTCTGTACACATCATGGCTATATCTGCCATGGGTAATAAAGCCAGTATGGAGCCCCCTGGTGGATAGCCTGAAGACAAAACGCTGGTGGATACTGATAATGCAGGTGCTTATTGGCGCAGCACTGGCAGGAGTGGCCCTGACACTGCAGACAGAACTATGGCTGAAGATGTCGCTGGCCTTTTTCTGGCTGATGGCTTTCAGTAGCGCTACACACGATATAGCTGCAGACGGGTTCTACATCCTTGGACTTACGGACAAGGAACAGGCTTTCTACGTGGGATGGCGCTCTACATTCTATCGCATAGGCACTATATTTTGCCAGGGAGGTCTGGTAGTCCTTGCAGGAATGTTACAGAAAGAACATGATACGGCACTGGCCTGGTGCATGACCATGGCCGCAACGGCAATCATCATGATTGCACTGGCCGCATGGCACAACATAGCACTACCCCACCCCGATGAGCATAACGGTTCTAAGGAGACGGACACATGCCAGCACAATGGGAAGAACGCTATATCCACGCTTTTCCATTATTTCAAGGATACACTGGTGGCCTTCTTCTCGAAGAAGGGCATTGTTCCTGCCGTTCTGTTCATGCTTCTGTTCCGCTTCCCCGAAGCACAACTGGCAAAAATGGCCCAGCCCTTCATGTTGCGCGGCACGGAAGAGGGGGGACTGGCACTGGCAACAGAAACAGTGGGCGTAGTATATGGCACAATAGGAGTAATAGGCTTGCTGATGGGCGGCATACTGGGCGGATGGCTTGTGAGCCGCAACGGTCTGAAAAAATGGTGGTGGCCGATGATTGCTGCTATATCTCTGCCAGATGCAGTATACATTTACCTTGCCATGGCGCAACCCACATCACTGTGGATCATAAACTCGTGTGTGGCAGTAGAACAATTCGGCTATGGTTTCGGATTCACTGCATACATGCTGTTCCTGGTATATTTTTCCAAAGGAGAAAGAAGTACAAGTGTGTTCAGCATATGCACAGCATTACAGGCCTTGGGCATGATGCTTCCTGGAATGATAGCCGGATATCTAGCTGACTTGTGGGGATTCGGCACCTTCTTCTGGTGGGTAATGGCATGTTGTCTGATAACTGTAGCTGTAAGTGCATTGGTAAAACCACATAACCTGACCCAAAACTCATAAACAAGCACCTATGCACATTCTCCTTGACATCGGAAACACCCGAATGAAAGCCTCTAAGGCAGACAGCTATGGCATTCTGCCCACCGAGCAATGGCAAGAATTGCTGCCCGAAGCAGAAAGCGTATTGGTAAGCAATGTTGCTGGGAAGGATGCCCTGCCAGAAGCTGTGGCAAAACATCCGCAGTGTCATATACTGACATGGCAATCTAAAGAAGCTGGCCTATGGCTGAGGAATATCCCCGCTGGCATGGGGGCTGACCGCGTAGCTGCCGACATAGGTGCCCGAAGCATAAAGCCCGACAACACCTTATTAATAATAGATGCGGGCACGTGCCTGACGTTCGATGTGATTGGGAAAGACGGTTCTGTACTGGGAGGGGCAATATCTCCTGGCATACATCTGAGACTGAAGGCCATGCACGAACATACCGCTGCATTGCCTCTGTTAGAGGCAGACGGAGAGCACCCCGTATTGGGTTACGATACCCCAACATCCATGCGAAGCGGTGCAATAAACGGAATGCGATGGGAAATAGAGGGATACATACGCCACATAAAGGCATTGTACCCCGACCTGCATGTTTTCTTTACCGGAGGCGATACCACGGAATTCCCCAAAGACTTGCAACAGGTAATCTCCTGTGAACCGCTATTGGTACAAAAAGGCCTCTTAGCCGCCTTTACAAATAAGAAGCAATAAAGGAACCGCGAATCAAAAGTATAGATTATCCCGGATATACATATCGTCAGAGAGTGTCTATAGCCTTATGGTTCCGTCCCCAGATATCTCTATCCAATTAAAATTTCTGCCTGTGCTGATTGTCTCACGACGTGCAGAATAGTATAGAGGCGATGTCATTGTGTCGACTCCAGCCACATGGATATTGCAAACACCACACTGCTCCAACATCCAACGGTTGGCCTCCCAAAGGTCGATGTGCCACTTGCCAGGAGTTCCACCATCTGGCCAGCGACGTGATATGCGCTCCATAGGAAAACCTTCTGACTGGAAGCGTTCATATACCTCATCGCCAACCTCGAAAGATTCCAAAGATATTCCTGGACCAATAATGGCAGAGAGGTCGGCACCACGCGATGCCATGGCACGAACGGTCTTTTCTGCAATGTACTGCACCGTGCCTTTCCATCCGGCATGTATGGCAGCAACCATGAACTGGCGCCGGTCGTATAAAAGAACTGGTATGCAATCTGCTGTCTTCACCGCCAGACAAAGTCCAGGAACATCGGTAAATACTGCATCGGTATCCTCGGGGCGGCAAGCTGAGCATACATACTTAACATGATCGGAGTGCGTCTGGCGAGGAAGAGCCAAAGGAGAACCGGCACCATAGGCACGGGCCTCATCTAATTCCTCGCCCTTACCTGTAGTGCCGGCACTTAGCCAAAGCGGGGTAGCATACTTAAGCATAATTCCCTGTTACCTATACGTCAAGCGTATGCGCGTTCTTTGACTTTATGTACTTTATTATACAAAGACTAAGCTTACTTAGAAATGTCTGCCTTTATCTCCTTGATTCCGCCCGTATGCTGGAAGAAGGTTACCTCGGTGTCCGCCATCTTGTCAAAAAGAACATTGGAAAGAATCTCCTCACATCCGAACTGGGCAATAGGCACTTCCAATTCCGTGATAGTGTTCTCTGCATTGAACACCCTTACCATAGTGCGCAAAGGAATGTTATAGCAGACTCCACGTGTAAGCTTTCCTTTTTGCTTGAGAATACTGGGGTCGTAAGTAGACTCAGGCAGTTCTGCTGTACGCTTTATACTAATATAATATGGGACACCTGACATATCATCGGAAGCTACCAGACCATTCCACTTAGAGAAGCGGAACAGAAGCAACTTGTCTGTCTCCTCTGCTGGCACAATGTCCAGGACATAGTACATCTCACTTACCTCCTTGCTGCCTACAAACATGCTGCTGAGGGCACGCTGTTGACGGTCAAGGCTCTCAAGCATGAGTTTAAGCTGCATGCCATCCTTGGGGGTATTTTCGGCATCGCCACGAACCAATGCATCATAACTCTCGCGAATGTCATAAATCTCTTGAGCTACCAACTCTGCAATCTTGGCAGTAGAACTTGCCTGAAGCATGTCGCGATTCATATACTTACGAGCCTCATGGGGCTTAATACCTGGTTCTGTAACACGCGGCTGGGGGATAGAAGGCAAGGTTGTCTCTGATACCTTGGCATTAACACCCAACAATATGCCATCGCTACTGAGACTTACCAAAGGAGCTACTGTGCGCTTGTTAAGCTTGAGACTGTAAGCCTTGTTCATATCAGGAACACCATAGGGAATCAACTGTACATCCTTGACTGTCCATGTAGTTGTGGGCTGAACAGGCACATCCTGCATACGCATATATTTGAATGCATACATATGGTAATCTCCTGGAGTAACAACTGTCTTCTCCACAGTAATAACCATACGCAAAGCTGTGCGAGGAAGGAAATAACTGACTCCCTCCAATGTCGCCCCTGGAATAAACTTACCAATCTGCGTCTGAGCACTAACTGAGCTAACGAAAATAACAAGCAACAGCGACAGCATAAACTTGGCTGTCTTGAAAATTCTCTGTTTCATAAACGGTTCGGTTTTCGTTTTTGTCTGTTTTCCGTACAAAGATACAAAAAATATCAAAACTACAACAGCCAAAAGACATAACTTTGATTTTTTTTAGTACCTTTGCTGACAAGATAAACTTAAAACATGCTAACATGAGTACTATTCACGTTCTTGACAAAGATTTTGTGCCAAGCATCACAGCAGAGGAAATTTTGACACAGGTGCGTCGTGTAGCGTCTGAAATAAACCGTGACTATGAGGGCGAGTCACCACTTTTCCTTGTAGTCCTGAACGGAGCCTTCATCTTCGCCGCTGATTTAATGCGAGAGATAACTCTGCCTGCAGAGGTTTCTTTCGTGAAACTGGCCTCTTACGAAGGTACCGCTTCTACTGGGACAGTACGCGAAGTTATAGGGCTAAATACAGATATTACCGGACGTCCAATAATCATCGTGGAGGATATCGTAGAAAGTGGCATTACAATGGCTCACATGATAGACACTCTGAAAAAACAGAATCCAAAGAGCATTGACATCTGCACGTTGCTGGTGAAGCCCCAGAAATTGGAGGTAAAACTGGATATTCGTTATGTTGCAATGGAAATACCCAACGACTTCATACTTGGATATGGTCTTGACTACAACGGGCTGGGACGAGGCTTGAAGGACATATACACACTTAAGGGGTAATCCACATAGTTCCCCAGAATCTCCCGAAAAACAATTCTTGTAAAAACTATCATACATAAAAAATACAAAATATGAAGAACATTATCATCTTTGGTGCCCCCGGTTCAGGCAAAGGCACATATAGCGACGAAATCGTAGCAAAATACAGCATGGGACACATCAGTACTGGTGATGTACTACGCGAACAGATCAAGGCGGGCACAGAACTGGGCAAGACCGCACAAGGCTACATAGACAATGGACAACTTTTACCTGACGAACTGATGATAGACATCCTGGCTGATGCCTACGACAAATTCCCCGCAGGAAAAGGCGTGATCTTTGACGGATTCCCTCGTACCATCCCACAGGCAGAGGCTTTGAAGAAAATGCTTGCCGAACGCGGACACGACATGGGCATGATGATTGAACTGGTAGTGGAAGAGGACGTTTTGATGGCTCGTCTGCTGAACCGTGCCAAGGAACAAGGCCGCGCTGACGACAACGAGGAGACAATCAAGAAGCGCTTTGCCGTATATCACTCACAGACCGCTCCCTTGTCTGAGTGGTTTGCAAAGGAAGGAATCCGCAACAGCTTTGCATGGGCAGAACTGGGCAGCAAGGAAGGTATGCTGGAAGCAATTTTCAAGGCTATAGAAGAACAGGTGTAAAAGCTGATGGAAAGCAACTTCGTTGACTACGTAAAAATAATATGCCGCTCGGGAAAAGGCGGACGTGGCTCAATGCACATGCATAGGGCCAAGTATGCTCCTAACGGCGGACCGGATGGCGGTAACGGCGGACGTGGTGGCCATATAATCCTACGTGGCAACCACAACTACTGGACACTGCTACACCTGAGATACGACCGCCATATCTTTGCCACTCACGGTGAGAACGGAGGAAAAAACAAGTCTACCGGTGCAGATGGCAAGGACAGATATATAGATGTACCATGCGGAACGGTGGTTTACAATGCAGAGACAGGAGAATACATCTGCGACGTAAAAGAAGACGGACAGGAGGTTATGTTGCTGAGAGGCGGACGTGGCGGTTTGGGCAACTGGAACTTTGCCACCTCCACCAACCAAGCTCCCAGATATGCACAACCCGGTGAGCCAATGCAGGAAATGACCGTCATTATGGAGTTGAAACTGCTGGCCGACGTGGGCCTCGTAGGTTTCCCTAATGCCGGAAAGAGCACTCTACTGTCTAGCCTGTCCAGCGCAAAGCCTAAAATAGCAGACTATCCTTTTACCACGATGGAACCGTCCCTGGGCATTGTGCCGTACCGCAACGGACAATCCTTTGTGATGGCAGACATCCCTGGTATTATAGAAGGTGCAAGCGAGGGACGCGGTCTGGGATTGCGATTCCTGCGACACATAGAACGTAACTCTCTGTTGCTGTTCATGGTGCCTGGAGATACGGACGACATCAAGAAGGAATACGAAATCCTGCTGAACGAGGTGGCAACCTTCAATCCTGAGCTGATGGACAAGCAACGTGTGTTGGCCATAACAAAGAGTGACCTATTGGACGACGAACTGCAACAGATGCTGTCGGAAGACCTGCCAACAGACCTGCCCGTAGTATTCATCTCTGCCGTAGCACAAAAGGGTATTACCGAGCTGAAAGACTTGCTATGGGCTGCCCTTAATGCCGAAAGCAACAAGATTGCTGCCATAACCCACGAGGAAAGCATCGTACATCGCAACAAGGACATCGCCCTGCTACAACATGAAATGCAGGACGAAGGCGAAGACGAAGAAATCGAATTCCTCGACGAAGACGAATACGAGATTGAGGATTACGACGAAGAAGATTGGGATTAAAGTCCAAGTCCTTATAACTAAAAAGAGGAGGATGCTAGCAGGCATCCTCCTCTTTTTGTTATAAAACGGAATTAAAGCTTGTCGTTAGAACCAAGAACGTTCATAATCTTGTGAACGTACATCTTCTTCATGTTCTCACGAGCGGGCTTCAGATACTGGCGAGGATCGAAGTGACCGGGGTTCTCAGCGAAGTGCTTGCGGATAGCAGCAGTCATAGCCAGACGAGAGTCTGAGTCGATGTTGATCTTGCAAACTGCGCTCTCAGAAGCCTTGCGGAGCTGCTCCTCGGGGATACCTACTGCATCGGGCAACTTGCCACCGAACTGGTTGATGGTATCAACCTCGTCCTGAGGAACTGAAGAAGAACCGTGGAGAACGATGGGGAAACCGGGCAACTGCTTCTCGATCTCAGCCAAGATGTCGAATGCCAATGGAGGAGGAACGAGCTTGCCGGTCTGAGGATCTACAGTGCACTGCTCACGAGTGAACTTGTAAGCACCATGGCTGGTACCAATAGAGATAGCCAGAGAGTCGCAACCTGAACGTGTAGAGAAGTCTACAACCTCCTCGGGCTTGGTGTAGTGAGATACCTCTGAAGAAACCTCATCCTCAACACCTGCCAATACACCGTGCTCAGCCTCAACGGTTACGTCGTGAGCGTGTGCATACTCAACAACCTTCTTGGTAAGAGCGATGTTCTCCTCGTAGGGAAGGTGAGAACCGTCGATCATTACAGAAGAGAAACCATTGTCGATACACTCCTTACAGATCTCGAAGCTGTCACCGTGGTCGAGGTGCAGAACAATCTGAGGATTCTCGCAACCGAGCTCCTTAGCATACTCTACAGCACCCTGAGCCATGTAGCGCAGGATAGTACCGTTGGCATAAGCACGAGCGCCCTTAGATACCTGCATGATAACGGGAGACTTGCACTCTACTGCAGCCTGAACGATAGCCTGCATCTGCTCCATTGTGTTGAAGTTGAATGCGGGGATAGCGTAGCCACCTGCTACTGCCTTGGCGAACATTTCACGGGTGTTCACCAGACCCAATTCCTTGTAACTTGTCATTGTTGTAAATGTTATTAAAGGGTTTTGGTAATATTGTTATTATAATCAGTTTGCCCTTACGAGATACACCACTACTGGCAGATGGTCGCTGAATCCATCAAGCCATACGCCACGGGAATGTGTGCGCTTGGGTGTTCCTTTGTATGCACCTTCACTCTGCAATAGATAGTCACGCTTGAATATTTGACATGAATGCAGCGTGAGGGTATAATATGTATCTGCCTTATACTCTTCTATCAGACTCCGACCCAATACTATCTGGTCGAAAAGGTTCCATGCACCCTGGTAGCTTAGAGTTCCCTGCCCCCTCTTGCGCAAGATGTCCCACCATGGATTATAGAAATCGCCTTTCTCTACCTCGCCAACCTTACGCCTTGCACCAAGGCACTCTGCCATAGAGGCATTGTCTGGATCATCGTTCATGTCACCCATCACTATTATGTGCTGACTGGGATCTGCCTCTCCTATACTGTCGGTAAGGGCACGGACCTGACGGCCTCCGTACTCTCGTAAAATCCCTTCTGCCGAACGACTGGGCCAGTGGCATACAATTACCGTGACGTTCTCCCCAGCCAACCTTCCTTGCACACAAAGGAAAGGACGTGTACGACGGGCGGTATCGCCGTTCTCGTACACATAATCCTTATTAAATGCCTTGGTCACCTGAAAAGCACGCGGATTATAAATCAAAGCGCAATCAACACCACGTTTATCAGGTCCTTCTATATGCACATAACGGTAACCACGCCTCTTCATCTTGGGCTGTGTTATAAGGTCGTCCAATGCCTTGGAATTCTCAACCTCACTGACACCTATTATACTTGCTCCATAAGGAAGTTTATCGGTAGCAAGTTCGGTTAATACGCGGGCCATATTTGCCAGCTTGTGTTCATATTTCACTTTCGTCCAGTGATAGGTTCCATCCGGAAGAAACTCCCAATCGTTCTTTCCCTCATCGTGACACGTGTCGAACAGGTTTTCAAGATTATAAAACGCCACCGCATGCATCTGCAGTCTGCGATTCTGAGCAAAACTCTGAATAGCAAACAAAAGAGCAACAATGCCGTACATCAAAGAAAACGTTCTCTTCATTGGACTATACACATCTACAATTGTTAGCATGGGTATACTATACCCCATGATAAACACGCAGTGCAAAGTTAACGTTTTTTTATGTAAGTCGTATGACTTTTGCCAAAAAAAATAAATTGCGATTACGTATTTACAAAGAAATTTCCGAACTTTGCATATGACAAAATACCATTTAATCCTTAATAAAGCTTTATGAA
This sequence comes from Bacteroidaceae bacterium, assembly GCA_045645045.1. GTDB lineage: Bacteria > Bacteroidota > Bacteroidia > Bacteroidales > Bacteroidaceae > Physcousia. The sequence goes on along the minus strand of JAZRIA010000024.1, from coordinate 3,078 downwards.
AAGAAAGTTTCAACTAACGGCTCTTGCCTTGCTGGCGACATCTTGTTGTTATGCCCAAAGCAATGTAGAGTCGGAAGCGGATTCTACCATCATGACTGTTGATGCCGGTGACTTCACCATCTCAGAATCGCAGCTCGGTGAAGATGATGACATGACCTCAGACATCATCCAAGTGGGGTCTTCAAACAATCTTTATACCAGCAACATAAATTGGACATGGAGTGCTGCGCGCTTCAAGTTCCGCGCTCTGGACAATAAGTACAACGATGTTTACATAAACGGCGTACAGGCAAACCAGGTTGAAAACGGACGCTTCCAATACTCCAACATCGGCGGTATGAACGATGCTGCACGAAACAAGGACGCGGCAAATCCCTTTGAAAGCAATGCCTTCTCTATGCCGGGACTGGGTGGCGCCACCAACTACGACTTCCGTGCCTCAAGCATGAGTACGGGCAGCAAATTCACGCTGAGTGGCTTGAACCGCAACTACACTCTGCGTGGCATGCTTTCGCACGGCACTGGCCTGAACGAGAATGGCTGGGCCTTCTACGGTTCACTGGCATATCGATGGAGCAATATGGAAACAGCTGCTGTAGACGGAACATTCTACAACAGCCTATCATACCTGCTATCCGTACAGAAGAAATGGGGAAACAGGCATTCTCTAAACCTGGCAACTTGGGGTAACCCCACAGAGCGTGCACAACAGGGTGCCAGCACCGACGAAGCTTATTGGCTGGCCAACGACCGCATGTACAACCCATACTGGGGCTATCAGAATGGCAAAAAACGCGCCAGCCGTATCGTAAACGATTTCGCACCAACCGTCCTGCTAACCTGGGACTGCCAAATTAACAACGACATGAAGCTGACGACCAGCGCTATGGTGCGTTATCAGATGTACAGCAGCACGAAACTGGATTACAGCGGAACGAACCCTGCCCCAGACTACTGGAAGAACTTCCCATCATACAACTATGACGTGTGGGGGGAGACAGATGGTAGCAACAATAACTGGGATGCATACAATTCTGCCAAGGATTACTGGCAGAGCGGCCCACAGGCACGACAGATAAACTTTGACGAACTTTATTTCGCCAACCAGCAGCTGAACAAGACCGGCAGTGATGCAATCTATTGGATTCAGGCCCGTCACAACGACCATCTGACTGCATCGTTGGGCAGCAACTTCAACTGGACCATCGACAACACCAGCAAATTCAACGCCGGCATACAACTCAGCAACACACAAGGCATGCACTACCAGACCTTGGAAGACCTGCTCGGCGGCGAGTACTTCCACAACATAGACAGGCATCTGGTGGGTACATTCCTGGAAACTGACCCAAAAGCAGACTATGACCTACAGAACCCTGGACGCGAAGTAAAGGCAGGTGACCGCTACGCCTACGATTACAACATCATGGTGCAAAAATTCAACGCATATGCCGCATACACCAAGACTCTCGGCATCAGTTACAACTACATCGCTGCTCGCATGGGCGGCACACGCATGTGGCGCGACGGCAAGATGCAGAACGGTCTGTTTGCACACAACAGCTACGGAGAAAGTCAGGCGGCAGGTTTTCTCGACGGTGGCGTCAAACTGTCCAGCACACTGAATCTTGGCAGTGGCCACACACTGAGCCTAGGCGGAGGCTTCGAGGCTAAGACACCCAACGCACGTGACGCATTCATCTGTCCAGAGAAGATGAACGACTTTGTTCACAACCTGAAGAACGAGAAAATAGCAAGCGCCGAAATCAGTTATGGTCTGAACAACAGCTGGTTTCGTTTGAATCTGACCGGCTACTATAGCTACAAGTACGACGGTACGGAATGGTCATGCTTCTACGATGACAACGAGAGCAGTTTTGTGTACGTAAGTTCACAGAACATTACCAAGCGCAACTACGGTGTGGAACTAGGTGCAAAATTCAAGATTACGAGCAACTTCGACATAACCCTGCTGGGCACATACTCCGAGGCTGAAATCGTGGGCAACACCAATGTGGACTACATGCTCTCCGACAACGGCAAACTGAAGAGTACAACCTGCTTCGCTGACGGCATGCGTGAAAGCGGCACTCCTCTAGCAGCTGCCAGTCTGGCTTTGAACTACCGCGTAAACGGTTGGTATTTGGGCCTGACAGGCAACTACTACGACCGCATATATCTGAGCTACACACCTGTTACACGTTTGCAAAGCGTGCAGGATCTGTGGGCTGCCAACAACTACGGCGGAGCCTTCATTGACGTTGACGGCACTCCTGTATATGCCATTCCCGAGCAGGCACAGGGCAATGGCGGCTTCGTCCTGGACGCTTCCATAGGCAAGCAGTTCTACCTGGGCAAGAACCCACTGAGCGTAAACCTAAACCTAAGCAACATCACCAACAACACAAGCCTGTGCACTGGCGGTTACGAGCAGAGCCGCGCCAACTACAGCGTGAACGACGGCGAAATGTCCAGCCGTACCTACAACTTCCTGAGAAATCCCAAGAAGTACTACGCTCAGGGCTTCAACTTCATGCTGAACATAAACTACCGTTTCTAATATAATATATAAGGTATTACTATACATGAAAAAGCTTAATATACTCACGGCACTCCTAATTGGCGCACTATGCCTGACTTCCTGCATGAACGAGGATTGGCAGGCTCCAGACTTTGGCAACAACCCGCCATATGGCAACAACGAGATTATCCCCAGTACAAGCAAAAAGATAACCATTGCCGAACTGAAGGAGAAATATGCCAACGTGATTACCTCCAACGGGTACAAACTCATAGAGGATGACCTACAATTGCATGCCGTAGTAAACGGCAACGATCAGGGTGGCAACCTCTACAAACAGATTTCCATTCAGGACGAGACAGGCGGTATTATCGTTGGCATAAACGGTACTGACCTGTATGCCTTCATGCCCGTAGGACAGAAGATTGTGATAAACCTGAAAGGCCTGTATGTCGGTGGATACGGCAAGATGGCACAACTCGGTGCAGAATACAACAGAAGTATGGGACGCATGGAGCAAACCATCTGGGAAAAGAGCGTACGCTTGGTGGGCAATG
>JAZRIA010000023.1:0-7780 GCA_045645045.1 Bacteroidaceae bacterium | reverse complement strand
TACAGAGCCGTGTTAAGATGCTTGAAAAGTTGGAACTCATCGAGGTTGACGAAGAGGATACCAGCGCATTGCGCCTGAAGTTTCCGCCCAGTCCGCGCTCTGGCAGTTACCCTGTGATGATGTCCGATGTGGCAAAGTCTTTTGAGAATCCCGATACAGGCAAGGTGAAGCAGATATTCAGCGGAGTGAACCTTACCGTGGAGCGTGGCGATAAGATTGCCTTTGTTGGTAGAAACGGTGAGGGTAAGTCCACGCTGGTGAAGTGTATCATGCAACAGCTGGAGCACGAGGGCAAACTGGAACTCGGTCACAATGTGCAGATAGGTTACTTTGCACAGAACCAGGCATCGCTTCTGGATGGCGAACTTACCGTGTTCCAGACTATTGACGACGTAGCCAAGGGCGAGATACGCCTGAAGATTCGCGACATGCTTGGTGCCTTCATGTTCGGTGGCGAGGAGAGCACAAAGAAGGTGAAGGTGCTTTCCGGTGGCGAGCGCACACGACTGGCCATACTGAAGCTCCTGCTTGAGCCCGTTAACCTGCTTATCCTCGACGAGCCGACAAACCATCTTGACCTGAAGACCAAGGATGTGCTGAAACAGGCATTGCAGGACTTCGACGGCACTTTGATTGTCGTTAGCCACGACCGTGACTTCCTGGATGGCCTTGTAACTAAGGTGTATGAGTTCGGTGGCGGCAAGGTGCGCGAGCACCTGTGCGGCATCTACGAGTTCCTGGAAACCAAGAAGCAGGAAGAACTGCTGAAACTGGGAATAGTGAGGTAGGGGGAGTGCTTTATAGTCTATCTAGTATTCCTAGTCTTTCTAGTTTATCTAGTATTACTAGTCTATCTAGATATTCTAGTTTATCTAAATAAAAATAACTAAAACCAAATAACAAAACCATGAGACACTATTTGTCATCAATCATCCTGTGCATGGGCCTGCTGATGCTGGGCTCGTGCCAAAGTGAGAAGACCGATTATGTGGCATTCCTGTACAAGTACATGCCCACATCGGATAGCGTGGATTATTCCCGTGAGTACTGGGAACGTCAGGTGGCCATGTCCGAGCGTGCACGCAAGGAGATGCCCTGGGCCAAGCTGGTGCCCGAGACAGAGTGGAAGCACTTCGTAGTTCCTGTGCGTGTAAACAACGAGTCACTGGACGATGCCCGTACTGTAATTTATGAAGAACTGGCTCCACGCATCATGGGTATGACCATGGAGGAGGCTGCTCTTGAGGTAAACCACTGGTGCCACGAGAAGGTAAGTTACCAGCCCAGTGATGGCCGTACTTCACCTCCCCTTGCCACTATGGCAAATGCTATCGGACGTTGTGGTGAGGAAAGTACATTTACCGTAGCTGCCATGCGTGCCGTAGGTATTCCTGCTCGTCAGGTATACTGCCCCAGATGGTCGCACACCGACAGCAACCACGCTTGGGTGGAGGTATGGGTTGCCGATGAAAATGGCAACGGCCGTTGGCGCTTTATGGGCGCTTGCGAACCCGAGGCTGTTCTGGACAAGGGTTGGTTCAACTGGGCAGCATCCCGTGCCATGCTGGTGCACACCCGTGTCTTCGGTGCCGACTACAACGGCAAGGAAGAGGTGCTGGGTCGCGACAAGTGCTACACAGAGATAAACTGTCTGCCCACCTATGCTCCCACCAAGAACCTGAAGGTGCAGGTTGTGGATGCTGATGGCGCCCCCATCGCTGACGCTACCGTGGACTTCCGCGTATACAACTATGCCGAGTTCTATCCCATCGCTACCCAGAAGACCGATGCTGAGGGTAAGGCTGCCTTCACAACAGGCTTTGGTGATCTGGTGGTGTGGGTAAGCACCGGTGATGCCTTCAGTGCAGTTTACGTTCCTGCCAAGCAGGAAGAGGTGAAGATAACTCCATCGCTCAATGCCGGCAGTGTTTGTTTTGAGGAACTTGACCTCTATGCTCCTGTTTCTGCTTTGCCAGAGCCAGACCGTAGCATTGTGGATACCGTAAGCGTGAATGGCCGTCGCTTGATGAAGGAGGACAGCATCCGTGTTGCTTACCAGCAGGCTGCCTTTTATTGGGGTGAGGACGAACTTCTGCGCAAGGCTCGCAGCAACTGGCAGGTTATAGAAACCTTCATTGCCGAGGCTGAGAACGAAGAGGCTGCAAGAGAGTATCTTGTAAAGGGATTGAGTGAGAAGGACTTGCGCGACGTTACCATGGAGGCACTTCAGGATAGCGCAACACGTATTTCCACAGAACCTCTGCGTCCTTACATGGACGAACTGGCAGAACTCCTGCCTTCAGGCCTCACTCCCGATGCATGGCTTCAGTGGGTTGACGAGAACATTGCCGTTGACGATGAGAGTAACCCGCTCAAGATATTCATGAGTGCCGTATCTGTGGCAAAGCACAAGGTTACGGATTCTCGTAGTCTTGAGGTATTTAAGGTGGCTGGTGCACGTGCCCTGGGTATGAAGGCATGGCTGGATGCTACGGGTGCAGCATATGTTGAGGGCAGTACTCCCGAGGCACAGAATACTTCTGCTACAGGTACCCTTACAGTGCAGGCAGCTGAGGGCCTGAAGTATTTCACCGACTTCAACTTGGCACGTCTGGTGGACGGCAGACCTCAGTCTCTTAACTTCGATGACGAGGACCAGACTCTGGGCAATCCTTTTGCAAATGGTGTGGAACTGCCCGAAGGTGCTTACCTGCTTGTTACCGGTACACGTCTGTTGGGTGGCGACGTTCTGGCGACTTACCAGATTGTGCAGGTAAAGGCTGGTGAGGCTACAGTGGTGAGCATCGCCCCACGTCAAAGCGAGAAGAAGGCAACCCACGACCTCTTGAACCTGCAGGATTCCGACAAGGACGCTTCTGCAACAAGTGTGCAAGGGTGAGGGAAATAGGAGGACCCTCCCCCTTACCCCTCCCAGAGGAGGGGAGGAGATACAATTGTTGCATAGAATCCATTCTTAAATTCATTTATTAACCACTAATTATCCCTCATTCTCCAAAACATTATACTCCCGTCCTTGGGATGGGTAAGGGTGAGGGGACTTATAATCATGAAAAAGGTATTATTATCAATAGCATTGGCTCTGGTGGCTATCACTGGTTTGAAGGCACAGGCAGAGTACGTTCCCACAGAGGCTAATCTGCGTTCTCGTGAGGAATTTCGTGATATGAAACTGGGTATCTTCCTGCATTGGGGTATCTATAGTATGTTCGCTCAGGGCGAGTGGTACCTGCAGAATGCAGTACCTGACCGTTATGAGTATGCCAAGGTGGCGGATGCCTTCTATCCTCACAGGTACAATGCCCGTGAGTGGGTGCGTGCCATAAAGGCAGCTGGTGCCAAGTACATCTGTTTCACCACCCGCCATCACGACGGTTTCTCCATGTGGCATACCAAACAGAGCAAGTTCAATATCGTAGAGGCCACACCCTATGGCAAGGATGTCCTGAAAGAACTGGCAGAGGCATGCCGTGAGGAGGGTATACGCCTGCACCTTTACTATAGCCATATCGACTGGATGCGCGATGACTATCCCATGGGCCGTACAGGCGTAAATTGCGGTAAGACACGCGACAATTCCAACTGGAAGCAGTACTATGACTTCATGAATGCTCAGTTGACCGAACTCCTCACTGAGTATGGCGATATAGGTTCTATCTGGTTCGACGGTTGGTGGGATCATGAGGAGGATGCCGAACCCTTCAATTGGGAACTGCCAGCACAGTATGAGTTGATCCACAAGTTGCAGCCTGCCTGTCTGGTGGGCAACAATCACCATGGTGCTCCTTTCGAGGGCGAGGACATCCAGATTTTCGAGCGCGACCTGCCAGGTGAGATGACCAGTGGTTTTGCCAAGCATGCTGCCAAGGTGAGCCGTCTGCCTCTGGAGACTTGCCAGACCATGAACGGCATGTGGGGCTATAAGGTTATAGACAACAACTACAAGACCGCTGCCGACATTATCCGTCTGCTCATCAATACCTCGGGCAAGGGCGCCAACCTGCTCATGAACATTGGTCCCCAGCCCAACGGCGAACTACCTGCTGTGGCTTTGGATCGCTTGAAGGAACTGGGTGAATGGACTTCCGCTTATGGTGAGACTATCTACGGCACAGAAGCTGGCGACATCAAACCTCAGAAGTGGGGTGTGAGCACACAGAAGGATGATAAGCTTTATCTGCACATCACTGCTCTTGACCAGATTGAGAAGGACGAGAACGGTCAGCGTGTACTGCACCTGCCTTTGAAGCGCAAGGTGAAGTCTGTTACCGAATTCATCGGTGGTGCCAAGGTGAAGTTCAATAAGTACAAGGAGTGTATCGTTATCACCCTGCCTGAGAAGGTTGATGTGGTGGACTATGTGCTGGTACTCCAGTAAAACGGAAATCTACTTTCCTGTCATCGTTAAACGTTAACCGTTAAACCTTAAGCCTTAAACCTTAAACGTTCATCGTTCATCATTAATCATTAATCCACTCACCTTCTCCTCCCCCTGCAGGGGGATTGAGGGGGTCCGACACCTAAAGACTATGAAGATAGAAGTTTGTTGTCCCGACCTTGCCAGTGTAAAGCGTGCCATAGAGGGTGGGGCAGACCGTATAGAATTGTGTACCGCTCTTGAACTGGACGGTTTGACTCCCACAAGGGATGAGATACGCCAGGCCGTGTCCATGTGCCATACCGCCGGTGTGGTTGTCCATGTGCTTATCCGTTCTCGTGAGGGCGATTTTGTCTACAACGAGGCAGAGGCAGAACAGATGTCTACCGAGATAGTTATGGCTCTGGAAGAGGGCGCTGACGGTATTGTCATCGGTGCCCTTACCAAGGATGGCGACCTGGATGTGCCTATGTGCTCCAAGTGGATAGCCGTTGCCAAGGAGTATGTTGCTACCCAGGCTGACAGCCGTTCGCTGGGTATTACCTTCCACCGTGCTTTTGATGTCTGTCGCAATCCTATGCAGGCATTGGAGGAGATTATTGCCATGGGATGCAACCGCCTGCTCACTTCCGGACAGGAACCTTCTGCTCTTAAGGGAATCCCCATGCTGAAGAAACTTGTAGAGGCATCTGCTGGCAGACTATGCATCCTGGCTGGTGCCGGAGTAAGTGCAGAGAACTACATGCAGATTGTGGAAGAGGCAGGAGTAACAGAAGTGCACGGTTCCTTCAAGGGAGGGGTGCCGTTGAACGTTGAGCGGTGGGCGGGTAGGGACGCTGCGTGCAGCGTCCGAAAGAGAACTAACTGTAAAAGACATTTATTTATGAAGAAAATAATCCTTCCAATATTTGTACTTGCTCTGTGTATATTCTCATGCACACAGACTGACAAGAAAGAGACGCGCCAGATGGAGTGGCGTGGACTGATGATTGACGTTAGCCGTCATTTCTATCCCATGGACGTGCTGAAGCGCCAGATTGACCTTATGGGCAACTATGGCCTTAACACACTGCACCTGCATCTTACCGATGCTGCTGGCTGGCGTCTGGAGATAAAGAAGTATCCTCGTCTAACCGACCTTGGCGCATGGCGCACACACCAGACATGGAAAGAATGGTGGGCACAGCGTCCTCGTGCCACAGAGGAGACCAAGGGCAATGAGTGGTTTGCTCCTGCTTTCTCTGATGCACAGAAGGGTTTTGGTGGTTTCTACACCCAGGACGAGATGCGTGAACTTGTGGCCTATGCACAGGAACGTGGCATCACCATCGTACCCGAAATAGAGTTCCCTGCCCATAGCGAGGAGGTGGTGGCAGCCTATCCCTGGGTAGGTTACAACCATGCCGAACTGGACATGAGCAAGGACAGCACCTATATGTTCATGGCAGATGTGCTTGCCGAGGTGGCTGACATCTTCCCCTCTCCTTACATCCACGTGGGAGGCGACGAGTCTGCTACACAGAAGGGACTCCAGCCCGAGGCTATGCGCCGCATACAGAAGATAGTGGAGGGACTGGGACGCCGTATGATTGTATGGGACGAGGGACTGACCGACAACCCAGCCGACAGCGCACAGATAATAATGGTATGGCGCAACCCCGACACTGCTACCGAGGCTATCCGCCTGGGTCATGACGTGATAATGTGTCCCAGCAACTGGTGCTATCTGGACAGTTATCAGGACCGTCCTATGGGACAGCCCGAGGCAATGGGCGGTTACCGTCCCTTGTCGCATATCTACGAGGTACCCTTGGATAGCGCACTTTGCGCAGAGAAGACTTCTACTGGTCGTCTGCTGGGTATCCAGGCATGTATCTTCACAGAGTATGTGCCCACACCAGAGAATCTCGAATACCAGATATGGCCTCGTGCCTTGGCTATTGCCGAACGTGGACTGGGACGCACACGTTCCTATGAGGAGTTCCATCAGTGGGCAGTAGGTGTGGCCGACAGTATGCGCCAGGCTGGTGTCAATGCCTTTGATTTGGCCAACGAATATGGTCAGCGCCGCGAATCGCTCCAGCCTGTTGAGCATCTTGCACGCGGTGCCAAGGTTGTCTACAACAATCCCTACAACTCTTTCTACAAGGCAGGAGGCGACTCTACCCTGACCGATGGAGTGTGTGGAACTTGGAACAACAACGACCAGAACTGGCAGGGCTTCATCCGCGATATCGATCTGGTGGTGGACCTTGGTCAGGAGCGCGAGGTATCTTCTGTTGAACTCTCCTTCCTGCAGATTCTTGGTCCAGAGATATATCTGCCTGCTGAGGTCAGTGTCTCTCCCATGCCCAATGCCGATGTAGCCAAGGTATCAGAGACGTTTACAGTGCTCATGGATGCCACTCTTGCAGATGTCCCCTTCGTTGTCCATCCATATCAGATCAATTTTGATACTGTGAAGAAGTCCCGTTATTTCCATATCACAGCCAGGCGCACTCCTCGTCGTGGATGGTTGTTCCTTGATGAGGTGGTTGTAAGATAACCTCTGGCTGGAACACGACATCGTAAACCTTCCTATACAATCAGAGGAGGCGAACCACAATGTTCGCCTCCTCTGATTGTATATATATAAGGTATATCCTCGTCAAAACACTTCTTACCAACCGCTGCCCCATATGGACTCGGAGCTGTTCTCGCGTCCCAAGGCCTCTATGTTGTTGTCAACAAATTCTTCTTCGGTGTACTCCACAGCATCCAGCGATGCCGCCATAATCTTGGAGCAATCCATGTCAATAACTCTCGAATTAGGTATTATGTATTCTTTCTTCATTTTTCATATAATTTATATCTGTACGTCATGACTACAGAGCGAGGCATCATTTCTGACTGCTCTCCAACAGTTTCATGATAACAGCAGTAGCATCCATTACATTGATTTCGCCATCCCTGTTCACATCGGCACGCTTGTTTGAGCTGTCGCCATTTAGATACGCCATGATTACGGCCGTTGCGTCAATCACATTGATCTCGCCGTCCTTGTTCACATCCTCCTTGGCATGTGTCTCTACTTCTTCCTCCTGCTTGTCCGACATATTCGGGTCATTGGGATTTTCTGGATCGAAGGGTACCTCGGGTTCGGGTTCAGGGTCGGGCAATCGGGTGAAACGTGCTTCCAGAGTTGCATCGTGGTAGGGAATCTGATGATTGAACGAGCGTTCTGTTGTCAGCAATGTTTCGCCCAGATACCATCCGTCGAAGGCATACTGCTGGTCCACGTTGGTGATGCTCACCTGTACGTAGCTGTCCACCGTCCACAAAGCGCCATTGGTGCGGTTGAAGGTGCACACACCAGCAGGGCTGGACACCAGATACAAGCGGCTC
>JAZRIA010000022.1:0-15704 GCA_045645045.1 Bacteroidaceae bacterium | reverse complement strand
GAAGATGACACAGGAGCAGTACAACAATTTCCTCTCTCTGTTGCAAACACGTTTTGGGCGCAATCCCTATTTTGATCGCCGGAATGGAAAGACATTGTTAACACCAGAAGACCAAAGCGTAATAATTAAGGCATTGCACATGGTGGGCATTGAAGAGAAATACAAGTTCGACGCGTACATCGAGAGCATGGACTGGGACAAATGACCAGTCCTCATAGTAGGAGGACTCCAGTCCTTATAGTAGGAGGATTGCAGTCCTTATAGTAGGAGGATTGCAGTACTCATAGTAAGAGGACTGGAGTACTCATAGTAAGAGGACTGCGACACGAAAAGGAAGACGATGACACGAAGACGAAGACTATAAGCTACAATCTCCCATAAATTGCACCATTAAAAAATCTCCCTTAAACCTTCATCGTCTGGAGAAAGGCTTCGTAACTTTGCTCTATGCGCGCCAGTTGGTAGGGTTCGAGAGAGAGAGAGAAGGTGCCACGGACTTCTTCCAAACCGAATGAAAGGCGAAGAAGACTGGCCATACTGAAACTGAGTCCGTCGCCTCGCTTCATAAGGAAATGACAGGTGCGGATGAGCAAGGGCTTGTCGTGCTCTACATAGCGGAGGGCCTTCAACAGAAGGAAATAGCAAGGCTTACTCTGAACCTGCAAGAGATAGGGTATCCATGACGAGCCCTCCTTCAGTCCACACAGAAGAAAGAGGCGCTCCACATCCGACGGGGAGGCAAACAGGGGCAACAGGGAGAGAAGGACCTTCTTGCGGTCGGTATCCGTAAGTTCATGGCAGACGGAAACAAACTCTGATGTCCATATTCCCGACTCCTGCAAACTGCTGGCGGGAACCTCGGTGCCACGGGGTGAGAGACGCAACACCAGGGCTTTGAGCAGGGTGCCAAGATATGCCTTCCTGTCGGAAAGGAAGAGGGCACGGAAGAGGGGCCAGAAAACATCGTTGTCCACCGAGGGCAACAGTCTCTCGCCAAGCACACGGCTGGCATTGCGGAACTGGGCATTGCTCATTTCCGCGAGATAGGCAAGCAACTGATCTGGCGTTTCCAGCAGGGAAGCAAGTTTTCTTACGTCCAACAGCATTTTAGGTGGGTCCTTTAAAATTCTCAACTAAGCAGCATGTACACTATCACACCTGCCGCGAAACCAAGCAGTGCCAAGGGGCTGAAACGCTTCAAGTAGTACACGAAGGGTATCTTCTCCATACCCATAACGGTGACTCCGGCTGCCGAACCGATGATGAGCAGGCTGCCTCCAGTGACGGCACAGAAGGCCAGCAGTGTCCAGAAGGAACTGTCGGCAGCAAAGGTGCCAACCTCCTGCAACGGGTACATGCCCATGGTGGCAGATACGAGGGCCACGTTGTCGAGGAACGAGGACAGGACACCAAGGACGATGGCAATGTGGTTCTTGTCGGCAAAGGTGTCGCTGAGGAAATTGGCCATGATAGCCAACTGGCCAGTGACGATGAGTGCCTGCACGGACATCAGTATGCCAAGGAAGAAGAAGATGGTGCTGATGTCCACACGGGAAAGGGATTTCTGCACACGCAGGTTCTGCATGGCCTCATCCTGGGAATCGGCATACTTGCGGTCGGTTATTACCCAAAGGATTACCAATCCCAACAAGACTCCCATAAACGGCGGCAACTGGATGAGGGTCTGCAACACGGGCACCATGGCCAAGGAGCCGAGCCCCACCCAGAGGACTGCCTTGCGGGTCTTGGGACTAACCTCTGTCTGCGCCGAAGCAGCAGAGGAAAGAGGAGCAACAGCAGCCTCGCGCGGAAGCATGAACGTGGCAAGGGCAAGGGGAACCACGAGCATGGCCATAGAAGGCAGCAGCAGTGTGGTGATCTGATGCAGGGCAGAGACGTTGCCTCCGGTCCACAGGAGCAAGGTGGTGACATCGCCAATGGGCGAGCACGAGCCTCCGGCATTGGAGGCAACAACTATCATGGAACTGAATATCAAGCGGCTGGTGCGGTCAGGAACGAGTTTGCGTGCTATGGACACCATCACTATCACGGTGGCAAGGTTGCCCAAGAGTATAGACATCAGGAAGGTGATGGCACCAAGCGCCCATAGCAGTTTGCGCAGGCTACGGGTCTTGATGGATTGCGATATGATGCTGAAACCTCCATGCATGTCCACAATGTCAATGATGGCCATGGAACCGAGGACAAAGAACAGCGTGGTGGCAACATCGCCAAGTCCACGCACCAACTTCAGTTCCAGGAACTCGAAGGCAAGTTCGTGCAAAGGCATCTCGCCAAGCTGGGGAAACATGGCCAGGAACTCAGATATATGCTTCGGTGGATTTATCAGGAAGAAGTGGTCGGCATTGAGCAGGAAGATGAGCCATAGCAGGATGCACATCCCCACGGCCGTGGCTGCCTTGTTCACTTTTATTACGTCCTCCAGGGCTATGCCCATGATACCGAGGATGAATACAACTGGCATCAGATAGTAGAAAAACATGGATATTCAGATATTAGAGGTTTGCTGTTGTGAGGGCAAATGTATGAAGAAAAAGGGGAACGGGGAAGGATTTTGTGTTAAGTGATGCAAAAAAAGATAAACGTTGACTTGCGGAGCTTGATGAGCATAGGCGAATAATGTTGAAAGAAGCCGAGGACGAGGACGAAGACGAAGATGAAAACGTTCCACCCCCTCCGCGCTACGCGCTCGTCACCCCTGTCTCAGGGGGACAAAGAGGAAGAGGACGAAGAGGAAGACTCGCCGCTCATCCGTTAAACGCTAAACCCTTAAACATTCATCGTCCTATCAGGAAGATGGCAGGTATCTTGCCCAGGTCGGGAAGGGAGGTTTGTTTCCACTCGCGGATGGTGCGTGTGTGTATCCATTCATCTGGGGTGGTGATGCCTGCTGCTATGCACATGCGGGTGTCGGGACGCAGGGTGGCACAGAGGGTGTCGAACATCTTGCGGTTGCGATAGGGAGTCTCGATGAAGAGCTGTGTCTGCCCCTCTGCCCATGCACGGCTCTCCAGTTGCTTCAGGCGCTTGGCGCGGTCTCCATCCTGCACTGGCAAGTAACCGCAGAAGGCAAAACTCTGTCCGCCAAGTCCTGAGGCCATGACGGCAAGAATCATGCTGCTGGGACCAACGAGAGGAACAACACGGATGCCACGCTTCTGTGCCAGGGAAACGATGTCGGCACCGGGGTCGGCCACGGCAGGGCAACCGGCCTCGCTGATGACACCAACGCTATGTCCCTTGGCAATGGGTGCAAGGTATTCTGCAAAGCGGGAAGAGTCGGCATGCTTTCCCATCTCGAAGAAGGTGCAGTCGTCTATGGGAAACTCACGATCCATGCGTCGCAGGAAACGGCGTGCCGTGCGTATCTCTTCTACAACGAAGTGGCGTATCTCCCGAACCACCTGGGCATTGAAGGAAGGAAGTACATTCTCGTGCGGAGTATCGCCCAAGGTGACGGGGATGAGATAGAGTGCCGGGGAGATGTTATTACTGTTGTCTTTCATTGATTCATTTAATCTGATTTTCAAAAATCTATGAGAACTCGGAGTTAATCGCTAATAGCTAAAGAATCATCATTAATCTGTGGCAATGGATTGGTAGTACTTTGCTTGGCACCGAGTTTCTGAAGTTTGGCACAGGTATGCAGGATGCTCTGGCCAGAGGGCAGGAGTTTCTTCTCTCCTTCCTCGTAGGCTTTCTGTGCACTTTCCAGAGCCTTGCCCATTGCCTGATACTTCTTCATGAACTGCCCCACACGATCCAGCATCTCGTTGGCAAGGGTGTATACCTTCTCGTGGTTCTCGGCCTGGGCTATCTGCGTCCAGGTGAGGCTGACGATACGCAGGGCGGCAAAGAGGGTCTGCTCGTCGGCAATGAAGACATTCTTCTCCATGGCACGGCGCCACATGTCGGGCTGGGCATTTAGGGCTGTCCACAGGGCACCGCTATGAGGCACGAACATGATGACATAGTCCATGCGCACCTTGGGCGGACAGATGTATGAGGAATAGTCCTTTGTGGAGAGTTCCTTGACGTGCTTCTGAAGGCTGTCCACATGTGCCTTCAGGTAGCGTTGTCTCTCCTCCTCGGTCTCGGCATTTACATAATCCATGAAGGCGGTAAGCGACACTTTGGAGTCGATGATGACCTCGCGCTTGCCATCGAGATGCAAAACCACATCGGGACGAAGCATGCTGCCTTGCTCGGTCTTGAGGACATTACCCTGCGCATCGCGAAGGGTGGTTTGGGTGTCATAATGCCGTCCGCATGTCAGGCCATGAGCATCGAGCAGTTCGCACAGCACCGTCTCACCCCAATCGCCTTGAACCTTGCTTCCGTGCTTGAACACACGTGCCAGTTCCTCGGCACTGAGGCGTGCAGATTCCGTCTGCCTCATCAGCATCTGTATCTGCTCCTTCATGGCAGAGGATAATTCGGTGTGCTTGAGGTTGGTATTGTCCATGGCCTGGCGCATGGCCTCGATGGTTTCCTTCAGGGGGGTGACTATCTGACCCAGGTTCTGTGTGCTGCTCTGAGAGAACTCCTGCTGGCGCTGCTTCAGCATCTCGTCGGTAGCCGTCTTCATTTCCGAAGTGACACGTGCCAGGGTTTCCTTGAAACGTGCCTCCTGTGCCTCCATGGCCTTGCGATGATTCTCCTCAGTGGAGGCCTGAGCCTCACGGAAACGCGCCTCTTGTGCAGAAAGTACCTGACGGTGTACTTCCTCGTTGCGTATGAGCGTGTCTTCGTGGTGTTGCTTGTCGGCCTCGATCTGGGCGTCGAGAATCTGGATACGGGTGGCATGGGATTGCAGCTGCTCGACATAGTGCGATTTCTGTCGGAAGTACAATACTCCAACAAGGGCAGCACCGAGTGCCATACCAACAATAAGGGCTAATAGTACATTCATATCAATTGCTTTGTTTTTCTTCTGAATTCATACATAAACAACAAGGCTGCCGTGGTAAGTCCTAAGGGGATGCCATACCATACACCTTCGGCTCCGAAAGCAAGATGGATACCGAGAAGATAACTCATGGGTATGCTGACAAGCAGGTAGGCTATGATAGCATAGAGGAGCATGCGACCTACTGCCTCAATGGCACGGAGTGAATTTGAGAATATTATCTGAGTACAGTCACCTAATTGATACAAGACAAAAGCTGGCAGAAGCAAGAAGCATATATTCTGTACTCGGCTATCCGAGGTAAAGATGGCCGTAATGGGTTGGCTGAAGAGCGCAATAGCGCCTACGGATACTATGGCAAAAAGAATGGCCAAAGCCCAAGCTGAATGTACCGTGCGCTTGACATCGCTCCACTCTCCCCTACCTCTGAACTGGCTTATTCTTATTGCTGCAGCTGCACCAATGCCGTATTGTATCATGAATATCAGAGTGGATATACTGCACATCACTTGGTGGGCAGCTAGCTGTATGTCCCCAATCCACCCCATAAACATACCCGCAATATTGAATGATGCTGACTCCAAACATAATTGTATTGCTATCGGGAAACCCACCATAGCCATGTGTGTACATCCCTTACGAGTTGTGGACGAGTGCTGGGATTTGCGTGTCCACAACTTGAAATTCTTGCCATAAAATACCGCAAACATCATTGCTACAAACAGAAATACTCGGGCTATAAATGTGGCCATTCCTGCACCAAACAATCCCCACTCTGGCATACCAGCTATGCCGTAGATAAGTAGTGCGTTGAGCGCTATGTTTAGGATATTGCTCACTATCATCACCCTCATGGGCAAAGTAGTGTGACCTACTGCCTCGGCAAATTGCTTTAGCGCATTAAATCCTGCCAAGAAGGGCAATGATAGCATCAGTATCAAGTAGTATGGTCGGACCAACGGCATCAGGTGTTGTGGCTGGCCAAGGATATCCATGTGAAAATATAACCATGCAAGCAATATCATGATTATACCGCTAAAAAGAAGATTTACCGACAAGCTCTCTTTTAACGAACGCGACACCCCATTATGGTCGCCCTTGCCAAAAGCAGCTCCTGTGATGGGGGTGGTGGCATAGGAGATGCCCAGGAGGAAAAAGATGATGAAGTTGTAAATATTGTTGACCAAGGCAGAGGCACTCAGTTCGGGTGTGCCATACTGACCCACCATGATGGTGTCTGCCATACCCTGGACAATAACGCCCAACTGACCCACCACGATTGGCAGGCCAAGCAGAGATATTGCCTTGATATGTGAGCTTATTGGTCGCACAGTTTGCTATATGTCTTTTTACCTTTTATATAATATTGCCATAGGAGTGAGAAGGCACCTTGCTCTGGCACGGGGGAGAGGGTGGTCTTGCGCAGGTTATCCTCACGGTCCTTGCGGAAGTCGTCCTTCATCTCATGAAAAGCACGGCGTGCCTTCCATACGGCAAGGAACGAACCCCATTGCATAGTGAGAAGGAACTGCACGCTGGCAAGGGCATCGAGCCAAAAACGCAGGTACATTACCTTGGCGAGCCTCTCCTCGGGGAGGTTCTTGTACAAGAGAAGGAGGTTGTTGCGGAAGTTAAGGAAGGTCTTTCTGGGATTTCCCTGGGGCAGAGTGCCTCCACCAAGGTGATATGCCACACTCTGTGGTACGCAAACCACTCCCCTGCCCCGGCTTCGCAGACGCCAGCATAGATCTATCTCCTCCTGATGGGCAAAGAAGCGACCGTCCAGTCCTCCCACCTCCCAGTAGTCCTTGCTACGGATAAGCAGGCAGGCTCCTGTTGCCCACAGTACTGGAGCAATGTCGTCGTATTGTCCACGGTCCTCCTCTATGGTGCCCATCACACGTCCACGGCAATAGGGGTAACCTAGAGCATCGATATATCCACCGCATGCTCCTGCGTATTCAAAATCTTTGGGAGACCACTGGCATAGAAGTTTGGGTTGGCATGCCGCCACCTCGGGATGGGCGTCCATATACTCCAGCATGGGAGCAAGCCAGCCCTCGCGCACCTCTACATCGCTATTGAGCAGAAGATAGTATTCTGCATCTATTGGCTTAAGACCACGGTTGTAGCCCTCGGCAAAGCCATAGTTCTTGTCGAGCACCACCTGACGGACACTGGGAAACTCACGGGAAAGCATTGCCAGAGAATCGTCGGTACTGCCATTGTCGGCAACCACGATCTCTGCATCAGCGCTATTCTGTATTACGGAAGGCAGGAAACGACGCATCATGTCTGCCCCGTTCCAATTCAGTATAACTATGGATAATTTTGTTTGAGTGCTCATGTTTGTCTGGATTTAAAGTATGGAGTGGAGATAAGCGGCGAGCAGGCAAGTTTTCAGGGTTTGATTGCTCTCACTAACTCGCAGATTTCCGTTTATAAAATCTCTCCCATCAGTGCCGTGCCATCCTGGTTCCATTCTCCGAGGCGCACGTTCACTATGGTATTGTCCACCATATCGCTTGAGGTGCCCTCGGGCAGGTTTATCTCCACACGTATGTAGTTGTCGGTAAAGCCATGCATCGTTCGCTTGCTCTTGCTGTGCTCAAGCAAGACAGGACGCACCTTGCCGATGTATCTTTCGTAAAAGGCATGAGTAATACTCTCGCTAAGGTCAAGTATCTTCTGGCTCCTTTCCTTCTTCTCCTCGGGGCGCACCTTGTGCGGAATTTCCAAAGCCTTGGTGCCGGGACGCTCGCTATAGGGGAACACATGGTATTGTGCTACGGGCAAGGATGCCATAAAGTCATAGGCCTCCTGAAAGAGTTCCTCCGTCTCGCCACGAGTTCCAACGATGGTGTCCACACCTATGAAGGCATCGGGCATAAGTTCCAGCACACGCTCCACCTTGCTACGGAACAAGGCGGTGTCGTACTTTCTGCGCATCAGACGCAACACCTCATCGCTTCCGCTCTGCAAAGGAATATGGAAGTGTGGCATAAAGGCACGACTTTGTGCGCAAAACTGTATCACCTCGTCGGTAAGCAGATTAGGTTCTATGCTGGAAATACGATAACGCTCTATGCCCTTCACCTTGTCTAAAGCTATTAGCAAATCAAGAAAGTTCTCGCCAGTTGTCTTGCCAAAGTCGCCAATGTTCACTCCAGTAATCACGATCTCCTTTGCTCCGGCATTGGCTGCCTCGCGTGCCTGGGAAACCAACATCTCTATACTGCCATTGCGCGAACGTCCACGTGCAAAGGGTATGGTGCAATAGGTACAATAATAGTCACAACCATCCTGCACCTTAAGGAAATAGCGGGTTCTGTCGCCACATGAGCATGAAGGCATGAAGTTGCGAATGTCTGCTGTACGTACAGTACGATGTTCGTGTGCTGCTAGTTTGCGTTCCTCGGGCATCATCTGCAAGCGCTCCAATATAGCATCCACTATCTGTCCCTTTTCATTGCTGCCCAACACCAAGTCGACGCCCTCTAAGGCAGAAACCTGCTCTGGTTTCAGCTGAGCATAACATCCAGTAACCACCACAATGGCACCGGGATGGTTCCTGACCAACCGATGAATGGCCTGACGGCACTTGCTGTCTGCCACCTCAGTAACGCTACATGTATTTACCACACAAATGTCTGCGATCTCTCCTTTGCGAACGGTACGCACACCATGAGCTTTCAGTTCCGCCCCCACAGTACTCGTCTCTGCAAAGTTCAACTTACAACCCAATGTATAATATACTGCTTTCTTATCTTCGAACATATTCATGATGCAAAGTTACGATTAAGCGAGCGATTTGCCAAATTTATTTGAGCAAATCCGAGCGCGAGTAACTTGGACCGAAGGTCAGAGTTACGATTAAGCGAGCGATTTGGCCAATACAGTTGATAAAATCCGAGAATAAACACCTAGAAATCCACTAAAGAGTTCAAATCCGACAAGCAAACAAGCGTACTTATTCCCAGAAACAAATTGAGTTGATTTTTCTGGAAAAACTCATGCCAATCCCGGCGTAAATTAAAAAATAATAGTACGACATACATGATATACAACATAAATACAAGCGCTAGACCTTTGTTAGGGCTACACCTACCAACAAGACATCTCGACTGATATTCAAGAGGTTAGCAATGCATCCATCACGAAAAAGCAAAAAAAATATAAAAATAATTGAAGAAATGTATACATGATATTAAAAATTGTCGTACCTTTGCACCGCAAAAAGGAAATAATGATTGTTTTACAGTATTAAAAAGTAACAAAAATGAAGAAGTTAGCATTTGTATTTGCAGCTATCGTAGCTGTATCTTTCGCTTCTTGCGGCAACAAGACTACTGGTACTGAGTGCGCTGATAGCACCGCTTGTGATAGCGTTGTATGCTGCGACAGCGTTGCTTGTGACAGCGTTTGCTGCGATAGCGTTGCTTGCGATAGCGTAGTAGCTGAGTAATTAGCCACAGACGATATCAAAAAAGAGGAATGATTTTCATTCCTCTTTTTTTTGTTAATACACATCAGTAAAGTTCATCTGTTATACTTTGACAACAATATCTCACAGAGAAGAACAAAACAGAGTCTGACTGGGAGTATCCGACAAATTCCAGTGAAATATAATTTATCATCACCATACCACCAGAATTCACTCAATCAAACAAGGTAATAGTGTTTTCATCATCGTAAAGACGAATTGAATAGAACACAATATCTTACAAAACGCGCCTTTAACATAGGTGGAGAAAAACAAATCCCCGAAAGCATCACTGCTTCGGGGATTATATTCGGCACAAAGGCCGTTATAGTTTTACAGTTATTTCTGTATTACTGGAATTAGGCCTCAGTTGCAGGAGCCTCAGCGCCCTCTGCCACTACGTCGAAAGCAACGTTTGCGGTTACATCCTTGTGAAGCTTAACCAAAGCAACATAAGAACCAACTTCCTTAACGTCCTTCAAAACGATAGCCTTGCGGTTAACCTCAAGACCGAGCTTAGCAAGTTCCTCTGCGATGTGCAGGTTGTTCACGCTACCATAAATCTGACCAGTTGCACTAACCTTGGTGCTGATTGTCAGGTTTACAGCATTCAGCTTCTCGGCCATAGCCTCTGCCTCTGCCTTAATCTTAGCCAGCTTAACAGCCTTCTGCTTCAGGTCCTCAGCCAACTGCTTCTTTGCGCTCTCGCTTGCTATAACAGCCTTGCCATAAGGAATCAGGTAGTTACGGCCATAACCAGCCTTTACACTTACGATTTCATTCTTGAAACCCAAGCCAATGATGTCTTCTTTCAGAATAATTTCCATATCTACTTCCTCCTTAGTTTACTTCATCAAATCGGTTACGAAGGGCAGCAGAGCCAAGTGACGAGCACGCTTTACGGCCTGAGCCACACGACGCTGGTACTTCAAAGATGTACCGGTGATACGACGGGGAAGAATCTTACCCTGCTCGTTCAGGAACTTCTTCAGGAACTCGGGATCCTTATAATCGATATACTTGATACCGCTCTTCTTGAAACGGCAGTACTTCTTCTTCTTTATATCAATTGCAGGAGCGTTCAAATAACGAATTTCAGACTGTGCCATGTTTATGCCTCCTTTTTATTGTTACGACGCTTTTCAGCATACTCTGCTGCATACTTCTCCATCTTTACAGTCAGATAGCGCAGCACTCTCTCGTCACGACGGTAAGCAATCTCCAGAGTCTTGATTGTCTCGGGAGCAGCCTTGAACTCGATGAGCTCATAAAAACCGGTGCTCTTCTTCTCAATGGGGTAAGCAAGTTTCTTCAGGCCCCAGTTCTCCTCGCTGATAATCTCAGCGCCACACTTGGCGAGAACGCCCTTGAACTTCTCTACCGCTTCCTTCATCTGTTCATCAGACAAAACGGGAGTCAAAATGAAAACGGTTTCGTATTGGTTCATAATACGTTTGAATGATTAAAATATTGTTAATTATGCAAAATGCGGTGCAAAGGTACTGCTTTTATGCGAAGTACACAACTATTCTCCCTATTTTTTACAAGCCTACACTATTTTTTACATAACTAATTAGGAGATATCATAGTTTTTTTCTTATTTTGCATAGCAATTTAGGCAGGAGAACCCCTCTTTGTTGACAAATAGGAATACAAAACACATATATACATATTCAAAATGAAGTACACAGGTATCATCATGATTGTGGTTGGAGCATTGATTCTATTGCTCAGTTATGCAACCGACAGATTCCTTAACAGCGGAGCCGTGGACCATAATTGGGTTCAGGGGTTGGCTATGTTGCTGATCATCGCGGGCGTGCCTACACATATTCATGTTGTTGGCAAATCGTCAAAGGCATAACATCCACACAAGCAGTAAAAGAATAGAGGAGGAAAGCCTATTGCTTTCCTCCTCTACTCTTTTTGCTTGCGGAGGCCACACTGGCAATCCCTGTACCTAAGCCTCCGGGATTATCAGACGATAGCCCTTGCCGTGGACATTGTTTATCTCTATACGTGGATCAGACTTCAAGTGCTTACGCAACTTGGTAATGTACACATCCATTGAACGCGCGTTGAAATAGTTATCATCTATCCAGATGGTCTTTAATGCCAGTTCACGCTCCAAAACCTGATTTCCATGTGCACACAGCAGTGCCAACAACTCGCTTTCCTTTGTAGTAAGCTTAGTGTTCACATCGCCCATGGTAAGAAGCTGACGTTGCGTGTCAAAGATATATGCCCCCAACTGGTACACCGTCTGAGCCTTCTTTGCTTTACCCTTCACTCGACGTAAGATAGCCTCCATACGGAATACCAATTCGTCCATGCTGAAAGGTTTTGTCAGATAATCATCGGCTCCAGCCTTGAATCCATCCAGGATGTCATCTTTGAGGTTCTTTGCCGTCAGGAAGATAATGGGTACTTCTTGATTTACCAGACGGATTTCCTTGGCTAAAGTGAATCCGTCCATTTTGGGCATCATCACATCAAGCAGACACATGTCGTAGTGCCCCTTCATGAATGCACGGTAACCAGCCTCGCCATCAAGATACAACTCTGCGTCATATCCTTTGGCCTGAAGGTATTCTCTCAAGAGCATACCCAGGCTTTCCTCATCCTCACACAATAGAATTCTCTGTCTTGTTTCCATAATCTCTTTTATTATATCCCTTCCGGCAAGTATTGTCACCTCTGCAACCATTACCTGCCGACAAAGGATTTGTTATTGTTCCTTTTCTTTGTACGAGGGCAACGTGATCATAAATCTTGTGCCCTTGCCATATTCACTTGTCGCCTTTATCGTTCCGTGATGCAGCTTTACCATCTTGTGCACATAAGCCAGACCAAGACCGAATCCCTTTACATTATGGGTATTACCAGTATGCACCCTATAGAACTTTTCAAAGATTCGTTTCAAATCATCCTTCTGTATACCTATGCCATTATCCTCTATCTGTATATAAAGGTTATCCGAATCACTTTTGGTGGAAACCTTCAACTGCATGCTTACATCATCACGTTTGTACTTGACGGCATTATCCATCAGGTTGAAGATAATGTTGGTAAAATGCATTTCGTCTACGTTTACCATAGAGTTCACGGCGTCTAGATTAGTTTCAATACTACCACCATTCTGCACCACCTTAATATCAAACGTCTGCACAACACTGTCTATCAGCTCATTAGCATCCAGAGGCTGAAGTTTCAACGCTATATTGCCTCCTTCGTACAACGACATCTGCAAGACCTTTTCCACCTGATAGCGCAAGCGCGTGGTTTCTCCGTAGATTACATCACTCAAACGTCCATAAGTATCTGGAGATTTCTGCAACTTATTGTCCGATAACATCTGGGCCGCAATACTTATAGTGGAGATGGGCGTTTTGAACTCATGTGTCATATTGTTGATGAAGTCGTTCTTCAATTCCGTCAGTTTCTTCTGCCTGACAACTAGATAAACAGTAATCAGGAAAGTGAGAAATAGAAACGAGGTAAAGAACAACGCCAGATATATCATATTGGCAACCTCCAGCACATATCTGTTGAGATTTGGGAAATGTATACTCACAATTCCCATCTTTCCCGTTGGGTCACTCCGGAACAAAGTCTGGCTATAACTATAGTCTTCACCTTTTGGGTCATAATCCGGACACCTGTAAACTTCACGTCCTTCGCTATTGAACACCCTATAATGAAATTCCAGATCCACTCCATTATTGCGCAAGCATCGACGAAGTGTCTGTACCAGGAAATCCTTATCTACACGCTCTTCAAATCCTTTTTCTCCCGATGCATACAGGACACGCAGTATAACCTCGTCTAAAACCTCTTTTTCATATATATATGCATTGCGTATTCTACGCTGGAAGGTTCGCATTCCTGTCATGGTAATATCCATTCCATACGACGAAGAGTATATATCCAACGAGTCTCCGTACAAGCTGACCACATCCTGAAGATAGAGCATCGTCTCATTGCGCTCCATATTTCTGGATGCTGCGTCCAGACTTCTCAAGACACTTTCATTGAACTGCTCTCTCCTCACCGCTATCATGGTTTTTGCATATTTGAGCTGTAAAAATAACAATACCACGAAGCAGACACCCATTACCAGGCATATTGTCCAAATCATCCATCGTTTCATAATGCAAAGATAAGTATCAGATACGTATATAACAAAAAAGAGAGCATTAACTGCTCTCTTTTTTGTATTTATTTAGATTTCAGCACAACTTAGTTAATAATTAAGCAACTATTAAACTTTCACTACTCTTCATCAGTACCCTTGTACTCAGCAACCAACTTCTGCTGAACGTCACCGGGAACAAGCTCATAGCTTGCAAACTTGGTGATGAAGCTAGCACGACCACCGGTCAAGCTGGACAAAGCAGTAGAGTAGCTGGACATCTCCTTCAAAGGAGCCTTGCAGGTCAGTTTCTCATAACCGTTCTCGCTCTGCATGCCTGTAATCATAGCACGGCGTCCTTGCAGGTCGCTCATCACGTCACCCATCTTATCGCTGGGAACGAAAACTTCCACGTCGTAGATAGGCTCAAGAATCTTGGGACCTGCCTCGCGGAAAGCTGCGCTGAAGGCATTACGGCCGGCAAGCATGAAGGACAATTCGTTGCTGTCCACAGGATGCATCTTGCCATCATATACTATAACGCGTACGTCACGGGCATAGCATCCGGTCAGAGGACCTTGCTCCATGCGCTGCATCACACCCTTCAGGATAGCGGGCATGAAACGTGCATCAATCGAGCCGCCAACAATACTGTTGATGAACACAAGCTTGCCACCCCACTCCAGTTCAACAGTCTCGGTATTCTTGACATTGATACGATACTCCTGGTTGCCGAACTTGTAAACTTCGGGAGCTGGCATGCCCTCGTAATAAGGCTCTACAATCATGTGCACCTCACCGAACTGACCTGCACCGCCAGACTGCTTCTTGTGACGATAGTCGGCACGTGCAGCCTTGGTGATTGTCTCGCGGTATGGAATCTTGGGCTCGTCGAAAGCAATCTGGATCTTCTCGTTGTTCTCCATACGCCACTTCAAGGTGCGCAGGTGGAACTCGCCCTGGCCATGAACCAGAATCTGCTTCAATTCCTTACTCTGCTCTATCTTCCATGTGGGATCCTCCTCGCGCATCTTGTTCAGAGCGTTCATCATCTTCTCAGTCTCGCTCTCGTTAACGGCGCGGATGGCACGGGAATACTTGTGGTTGGGATACTTGATGAAGTTGAAGCGGTGTTCGGCTCCCTTGGCATTCAGGGTATTACCAGTCTTCACGTCCTTCAGCTTTACGGTACAACCTATATCGCCAGCAACCAGTTCCTCCACCTTGATACGGGTGGCGCCAGCACAACAGAACAACTGAGCCATACGCTCCTTGCTGCCGCGGTCAGCATTGGTGAAGTCATCACCCTCGTGCACCTTACCCTGCATTACCTTGAAGTACTGAACTTCACCGATATGGGGTTCAACGGCGGTCTTGAATACATAAAGGCTTGTGGGGGCGTCTACCACGGGAGCCACCTCCTCGCCACGTGTATTGTGAATCTTAGGCATCTGGTCTACGAAGGGAACCACATTGCCCAGGAACTCCATCAAACGACGAACGCCCATGCACTTGCCTGCGCAGACACAGAATACGGGGAACATGCCACGTGCGGCCAGCCCCTTACGGATACCTTCACGCATTTCATCCTCTGTCAGGCTCTCGCTCTCGAAGAACTTCTCCATCAGAGTCTCGTCGTGCTCGGCAGCTGCCTCTACCAATGCCTTATGCATCTCCATCGCCTTGTCCATCTCCTCTGCGGGAATATCCTCGATTGTAGGTTCGCCACCTTCAGGACCCCATGAATACTTCTTCATCAGAAGCACGTCAATCAGAGAGTTGAAGTTGGGACCTGTCTGCAGGGGATACTGCACGGGAACAACCTTGGAACCGTACACGTCGGTCAGCTGCTCCAGGATATTGTCAAAATCAGTATTCTCATCGTCCAACTGGTTCACCAGGAAAATGACGGGCTTGCCCAACTTCTCGGTGTAACGGAAATGGTTCTGTGTACCCACCTCAACACCGTTTGCGCCCTTCAGAAGAAGGATAGCGGTATCGGTCACATTAAGGGCGGTCATAGCTGCGCCAACGAAGTCATCGCTACCGGGGCAGTCAATTATATTCAACTTCTTACCATTCCACTCCACGTGGTAAACAGTGCTGAATACGCTATATCCGTACTCCTGCTCAACGGGGAAGTAATCGCTAAGTCGGAT
>JAZRIA010000021.1:0-8781 GCA_045645045.1 Bacteroidaceae bacterium | reverse complement strand
TGAACCTGGAACCCATTCCCGCATACGCTGCCATGTTGCAGAAGAACGGCATGAAGGGTGTATTTATAAACGGAAGCAGTGGCGAGGGCTACATGCTCACCGAGGAAGAGCGCATGCGTCTGGCAGAGGCTTGGGTAGATGCCGCCAAGGCATTGCCTGGTGAGTTCAAGGTGATAGTGCATGTTGGCTCATGTTGCGTGCGCAACTCTCGCATGCTGGCCGAGCACGCACAGAAGATAGGTGCATGGGGCATTGGTTCTATGGCACCTCCATTCCCCAAGATTGGACGTATTGAGGAACTTGTTAAGTATTGCGAGGAGATTGCTGCCGGTGCTCCCGAGTTGCCTTTCTACTACTACCACATCCCTGCTTTCAACGGTGCATTCCTGCCTATGGTGAAGTTGCTGGAGGCTGTGGACGGACGTATTCCCAACTTTGCCGGTATTAAGTATACCTTCGAGAGCATCTACGAATACAACCAGTGCCGACTGTATGCCGGTGGAAAATTCGACATGCTTCACGGTCAAGACGAGACCATCCTGCCCTCACTGGCCATGGGCGGTGCACAGGGCGGCATTGGCGGTACTACCAACTACAACGGTGTGAACCTCGTGGGCATCATCGATGCATGGAACGAGGGTAATCTGGAGAAGGCACGTGAGTTGCAGAATTTCTCTCAGGAGGTTATCAACGTAATCTGCCATTTCCGTGGCAACATTGTTGGTGGCAAGCGCATCATGAAACTCATAGGCCTTGACCTCGGTCCCAACCGCACTCCATTCCAGAACCTCACTCAAGAGGAAGAGGATGCTATGCGTGCAGAACTAGAAGCAATCAACTTCTTTGAGCGTTGCAACAAGTTCTAACCCTTGGTCTTTATTAATATGAAGAAATATTTGTTTCTGTTATTAGTGTTCTGTCCCTTGCTCGCCTTGGGACAGAACCGTGTTTCAGTAAGCCCAACACCTCCCATGCGTGAAGCCGTTTCTGGACATTATGCAGGTTGGGTAATGGGTAAATTGATGATTACTGGTGGTTGCAATTTCCCAGATATACCTTGTGCAGATGGAGGTCGCAAGGTATATTATCCTAGAGCATATGGTGCCAGTGTACAAGTTACCGGAGGGGCTGTGTATATGGGAGGTATGGATGCCAATACAGCCTTCAGCGAGTGTGTGTTCCATAATGCCGAGGATGCCAAATTTACCATCATCCCTGCCCTGCCAAAAGCCTTGGACAACTTTTCAGCCACTTATTACGATGGAACCATTTGGGTGGCAGGTGGACAAAGTTTTGGTATTCCTAACAAAGAAGTCTACTCTCTGCAATACCCTGGTGAGGCCAAGGAATGGACTCTTGCAGCAACGTTGCCAGACGAATGCCGTCTGCAACCATGTGTTGCTGTCCAGAATACTGCTTCTGGCCATTGCTTGTTTGTTTTTGGCGGTTACCAGCCAAAGGTAGATTCTTTAGGCTTGGCTCCGTTAGTACATACGGATGGCGTATATATGCCAATTGCAGAACTAAAGAAGGGCGGTGTTGTACCGTCTCAGTGGAAGCGTACCTCTCCGGCATCGGTGTGGATCGAAGCCGAAGACGGTGGCCGCGAACTCTGCCGTCAGGCCATTGTAGGCAGTACATCTACTGCATCTGGCTATAGCCACGTGCTTTTCTTCGGAGGTGTTGACTTTAATATTTTCCTCAGCGCCATACAGGGTCGGCAGGATAGCCTCTATCTGCGCCACACTCCTGAATGGTACAAGTTCCGTAAGGATGTATTGACGTACCACACTATCACCGATGCATGGGGCTTGCTCCCTGGTGATAGCCTGCTTGCAAGAGCCGGTGCATGCCTCACTCCCGAGGTGGGAGGAACCGGTTGGAGTTATAGCGGTGGCGAACTGATGCCTGGTGTGCGCAGTGCTGATGTGACACACGTGGAGGTGACCAACGAGAAGAACTTCGGCTGGCTCAACTGGACAGTGCTTGCCTTCTACCTCCTGGCTATGCTTGGTATGGGTTTCTACTTCATGCGCAAGGAAAGCGGTGCCGACGACTTCTTCAAGGGAGGTGGCCGCATCCCATGGTGGGCGGCTGGTATTAGCATCTATGCCACCATGCTTTCCGCTATCACCTACATGACTATCCCTGCCAAGGCATATACCACCGACTGGACGTACTATCCCATGTTGTGGATGATTCTGCTTATCAGTTTCCCGGTGATAAAGTACTATCTGCCCTATTTCCGCAAACTGAACGTAACTAGTGCCTATGAGGTTTTGGAGCAGCGCTTTAACCTGGCCACACGCCTGCTGGCATCGTTCCTCTTCTGCGTGTTCATGATAGTGCGCATGGCCATGGTGCTTTATCTGCCTTCTTTGGCTCTGACGGCTGTAACTGGCATTGACATCTACCTGTGCATTGTGCTAATGGGTCTTATCACCATCATCTATTGCACCATGGGCGGTGTTGAGGCCGTTATCTGGGGCGATGTGGTGCAGGGCCTTATCCTGGTGGGTGGTGCCATCTTTGCAGTCGTATATCTGGCGGTGAACACTGAAGGCGGAGTGATGGGATGCATAGACATCGCACTGGAGAACGACAAGTTGCGTCTCTTCGACTGGAGCAACTCCTGGTCGCAAGCCACATGGTGGGTTATCATCATTGGCGGCTTGGCCAACAACCTCATCTCCTATACCTCCGACCAGACGGTTATCCAGCGTTTCATGACTACTCCCGACGAGAAGTCTGCCGGTCGTGGTATCCTGGTGAACGGTCTTATGAGCGTGTTCGTGTCTGTGGCATTCTATATGATAGGTACGGGTCTCTATACGTTCTACAAGACTCATCCCACTGAGTTGGACGTAACTATGGGCCAGTCGGATGCCATCTTCCCCTTCTTCATGATGAGCCAGATGCCTGCCGGTGTTGCCGGTGCACTCATTGCTGCTATTTTTGCCGCCACAATGAGCACAATATCCAGCAATATCAATAGTGTGTCTACGGCTTTCTCCATCGACTTCTGGAAGCGCTTCCGTCCCAGCACCACCGACCATCAGTTGTTGGGTGTGGCACGTTGGAGTTCCATGCTCAGTGGTTTGATAGGTTTGGTTTTGGCACTCTTCATGGCAACATGGAACGTTCAGTCCTTCCTCGACTTCTTCAATAGCGCCTTGGGCTTGCTCACCAGCGGTTTGGGCGGACTCTTCTTCATGGCGGTGTTCATGAAACGTGTCAAGGGCTATGCCGCACTCATTGGTTTCGTTGCCGGCGAAGCAGTGGTATTCTGGATGAGCGAATGCACCGATGCCAACCTCTTCCTGTTCGGTGCCACTGGTATCGTTGTGAGCGTAGTGGTGGCATGGATTCTCTCATTGGGTTCCTATGTGAAGAGCAGTAAATAAAGATTAATATTCGGTAGTGCCTATGGATTGACTATAGGCACTACCAACTTAAAAACAATAGTATTACGATATGATAGATTTCAAGCAACTTGCCCAGCAGTACAAGTCTGAGCTTTTGGACAGAGTGATGCCCTTCTGGATGGAGAAGAGCATAGATAAGGAGTTTGGTGGATACTTCACTTGCCTGGAACGCGATGGCGAGGTGTTCGATACCGACAAGTTCATCTGGCTTCAGGGCCGAGAGGTGTGGATGCTGTCCACATTATATAATAAGGTAGAGAAGCGCCAGGAGTGGTTGGATGCCGCCATCCATGGAGCTGAGTTCCTGAAGAAGTATGGTCACGATGGCAACCTCAACTGGTACTTCGCTCTCGACCGCGAGGGAAATCCCCTGGTGGAGCCATACAACATCTTCTCTTACACCTTTGCCGTAATAGCCTTCGGACAATTGTCCATCGCTACAGGCAATCAGGAGTATGCCGACATTGCCAAGAAGACCTTCGACATCGTCCTCTCCAAGGTGGACAATCCAAAGGGCCGTTGGTCAAAGGCTGCTCCCGGTGCTCGTTCGCTGAAGAGTTTCGCCTTGCCCATGATCCTCTGCAACGTGGCATTGGAGATAGAGTCTCTTCTCGACAAGGACTTCCTTGACAAGACCATCGAGACCTGTGTGCACGAGGTGATGGATGTCTTCTACCGTCCCGAACTTGGTTTGATTGTAGAGCACCTTGGCACCAACAACGAGATGGTGGATTGCATGGACGGCCGTCTGTTGAATCCCGGTCATGCCATTGAGGCAATGTGGTTCATCATGGACCTTGGCAAGCGTCTTGGCGACCAGGCTCTCATCGAGAAGGCTGTTAAGATTGCTCTTGCCGAGGTAGAGTATGGTTGGGACGAGAAGTACGGCGGTATCTTCTACTTCATGGATCGCATGGGTCGTCCTCTCCAGCAATTGGAATGGGACCAGAAGTTGTGGTGGGTACACATCGAGACCCTCATCACCATGATTAAGGGTTATGAACTCACAGGCAATCAGGAGTGCCTTGCATGGTTTGAGCGCATACATGATTATGTATGGAGCCACTTCATGGATCCTGAGCATCCCGAATGGTTCGGCTATCTCAACCGCCAGGGCGAAGTGTTGCTCACTCTCAAGGGCGGCAAGTGGAAGGGCTGCTTCCACGTTCCCCGTGGTCTCATGCAAGTTTACCAGTCGCTCGAGCGCATAGCGGAGAAGAACGATTAACGTTTAACGTTGAATGTTGAACGTTTTGTGATTTATAAATGTAAGGACGCTGCGCGCAGCGTCCTTCTAAAATACTTTATGATGAAGATAAATATCCTTTTCGGTGCCGCTCTCATGAGTATGCTCATGTCATGTGCACCAGCAGAAAACAAAGAGAATATGACTACTCAGGAAGATAAGAACTACGTTGTGGAGACCATCATGGCTCGTCGCAGCATTCGCAAGTACAAGGCAGAACCTGTCGCTCGCGAGGTGATGACACAGATACTGGATTGCGGTATCAATGCTCCTAACGGTCAGAACAAGCAATCGTGGGAAATCCGCGTTGTTGACAATCCCGAACTCCTTGCCGAGATGAGTAAGGCTATGGGCGAGGCACATCCTCAGATAGGCATGGCCAAGGAATGTTTCCGTGGCGCACCCGTGATGGTGTTCATTGCACGCGATCCTTCCTACGACTTCTCTGCCTACGATTGCGGTCTTCTCGCTCAGAACATGATGCTTTCTGCATGGAGCATGGGCGTGGGTTCCGTATGTCTGGGCAGTCCCGTGCGTTTCCTCACAGATAATGACCTGTGCAAACCTCTCGTAGAGAAACTTGGTTTCTCCGAGGGTTATGAACTCAGTCTTTGCGTTGGTTTCGGTTATGCCGACGAAACTCCCGAAGCCAAGCCACGCGACAAACAGAAGTACCGTTTCGTAGATTGATATAGATGAAAAAAACAGTCTCTTTGTTGCTTTCTGCCTGGCAGAAACTGAACCTCATGTCGCGCATACTCATCGGTATAGTATGCGGTACGCTTTTGGCATTGTTCCTTCCCCAGGCTCAGGTTATTGGCATTTTGGGTGTACTTTTTGTCGGTGCACTCAAGGCCATTGCTCCTGTGCTTGTGGCGGTACTTGTTGTGTCGTCTGTTTCCAAGGCCGGCAATGGACTTGGTGGTCGTTTTCGCAATGTTGTGGCACTTTACATGCTCAGCACCTTGTTTGCCGCCGTACTGGCTGTGTTGGCTAGCCGTTATTTCCCTGTAGATATGGTTCTTTCTGGTGTGACTGGCGCTGAAAACCAGGCACCCCAGGAACTCTCCAATGTCTTCAGTACCATAGCGTCCAATCTGATGAGCAACCCTCTTCGTGCTATTGCAGAGGCCAACTACCTGAGCATTTTGCTTTGGGCCATCATCATAGGACTTGCCCTGAAGAAGGTGGCATCGCCACGCTCCATCGACATCCTGCACGAGTGGGCCGAATGCATATCTATGGTTGTGCGTTGGGTTATCCAGTGTGCACCGTTTGGCATAATGGGCTTGGTCTTCACCACCGTATCAGAAAGCGGTTTGGAAATCTTCACCACCTATGGCCGTCTGCTCCTTCTTCTTGTTGGGTGCATGCTTACCGTAGCCTTGGTGCTCAATCCCATAATCGTGGCGGTGATGCTTCGTCGCAATCCCTATCCTCTGGTATTCCAGTGCCTCAGGGAAAGTGCCGTCAGTGCATTCTTTACCCGTTCCTCTGCCGCCAATATACCTGTGAATATGGCATTGTGCAAGCGTCTTGGACTTGACGAGGAGTTTTATTCCGTAAGCATACCTCTGGGCAGTACAATCAATATGAACGGAGCCGCCATCACCATCACCGTGATGAGTTTGGCAACATGCCACACCCTTGGTCTTGAGGTATCGTTGGCCAGTGCCCTTGTGCTCAGCATCATCGCCACCCTGGGTGCCTGCGGTGCTTCGGGTGTGGCCGGTGGTTCGCTTTTGCTCATCCCCATGGCATGCTCCCTCTTTGGCATCAGCAACGACATATCCATGCAGGTGGTAGCCGTAGGCTTCATCATTGGCGTTGTACAGGACTCTGTGGAAACCGCTCTCAACTCCAGTGCCGACGTCCTCTTCACCGCCACGGCAGAAATGAGCGAGAGGAAGATGAACGTTTAACGATGACTGCTTTAGTTTGATGATCGCAGGCGAATAACGTTTAATGTATAATGTTTAACGTTTAACGAATCGTATATTAACAACAGTAGGGACGCAGCGTGCTGCGTCCGCTAACATATAACGCCTATCCTTGCATTAAACGGACGCTGCACGCAGCGTCCCTACATTGCCAAAGGTTCCGATTACTCCGATTACTCCGATTATTCCGACAATTCAGTTCCCCCTCTCTCAACTAATGTTTAACCTCTTTACATAGAACCTTCCCAGTTTCCCTCCATATAGGGAGGGTTAGGGTGGGTCCATTTATTCCCATGATCCAATCCAATCTCCAGGACAGTGCCCGCTACGAGGGCCTGCATCCTCTTTTCAAGCAAGTGTTTGACTACATCAAGGCCAACGACCTCAGCAAGGTTCCTGCCGGCCGCATAGAACTGGACGGTTCCAACCTGTTCATCAACGTGGTGGACACCGAACTAATCCCTGTCACCAGTGCCAAGTTGGAAGCCCACCGCAAGTACATTGACATCCACGTTCCCCTCACCCAGGCAGAACTCATCGCTTGCGAACACATATCTGGGGTAGGAGAGAGCGAGGCTCCTTTCGACGAGGA
Source organism: Bacteroidaceae bacterium (assembly GCA_045645045.1). Lineage (GTDB taxonomy): Bacteria > Bacteroidota > Bacteroidia > Bacteroidales > Bacteroidaceae > Physcousia. Next base: position 1,578 of record JAZRIA010000021.1, on the reverse strand, counting down.
GAACGACTTTGCCCTCTACACCTATTCTCAACCTATATGGTCTTTGGTAAAGCCAGGAGAGTTCCTCATTGTATATCCCGAGGACACCCATGCTCCCCTTGTAGGAAAAGGCCCTCAGCGCAAGCTCATAGTAAAAGTCTTGATGCCAGAGTTTTTATAGACGCAAAATAAGGCGTAATAAGGTCCATAATGGAATATAGTGTCCTTATCTTTATGTATAGGTTGTGCAAGAATCTTCTTGCACAACTTGTAGTTTTCTCCCTATTGCCTTATGTATGGATGCAGGACAATGGGGTAGGAGTGATTCCATCCATTTGCCTCTATACTGTTATATACACCATCTTTTGGCACAATAAAATCTTGCGTACACCCTTTCACGGATTGATTTTGCCATATCTGTTTTATGCAGTGTTTTCAGTATTGCTCTATAGTGTTTTCGGCAATTGGTGTCAATCTCTATGGTTCTGCCTTGCTTTGCCTTTGTATGGTCTTGCCTGTTTTGTGTTCGTTCGTTTGTTCTGCAAATACTCCCGTCTTTTATCTCGAAGAACGTCGTATCCAAGTACAGTGAGATGTCTGCTTTTTGTTGTGCTATTTGTTGTGCTAAAGACGATGTCCGTACTTTATATTGCCTCTGGATATGGAAGTATGGAAAAGGAAAAACAAGATATCATAGAGCGTCGCAACTATCTTGTGGATAAGTTTGTCAATGCTACTCCACGTGAGGTTCTGGATCATCTTCCTTCTTCCATCGGAGAACACTTTCAAGGGGAATGGGCATTGTATTCATGTTCCATGTTCTCTGCGGCGCTGACAAACATTTCCCGACTGTATCCGGAAACTGCGCAGGATAACCTATGCTATATCCAACGTCTTATTGACACCGTCATGTCGCCCGAACTGCGAGCCTACGATACCAACCGTTGGGGCGAAGATGCTTTGGAAACTTTGCATGGCAGCAAAAGCCATATCTCCTACATCAGTCATCTTGCATGGATGATATGCGGTTACAAGTCTGTAGGAGGTGATGACCGGTACGATGCTGTTCTTTCCAAACTTTGCGAAACCATGAACCGCAGAATTTTGGCGTCCTCCTCTCTTAATCTTCCGACATATCCAGGCGAATCAATCTATGTTCCGGATATGCTCGTAGCCATAGTGGCTTTGAAGCAGTATAGCCAGATGACTTACAATCGATACTCTTCCACTGTTGACAAGTGGCTTGCCATGGCACAACGTGAATGGCTGGATGAGGAATCAAGACTGCTGGTTTCCTTCCTCGGTGCAGACGGCAAGCAATACACGGATGCTCCGGTTAAGGGTTCTTATTCTGCACTCAATTGCTACTACCTTACCCTTATTGACCCAACATTTGCCAATGAGCAATACACACTATTGAAAAAGCATTTATGGCGTGACAACTTCATTCCTGGGTTGTGCGAGTACAAGGAGTGGACACCAGTCTTTGGCCTGGACGTTGATGCCGGTCCGCTTGTATTCGGCCTTAGTCCTTCAGGCACAGCCTTCCTAACTGGTTCTGCCACTTATTTCGAGGACTCTGCTACTCGTGCCCATCTT
>JAZRIA010000020.1:0-6990 GCA_045645045.1 Bacteroidaceae bacterium | reverse complement strand
GCCTTGTCACCGTGCTGGCCGACAATCTCAAGGAGGAACGCTCACACAGCTTCAGCCTGTCCTCCGACATGTACTTCCGTTTCGGCAGCGTGCAGACCAAATTCCTCGTGGAGGGTTTCTACACCAAGCTGAACAATGTCTTCGCCCTACGCAAACTCAGCGGAACCGATGCACAGGGCAATATCGTGCAAGAACGCTACAATGCCTACGGCGCCCATGTTTATGGTGCTAACCTTGAGGCCCGTGCTTCGCTGACCAAGTGGTTCCAATTGCAAGCTGGCTTCACCCTGCAACGCAGCCAGTACGACCGCGAGATAGTGTGGAACGAGGACGTGCCCGACCAGAAGACAAAGCGCATACTCCGCAGTCCTGATGCCTACGGCTATTTCACTGCATCGCTCACCCCCGTACGCAATCTTACCGTTGCCCTGACCGGCAACTACACAGGCAGCATGCACATAGGTCACAATGCCGGTTCCGGCACTCCCGTCCCCGAGATAGTGGAGACCCCAGCCTTCATGACCCTCAATGCCAAGGTTACCTATGAAATGCCCATCGTGGACACCTTCCGTATGCAAATCAGCGGTGGCGTACAGAACATCGCCAATGCCTACCAGAATGACTTCGACCAGGGTTGGGAACGCGATTCCGACTACATGTACGGCCCCAGCACTCCACGCAGCTACCACTTGGGAGTGAAACTAGTATATTAGACAACACATACAAGGACGAAATAGCCTAAAATAAAGGAAGCGAGGTACAGTGCGTTATTGCTACTGTACCTCGCTTCCTAAAATATGAAACGTACTTTCACGCTTAATGAATTTTCTACCATTCTGTATCCCATATATTGGCATTACTGCCACGACCTCTGTTGCTCATGTTAGCGTCACTATCGGTCACATAGTCGTAAACGGGGACTTCATCATTTCCTAATGGATCCGAGGAAGCCATCAGGCTGATTGTCCCTACCTCTATAATTTCACAATATGGGGTTATATACTTTTGCTTCTTCATGATATTATATATATATTAATTAAGGTGTAACTCTTAATCTATTTCTGTTTATGTTAAGGTACTGCGCTATTGCAGTACCTTAACTATGTCTATTTTTTGCGCTCGCTAACGCACAACCTTTTTGCCGTTCACGATGTAGATGCCCTTCTGAGCCTTCTCCACGCGACGACCAGACAGGTCATAGCAGTTTTCCGTTTTCTGTTCTCCGCTTTCCGTTTCAAATATGCCTGTGGCACCATCGCCGAATGAGAAGTAGAGAGCACGGGCACCTGCAACGCTGGCAGGAAGGTTCAGGTAAGCCTTGTTGTTGTAAACAGCGAAATCAGCTTTCTTCTTGTAGAAACCAGCCTTTTCGTTCTCTACTGCAAGTACATAGTTGGTGGAACCGTCTGTAGGAACTGTGACAGTAGCAGTGCTCTCACCCTTGTTATTTGCTGCCTCGAAGCCCACAAGCATATTGCCTTCTGTGGGAGTACCATAACTGATAGAGGGGAGGAACTGGTATGTATCGGCATCACCACGAAGAACTGCACCTGTATTTGCAGGAATAACGTCCTCAAGTTCTGTCATAGTGATATAGCCAGTCTCACCATTCATCACAGGAGTCTCTGTTGCCACGTATGCCTTCACTCCCTCGGGAATCTGCATTGCAGAGGTTGCATAGAAGGTAGCGATACCATGAGAAGTGATAGTGCTCTCTACAGTATAGAGGCTGTATGCACCCTCAGTGATCTCTTCCAGAGAAAGTGGAACGTAAACCATACAATAGCTCTCCGGATCCTCTTCGTAGAAGAATGCAAACTTGCCATCGGTTTGCAAATCCATGGTAGAATAAGCAGAACGCACACGACTTACTACCATACCCTTTGTCCAGTTCTCGGCAAAGGTGGTGGGAGTATATGCAGCGCCATAGTTCATCTCCTTGAAGAAGATGGTCACGTCGTTACGTCCATCGGCAGTATAGTCACCTCTCTGGCCAGTGGGAACAGACTGCATCATCAGGTCGCAGATGCGGCCAGTCTCGTTGTGTATGGCCTTCACCTTGTAGAATTCTCCGTTGCAGGCATTGTTACCGTATCTGATACCACCAGCAATGTTCTCGCTGGCAACCTGGCTGCTCCAAGAACCTTCAGCCTTTGCTATATCAGTAAAGCTGAAGATATTGAAGTAGCGGCCATTGCCCTTACGGCTACTGATAATGATGGTACCATCAGGCAATTCCTCTACCTTGGCCTCGTCACCACCAAGAACGCAACGGCTACCAAGCAGATTCCATGTCTCACCGAAGTTGTCTGAGTATACCACATAGTTGTTATGCGAAGCACCTGTTGCACCAGGCACTACCTCACGAACAAGCAGGGCTGCATAGATACGGTAGTACCGACTGCCCTCTGCCTTGAACACGCGAGACTGCAATATACGGCCAGAGCCATAGAACAGTGTATAGGCCTCGGGAAGGATTGGTTGGTAACCATTAGGGTTCTCGTTGTTGTAGAGAGGAGTCACATCCATGAAGTTTGCAGTTACGTTCTCAGGCTCATCCCATGTGACACCACCGTCATGACTGCGCAGACGAGCCGTGTAGTTGTGGTGTGTGGCATCGCCACCAGGGAAGTTCTGCTTACCGCCCACGCACATAATGAGCACCTCGTCGCTCTCGCGGTCTGCCACGATGGCTGCATCACCGAAAGCATAGTCGAAGACATTTGTGTGAGTAACGTCATCTATAGTTACATGCTGTCCTGTACCATCAGCGATGAACTCTTCATCGCTCCATGTCTTACCATTGTCGGTGGAACGACGGAGCTTGATATCTACTGGAGCAAAGCCCACATCGGAACCACCAGGACGGTGGTCGGTAACAGCAAGAATAGTACCCTTGCGAGTTACTGCAATGGCTGGGATACGGTAGGGCTTGTTCATAACGGGATCGTTAGAATAGTAGAGGTACTGGTACTTGTTCTCTTCATCCACGCTATATGATACGGTCAGTTCCAGTCCGCCAGCTGGAATTGGAGTTTCATTATACTCTGCACCATTGCCCTGTGCATCCTTGAAACCGTCGAACTTGTAGCCACGGTAGACATAGGCATTGTTCAGACTAATAGTAGCATCGGCAGGGAGATAATACTTACGTGCCTCCACATCGCCAGTGATGATGCTTGTGGTCTTCTGTCCTGCAATGGTGGTTGAGAGGTTGGCCACACGATAATTTACCTCATAGGGCTGCTCACCGCTTACCTCCACGTTGAGGGTTAGAGGATTGGCAATTCCAATAACATTGATGCCCCAGATACTGCCACCATCAGTGGTATCATAGAGTTTGATGTCAGCACCAGCTCCGCCATGCATATTGAAACTCTGCCCTGTGGCTCCCTTGGGACAGATGGCATAACCATTCTCCGTCATCACCAAACAAAGCTCGGTACCTGTAGCTGTCATTGTAGCAGCACTGCCACGGCCTGTACCTGCCAGTGTGAGGGCAAGGTCCATACCGGCTGTGTAGCTATACATCTTGAACGATTCGGCAGTACCCACGAGATACCACACCTCGTCAAGAGTGTAATCTGTAGTGCCAGAGTTCACAGCATGGTCTGCATAGCCATTGGCCTCATTGAGACAAATGGTGTAGTTTGTATTGCGTGTATTATAGATATGTACGGGCACGAGGTTCTCCTTATTGGTGTTCACAGAGAAGAACGAAGGAGTGAAACTTGCTGTAATGGTACGGTTAGTTGTGAGAGCATCAATAGCAATGGTGTTACCCTCGATTGCATTTCCATTCTCTGCCATACTTGTAAATCTGTAGTTGGCATTGCCATTCACAGTGAGCGTAGCATTGGTGATGGCAGTTCCTTCAAAGAGTGCCCATACAGCAGGCAGTTTCTTAGTCTCGCCATTCCATGTAGCGGTAGCACCCACTATCGCAGGAGCATCCACAGTGAGAGAGTATGCCTTCACTTCTTCGATGATGAAATCATGTGCGGCATGACCACCGTCGCCGCTACAGCGGTTGGTTTTGGGGTCACTGTCGTGCAGGTAGGGCGAACCTCCATTTGACTTCACGAGGAGGCAACCCAATGTACGGGGCGATGCCTCGAATGTCCAAGTATTGGCACCAGCCTTGTCGGCACCAATCGTGTGAGTGTCCTTGATATAGGTGTTGGTTGCCATGTTGAGCCACTTGCTACCTTCGTCGAGCAAGAAGATGGAGCCGAAGAAGTCACGCTCGGCCTCTGTCTTCATGTTCATCGTTGTATTGTTAAGTCCGGCAGCATCGACATACTTGCCCGAACTCTTACTCTTGATGCGGTAGTACTTGCCAACCTCTGGTACATTCAATGAGTATGTAGCAACAATGGCGTCAACAGCCTCAACGGTAGCAGCCTCATCAATAGCTGCTGTCACTGCTGAAACACTGTACACTTTGGTTCCGCCAACGGTGTATGAGTAGTATCCCAAAGCCTCCTTCAGATTTGCAGCATTGGCAGTTACTGAAGCCTTGGCTGTATTCTTGGCTGCTGCGAGTTCGGCTTCCTCACCGTCTGCCTCCTTATACTTTATTATCAGCTTGGTAATCAGAATACCTGTGCCAGAAGTTCCTTCTCCCACATTTAGGGTAATGCTTGATGTAGAAAGTCCATCTGCGCTGACAGTCTGCTCTGTCGCAGTTTGTGCTTCACTTGTAGCAGTACCTTCGGCTGTAGTATAGGTAAAGGTTCCAGTGAAAGCGAGCCCTTGCTTTGTTGTGAGTTCGTACTCTACAATCTTGAATCCTTCAGGAAGTGACAAATTGTAAGTATATCCCTCTTGAAGCCAAGGTTGATTGTTCGACCATCCGATATTGTTTGCTGTGTTATCTGTACTTTCAATAGTTAGAGCAGGAGTGGTTCCAGTAACAAGTTTGCCATACCATCCGTCATCTGATGCAGTATGCTTAGTGTAAGTAGAAGTACCATTGGCAAACTGAGTGGAAGTCAGTGTTAGTGTTTCTATTGCTTCGGGAGAATTATTTACCGTCAGCGTCTTTGCTGATGCACTGACTTTTAAGTACAAACCTTCTGGCACGGTGAAGTCCTTAGCAGCGGGTACACTACCCTTGGGGAAGAACATATAGCCATTGTTGAATACCTTGGCAATACCACCGATGGCAGCAGTACCTGTGTAGGTTATAGAGGGGTCGCTACCTATTTCTGTAGCATTTTCTGCATCGATAGTTACGGTATAGATATCGTATGCTGCCAACTCTTTTTCTGTCACAGGGGCAAAAGCAAATTTATTGTCAGAACTAGAGGACTTTCCGATATAGGGTTGCTCCGTATTTGCACCAGGGTTATAGTAATGCCACTTGTCTACTGTGGTAAATCCGCCATAGGACATCGAGAGTGTCGTGTTAGCTTGGGTAATGTCGCGATTTGCAGTACAGTTCTCGTTTATTGTATGTCCGCCAATGCCTTGTATCTGATACTTGTTGCCTACCTTCTTTACCTTCACCCAACCTGTGGCGGGCTTGTTGGTGTCGTAAGTACCAATCTTGAGAGGATAGAAATTGGTTGCACTTTGTCTGTAAGGTACATTTGCATTGAGTACATGGTTATTGCCATTTGTGATATATCCATTCATCGTGTCATCAGAACCGGTTACCACACGCATCTTGTACCATCCATCCGTGAGGTCATTAGTACTCTTCACCACGTTGCTAAAGTTGTCATCAGTTGGCACTATAGGCTCTACGTCAGGTTCGCCTTCAACTGCTTCAATTTGGTACTGACAACCAGTATCACTACGATTTGAACCACCACCCCAATTCCAAACAGCAGCATTATTTGTTTGGTGAAGCTGCACGGTGCCACTATTTATGACAAAGAGGCCAGGAGCATCCGAATAACTTAAACTCCAGGCATTTGTTGGCTGTGTGGCAGATGTTGTAAGTTGAGTGCTACCTGCTGCTGTTGGGGCAAGATAAGAACCGTCATGACGGTTGATAATGTCAAGACCGCCGCCATTAGTACGCTCTACAAACTTCCACATGGATGTGGCATAGTTGTTGGCAGCAGTACCATTTACACCTGCACCAACGCCTGTGCTGGTAAGATACTTATTGCCACGACCAGGAGTAAAGAGCTGATACCACACCTCATTGCCCTCTGTGCTGTAGGTTGGCATTGTAAGGGCGTCATTCAGGATAGTATTGAGTTCACCTGTGAATGTTGTCACTTCTTCTTGAGTGATGTCGGTCTTTTCCAAGAGCGTGTTTGCAGTACTCACCTTGGTATCAAAGGCCTTCATCTTCTCCTCATTGTACTGGCCTGCAGCATTACCACGAGTGGCTACCAAACCGCGTGCTATCGCCTGTGTCAGCTGGTTGCGCAGGCCTGCCTGGGCATAGCGTGCCTCGGCGGTGGCATCGTCAATGACAGTGTAAACATCATCAGGGAAGTCAACACCACCCATAGCAGACTTCAGCAAGTTTGCTATCTTGACATAAGCCAGACCACCTATATAGTCGTTGGAGAAGATGTACTTCGAGTCCATTTCTCCATTATTTAATAACTGCTTGCCAGTTTCAACGAATCGGAGGTTCGCATACTCCATTGGGAAACCTGCCATGTACCCATTCAACTCCTCAATGCGTTTATTGTGGCTTTCATTGTTTCTGAAGCAGAGGGTCAGCAGATAAACGATAGAATTTGGAGATTTCTGTAGAATCTTGTCCACCAGGGCCTTGTAGTTTGCCTTCACGGTTTCCATATCAGTGGAACCTGTGCAGTCGCCAGTACCTGTGTACAGGAGGATAGCCTTGGGACTCTCCTTTGTTACGCCCTCTACTTCGGCAAATGTAGCATCCACAATCTTGCTTGTTGTAGCGATATCGCCACTATTGCCCCATCCGGTGCCGCGGTTCTTCACGTTGGGGTTGCCAAGCAGTTCCTGCCACTCACCGTTCTTGATGAACGAATCGCCAAATATGAG
>JAZRIA010000019.1:0-2625 GCA_045645045.1 Bacteroidaceae bacterium | reverse complement strand
CCGGCACGAGCCAGAAGGCTGTCACCAGGGAGTAGTCCCCATGAGTCAGTGATGGTATGGTAGGTGAGCACATCTCTGCGGAAGCGGTACCACTCGGGCTGGTGGCGCAAGTAGAGGCTATCCTGCTGGCTTGTGATGGCACTGAGGAAGATGTCGTGGTCGACACCACCAAAGAACAATACGTGGCTATAGCCCATGGAGCTGCAGGTGCTGCCCACGATGGCTTGTATCTGTTGGGTTCGAGTGTCAGTGTTATCGTTCCATGCCAATGTGGGTGCAGTGCGCTTCCATTGGGTGCTGCCCTTCTTGAGTTCGGCGAGGGGCATGTATACGCCATCGGTGTGCACCATAGCTTCTTGACCTTCGGTCTTGGGCTGATAACCTCCAAAGATGAACAAGGCATAGCCGGAAGCGGTGTTCTGCACAGCTGCGCAGGGTTGTAGGCGGCACATATCGGGTAGGGTAGCAGCTACGCTCCATGCCTTGTCGTTGCTGGGGAAGGGGAGGGCATACACCTCCTTGTTGGGCATGCCATTGCTTTGTCCGCCAGCCACCCAGAGCATACCATCGTAGTAGGTGGCTGCAAAATTGTCCAATCCCTTAGGCAGTGAGGCAATGGGCGTAGAGTTGCCGTCGGTAGCGCTGAGGAACATGCATTCGCTGCGTGAACTCTCGGCATCCATGCCGCCAAGATATACGGCACCACCAGGTACGGGCACGCTGGCTCCGTAGGCAATGGGATAATATACTTTCTGTCCACCATCGGCACAAGGAACATCGGGGAAGTTACAACCTCCGTATGTTGCCAGTTCTCCCTTCAGCCAACTGGCATAATGTCCCGATACGGCATTATCCAAGGGTGCTGCAGGAGTTACCGTAACACGATTCTGCGCCAAGCAGAGCAGAGGGAAGAGAAATAATGATAGAAACAAATATTTCTTCATGCTTTTCATAGAAATGGAAATGTTAGTTCTGTGATGTTTATTTTCTCGCAAATATACTCCCTTTTTTAGTTTTATGCAAATAATAAAAAAACTGCCGGCGAAATCGCTTCGGCGGCAGGAGAAAAGAAATGGCATTGTGAATCTGTTCGGGATTTTACCGCTAATGAATATTATGTTATGCTTTTCAGTTTATTTGAGGCTCTTTTCGGCATCTTTACACTCTTTGCTCTTGCAAATAGACCACTATTTGCTGCACTCAAATAGTGCAAATCTGCTCAAAACTTCTCTCAACCAAACTTGAAATAAAATCCAAAACCGATTCTAAGAAAACAGAACAAGAAAAACATCTATTAGAAACTGAACTGTGTCATCAAGCTCACGCGATGTGCCCAGCGCCCCTCGCCATCTTGATTTTGGCGTTTGCCGAGGTTATACTCGCCGCCCACTTGAATGCGGGGTGTGATGTTCCAGAATAGGTTGAGTGCGCTGTACAGTCCATACCTATACTCCGTAGGCAGTTGTCCCTGTTCGGGCAAGTAACGCAACTGCCCGAAGGTGATGCCAGTGAAGAGGGTAGGAGTGAAGTGGTATTGCGCTGCACCGTACCATCCGAATAGGCGTGGGGCATACATTGTACCAGCTTCAGTAGGACTATTCACCAAGTCGTAGTTACCCATTATGAGGTCACCTGTAAGGCTGCTGATGCCACGCCCATAGTTACCCATGAAGTAGAGTGTGAGGGGTTTGCAAGGGCGCATCACCGAGCTCAGCTGCACACCCCATCCAATCTCGTTGCGGTTCTCCAAGGCTACAAGGTCGCGGTAGGGGAGCATACGCATGATACCTGCCAAGCGTATGTGCTGATTGGGCGCCCATTCATATTGGCTGAAGGCTGCAAGGTTGGGAAACCAGTCGTCAATCGCCTGGGTGGTGGTACCATTGGCTCCAACGAATGACTGGGGCATTTCTACAGAACCTGCCACAATCCAGTTCTTCCGCACATTGTGCATCCAGCGTACTAACACGGCAGTAGTGCTCACATAGGCGTTAGGTCCTTGTCCGTCCACGAGGAGAGGCTCGGCCGACGGGTCGCTGAATGTGGAGTGGGCATAACCGATGGTCCAGTCGTTCAGCGTAGCGTAGGCCTTCTTCAAGAGAAAGTCGCGCTGGTTGTACCCGTCGAAATTGGCCTCAATATAGAGTTGGTAGTCACCCACCGTAGGGTTGTTTCCCAATACTCTGAAGTAGAGTGCCGTACCGGCTGGGGTAGAGCCCATCCACTTGTCGCGCACAGGATTCTTAGGTATGGAAATGTTGTAGGGGATGAATCCGTTGTTGGGCATAGCACCGTTCCAGTCATACCATCCACGCATGCGTACCACTCCACCGAGACCCATCACGAAGTTGGCGTCGCGGCTCATGAAGAGGAAGTAGGGTGCACGAGGATCTTGCGCATTGCGGAACTGGTCGTAATAGAAAATATCGAGCAGTGCGCGCTCATCGCTTGGCGAGGGTTTCTCGCCTTCTCCAAGGTATTCTATGCGGTGAGTATTCTTGAGCGAGTCGATGTATTGTTCCACACGGCTCTGCGGACGCTCCTGTGCCGAAGCGGACGTGATAGCAAGCATGGCTGATGCTATCAAAGCGGTAGTCTTAGTTCTCATAATGTTTTTTATTTTGG
>JAZRIA010000018.1:0-4584 GCA_045645045.1 Bacteroidaceae bacterium | reverse complement strand
CCCTACTGCAAGTTAAATAAACGCTTCATAAACGCCCCCCTGTCTTTTTCCTGTGTCTTTTCCTGAAATAGTTGACTGCGCACAGATTATTTCGCACTAAATCTCACTAAGTCACTTTGCGCAAAATGGATGTTGTATCTTTGCATCGTATTCGTTGCGGGGGAGCAGATGACACCCTAAAACAGGGACCCCTCCTTTGAATAGCGTTCTTTGACTTGCTGATACAATTGCTTGTCTCCCCAAAATCCACTTGGTGCACAGGGTGGAGGATTCGTAGAGCGAACTGGTGCTTTTTCCTGAAGAATGAGCGGAACTTTAGGATTACAAGCGAAACAGGTCGCACAGCATTAGGGGAGATGACCTATTTGCAGGGGCATATCGTCCGTATGCTTGGGTCGTGAATCCCGACCCCAGGGCAGGATGTTCTAAAACAGCCCCCCCCATTGGAGGAGGGTCTGGTGAGCACCTCTCTCTCTTGCCTGACTTGACAAAATGATGCGGTAAAATGATGTTTTTTGTTTGCAAGTGTGCGAAAATTCGTCAAAAAGATGTAATTTTGCACGTTGAATGTGCGTCTAATGCACAGGAATGGAAAACAAACAAACATCTATACACAATATGAAAAGTTTTATCAAGTACACAATGGCAACCGTGGTGGGTATATTCCTGACCATAACGTTGTTCACCATCATCAGCATCATCTCCCTGGCAGGAATGATTGCAACCGAGGGCATGAGTGCACCTATCAAGGAGAAGAGCATCCTGCGTATCAACCTTAGCGGCGAACTGGCAGAGCGAGGCGAGTCAAATCCCTTTGCTTCGTTGATGGGCGAGACTTCTGCAAGTCTGTCTCTTGAGGATGCCCTGCTGGCATTGGATAAGGCAGCCAAGAACGACAAGATCCTTGGTGTCTATCTGGAAGGCGGTGCAATAGCAGCCAATCCCGGTATGGCACAGGAATTGCGCCAGGCTCTGGTGGAGTTCAAGAAGAGTGGCAAGTGGGTAGTTGCCTATGGCGATTCCTATGGCAAGACGGCATACTACCTGTCTTCCGTGGCCGACTCCGTTCTGCTCAACCCCGAGGGCAATGTGGACTTCAGCGGTATGGCAACGCAGATCATGTTCTTCAAGGACGTGATGGAGAAGGTGGGCGTGAAGATGCAGGTGTTCAAGGTGGGCACATACAAGAGCGCCGTGGAGCCCTTCATCTGCTCCGAGATGTCTCCTGCCAACCGCGAGCAGGTTACTTCCTACCTGTTCAGCATCTGGACAAACATGCTGAAGGACGTGGCTGAGAGCCGCAACATGGAGGTTGGCAAACTGAACTCCCTGGCCGATTCTCTGACAATGATTTCCGATGCCGCTATGGCCCTGAACGGCGGTATGGTGGACAAGCTCTGCTACATGGACGAGGTGAAGGCCATCCTGCGCGAGAAGTGCGGCTATGAGGACAAGGACGACGACCTGGTGTTCACCACCGTGGCAGACGTTGCCAAGAGCGAGACACTGGACGAGAAGATAGACGAGCAGGTTGCCGTCTACTATGCCTACGGCGAGATAGTGCAGAGCCAGAGCGGTGGCCTGTCTATGGACCAGGAGCACCAGATTGTGGGCGAGAAGATGATCAAGGACCTTCAGGACCTGCGCGAGGATGATGACGTGAAGGCCGTTGTCCTGCGTGTGAACAGCCCCGGTGGTAGTGCCTTTGCCAGCGAGCAGATTTGGCGCGAGGTGTGCCTGCTGAAGGAGAAGAAGCCCGTAGTAGTGAGCATGGGTGGCATGGCAGCCAGCGGTGGATACTATATCAGTTGTGCCGCCAACCGTATCTTTGCCGAGCCTACCACACTGACTGGTTCTATCGGCATCTTCGGCATGATTCCCGATGCAAGCGAACTCCTGACCGAGAAGATAGGCCTGAAGTTTGATGTGGTGAAGACCAACGAGATGTCCGACATAGGCACCATGGGTCGCCCCTTCAATGCTGCTGAAAGCGCACAGTTGCAGAAGATGATAAACCGTGGCTACGAAACCTTCACCAAGCGTGTGGCAGACGGTCGTGGCATGGCTCAGGACAGCGTGAAGATGATTGCCGAAGGCCGTGTGTGGACAGGTGAGCAGGGCTTGAAGATAGGTCTTGTGGACGAACTGGGCAACCTGGACGATGCCGTGGCACATGCCGCAGAGTTGGCCAAGGTAGAGAAGTATCGTGCCGTGGGTTATCCCGCTCCCGACAATCCATTTGAGCAGTTGCTGAACGAGAAGAAGTCAGGCTATCTGGAAGCCGAGTTGCAGGACCTCCTGGGCGAGGGCTATGCCGTGTACTCTCTCATGAAGGGCGTGAAGAATGCTGACCGCATCCAGACACGCATGCCATTCGAGATGATTGTAAAGTAACAAAACATACACTCCATGTCCCTAATGCCCTGAAAAATACTTTGACATTAGGGACATCTTGTTTCCAATATGAACAAATATCGCCTTTATCGCCTGCTCACAGAGCAGCAGGAACTGAAGGACAAACGACATCCCATGTTCGAGAAGAACCGCTTCATGAAGATACTGATGTGGTTCATGGTTCTCTACTATGCCGCCATCCTGCTTCTTATGGGAGCGATGCTGCCCATGGGCTTCAGTGGCATGTATCCCGGTGTGGCGGCTTTCCATGTGCTGGATGGTTTTATGCCATGGGTTCTGCTTGTGGATTTCTGGGATCGCTTTGTAGTGCAGGAGACTCCTGCCCAGCAGGTGCATGTGTATAGTCTCTTGCCAGTACGCCGAAGTTTCTTAATGAATATGCACCTTGTGCGTGCAGGTCTTAGCCTTGGCAATCTTTTCTGGGGCTTTATGCTTGTAATCTTCGGCGCTATTGCCGTATTACCCTTGATGGGGTGGGGTGGTTTCATCATGTGGCTGTTGGGATGGTGGCTTTTGTTCGTCCTCAATGGCTATATGTACCTGTTGTGCCGTGCCTTGTGCATCAAGAGCATTCTTTGGGTGCTTTTGCCTTTGGCGGTGCATGGAGGCATCGTTGCCCTGATGCTCCTGCCCGACAAGAATCCTTTGGACATGCCATGCACCATACTCATGTATGAATATGCCAAGGGCAATACCTTATATATAATATGTACGCTGCTTCTTATCGCCTTCATGTATTGGTGCAATTACAGGTTGCAGATGCCCATGGTCTACAACGATGTGGCAAAGAAGGAGGAGGTGGAACTGAAGAGCACCACACAGATGAACTACCTGAACCGCTGGGGCGCTCTGGGCGAGTACCTGAAGATGGAGGTGAAGTTGAGGATGCGCAATAGTCAGGTGCGCATGCAGTTCCTTGTGGGCATAGGCTTGATAGTGTTCTTCTCCGTGGTGCAGTACTTCAGCGATGTGTATAGCGGAGCCTTCATGTCGTCGTTCGTGTGCATGTACGACTACATCATCCTGGGCATGATGACCCTCATCACCATCATGTGCTACGAGGGCAACTACATAGACGGCCTTATGGCACGCAGGGAGAGCATCTATGCCCTGTTGCGTGCCAAGTACTACTTCAACACCGCCTTGCTCATATTCCCCTTCCTCATTGTTATGCCTCTGATCATTGCCGGCAGAAGTTCCCTATGGATGAACCTCGGCTACATGTTCATGACGGCTGGTGTCATGTACCCCATGATATTCCAGATGGCGGTTTACAACAACAATACCTTGCCTCTGAACCAGAAACTCACCGGCAAGCAGGGCAATATGATGCAACAGGTAATCAGTTTAGTTGCCTTGTTCCTGCCCATAGCCTTGGAGAAGTTGCTTGTACTCCTGCTGGGCGATGTGTGGGGGTATGTTGCCTTGATAGTTATAGGTTGCATAGGCATAGCCACGCACCAGTTGTGGCTCCGCAACATATACGAGAGATTTATGGCACGCCGCTATGCCAACATGGACGGATTCCGTGCAAGCAGAAATTCCTGATTATAGATACATACTACTATGAAGATACAGATAGAGAACCTGAAGAAATCCTTTGGCGAGAAGGTTGCCGTGGATATAGAGCAATACGAGATTAGGGATGGCGAGATGCTGGGCCTTGTGGGCAATAACGGTGCCGGCAAGAGCACGCTCTTCCGCCTGATGCTGGACCTTGTCAAGGCCGACGGCGGCCGTGTGCTCATGCACCCCTCGGAGGAGGAGCAGAGCCAGGGCATTGCCCAGGGCAGTGTGGACGTAGCACATACGGAGGACTGGAAGGACTGGACAGGTGCCTTCGTGGACGAGTCCTTCCTGATTGACTATCTCACGCCCGACGAGTATTTCCAGTTCATCGGTCGCATCTCTGGCCGCAAGCAGGAGGAGGTGGACACCTTCCTTCAGGACTTTGAGCAGTTCATGGCGGGCGAGGTGGCTGGACAGAAGAAACTCATCCGCAACCTCTCTGCCGGCAACAAGCAGAAGGTGGGCATCGTTGGTGCCATGCTCCTGCAGCCCAAGGTGCTCATCCTGGACGAACCCTTCAACTTTCTCGACCCCTCCAGCCAGAGTGCCATAAAGCGACTCTTGCAGGAGTACAACAGGAAGACGGGTGCCACCATCCTC
>JAZRIA010000017.1:0-1311 GCA_045645045.1 Bacteroidaceae bacterium | reverse complement strand
GACGCCTTCCGAGGAAATGGCAAGTACGACTGCTCTCTGTTTGAAGGCTTGGAGGTAGTGCAGGAAACCGACTACGTGGCACATGTACGCCTCAGCGAACCCCTTACCATCAAGATAGACGGTATGAAGAAGGAGGCCGTGGTGCTGATGCCAAAGGAACTTCTGGAACCAAAAACGTTCCCCAAGGATATGGAGGAAGAAGAAACAGGAGAAAATGGAGTAACTGAAGAATAGATACAAACTCCATTCTATCGGCAAGTTTTTAGTTATTTATCGCTACAAAGATACGCATTTTTGCCGATACCGGCAAAAATGCGCACTAACTTGTCATTCATCCTTGCATTAATGAGGGGCGGGAAAGGGAAGGCTTACTTCATGTGTATCCTGCCCTCGGGCTTGGCATATCGCTCGGGTATCTCGCCCTTCAGGTGCTCGGAAACATAATTTATGAACGCCTGGTTGTAGAGCATAATGTTGTCCTGAAGGATGTGAGCATCGCGCAGGACATTGTACATGCCGCCACCTGTAACGCAGTAGTCGGTAGTGCAGAGGGTGTACTCTGCATCCATCTTCAATGGAGAATAGCGACCAGTCTCGTCGTCCAGCACCTCCACATTGGAGATACGGGCCTTGCCAACAGCCTTGGTGTCAAGTACGAAGCGGAAACCTGAGAGTTGGGGGAACTGACCGTCCTCCATGGGCGAGTTGGAAGTAGTGGCTACGAGGAGTTCAAAGAGCTTAGAGCCCTTTATCCTCACCACGGTGAGATAGTTGTTGTAGGGCAATGCATCCACGATATTGCCATACGACCAGTCGCCAGCAGAAATCGGTGCACGTATGCCGCCACCGTTGTTCACCGCCAGCTGTGCCCCTGTAACGGCACGGAAGGCATCCGTTACGAGATTGCCGATGGCCGTCTCGCGTGTCCTCACCATCTGGCGCCCATTCTCGTCGAAGATGTCCATACGGTAGTTGCTATGGCATATCTTCTTTGTAGTCACCTTCTCCATCATGGCCTTTATGCTATCCGTAACCTGACGGATGTGGGCATTCTCTTGTTTCAGAGAGTCCATGGAGATGAGTTCCGTGTGCATGTGTCCGTCGGGACGGATTACGAGTTTGCCCACGTTCTTGAATCTTGATCCCGTCTGCGTAAGGAGCACAGGCTCACCCTCGGCATTGAACACGGTATCACATGGGATGGTGCTATGTGTATGTCCGTCCAGCACCACGTCTATGCCGCGCGTACTGCCCACAAGGCGATGGCTGGTGAGGAAGTTCTTTGCCGATGCCTCGCCAAGATGAGACAGG
>JAZRIA010000016.1:0-9353 GCA_045645045.1 Bacteroidaceae bacterium | reverse complement strand
CAAGAACAATTATGCTCCTCGAGTCGCTTATCCCAAGACTTCGAACCCACAAGTGTATGTGCGTACGGAGAATCCCTTGAAATATGGTAGTGACGGTAAACCGCTCGATCCAGCCACAGACTATGCCACCTATGGAGGCACAGGAGCCTGGCTACTGTTCGAGAAATATGCGGCCATTCTGGTAGATATGTTGATGGCAAACTGGGCCCGTTTCGGCAGTCCTGAAGGTGGTGTATTTTGGGAACATTATCTTTTTTCCGCTATGGGTATGCCGAAAGATGGCAATACTGCCGTTGATTATTCATCTTATGTTGACAGTGCTACTCCAATATTCGATGAGGATACCAAAGAACTGACTGGTATCTGGCATCCTAACTTGTTGCTCGATTTTAAGAGAGGCAAGCTCCTTGGCCGGGATGTGGAAATTACAGGTACTATCAATGCGAAAAGCGGAAGCCTTGAAAATGTCGAAGCTAAAGACATAGTAGTTAGGAGTGGCAAGTTTTCAGGAGAGATAACAGCAGAATCTGGTACGATAGGAGGATTCAGTATTGGTGCGTCTTATCTTGGAACAGACCCGTCTTCATCTAGTTCCACAGGATGTAGCTTTAGCCATAAAGCCATTAAATATTCCGATGGTAAAGCTTCTGTCGTTTTTGGACAAACTAGTTACATTGCTGGAGCACCTTCTGCTTACGATTGTCTAGGTATTATAGAGAATAATAGGACGAATAATGCTGACAATGCAGCATTGCGAGTGAAAACGAGTGGCTCGAGTACTGCGAATTATGGAATCCAAATATCTGTAACAGGAGGAACCACCACTTATGATTTTGGATTACATTCAAATGCCCCTGTTGTTTCGACGACATATTTAGCCTCCTGCGGTTATTCTGCTATAACGGCAGCTTCTCAAGAATTGAACTCCAAAACAAATCCCTTTTTGTTTTTGGTGAAGTTTGCAGGAACTTATGTTGCTTTACCAAGAGCTTCTATCGTTAGAAAGAGACTTGGTCTGTCTACTAGTGCGACTTTCGCTGTAAGAATTACAGTTATTGCTGATGTGACGACAACGAGCAATGGCGCGATTTTAGGGCGTGCAGGCATTACTGGTGCTGACTATGATACACCAGCATTGTTGGATAATGATGGAGCTACTATTGCTAAAATCGCAATAGGAAAAGGAGATGTAATAGAATTTATGCTAGTAAATAAATCTTCTACAGAGTATTATGCATTCATTGTCAATCGTCAGACAAAGACCGAATGAATGTGGCTGGTGTACATGAAATTATTGTTAAATAACATTCAAAATCAAACGTTATGTCAGAAAAAATCAATTTGGCCACTCTTGAGAAATTGGCCAGTGTAAACAGTAAAGACCTGATTTTAGGTTATAGCGAGTCGGGGAAGAAGTTCGGCTTCGTGCCCGTCAGTTTTGTGACCAACGAGGGTTATGCCTGCAGACGTTGGGATATGACCAAGAGTTCTCCAGTAGGTGAAGCTGTTGGTAACCTCGATGCCCTTCGTAATCTTCCTTCTCGTCTTGGTCTTGGTTGTTACCTTGTCGACAAGAACCATGGCCGTCGCAAGCTTGATCCGACCAACCACTATAAGTTTGCCACAGGTGAGACCGCCAAGCTTGACGGTAGTATGGGCGATTATATGTGGGGTTGGGGAACCAAGTGGTATTATGCCTGGTGGGTTGAAGGTAACTACTATTACGAAGCTGCAGACCTCAAGCCCATTCCTGGCCGCATGAATTATACCATTCCTGTAGCCTCTACGAGTGCTCTGGGTGTTTCGGTTGTTGACCGCGAGAATGAGGAGTTGGTTAGTGTCGTAAGCGATGCGGCCAAGTATCGCGGTGGAAACAATGATGCATCCAAGGATGGTGCTTTCAATACTCTCCTTGGGCGTGCTGCCACGAATCTCTCGGCAGCTACGTTTGGCAGCTATGCTCGCAAGAAAGGAGAAGGTTGGGAAGCTTATTGGTACGCCCATTCGGGCATCATTGGAGCGTTGTTCCGTATCATCTTCGGTACGCGTAATGTTCAGGCAACCTACAATCCGAACAAAGATGCTGACGGTCTTTACCAAGGCGGTTTTGGTCCGGGCGTGTCGACTTTCAGCGATACGGTATGGAATGAGAAATATAACTATTATCCTTTCCTTCCTACTTCTGTCGGTGTGGAACTTGCGGATGGTTGTGGAATATCCAACTATGATGTGCGTGGTGTAAATGCTGAAGTTCTCGCTTCGGTGCAGGTGCCTGTGTTCTTTGGTCTGAAGAATTTCTATGGCTATCTTGCCCGTTTGGGTCGTGGCGAACTTATCAACAAAACGGAGAATGGAGGAGGCGACTTGTATGTTGTTCCAAAGCTTTACAGTACCTATAGCATGAATAGTCTTTCAGGACTTGTCAAAGCAGCCTCTTTCCCTGCAGCTGCTACGGCCAACACCTATGAATATATCCAGCAGCTTTCGATGCAAAATCTGTGTCATTGTCCTACAGTTGTAGGAGCTCCTGCAACTTCATCGACTTTCTATGGTGATGCACTTTATAATGACAATGCTGTTTCCGGGCTCCGCGTCCCTTCTCGCGGTGGCTATGCTAGCAGCGGTGCTTATGCTGGCCTTGAGTACCTTTCTGTGAACGTTGCTGTCTCGTATGCCAATGCGCGCATCGGCTCGCCCCTCTGCGAAGCAGATGAAGACTGGGATACAACGCCCACATTGGTGCCCGCATGAGTCCATGGAGACCTACGTGTCCTTGGGTAACGGAGTGTTCGTAGGACACCAAAGAACCCAAGGTGCGTAGCACCGCACAACATAGCCCCGAAGGGGCTTTTTAATACAATAGTTCTTTGAAATTTTTCATATTCATTTTTTAAGTGTACTTTTGCATCGGATTAACGATAGTTGGTCTCGGTTGTTGTCTCTATATGTGAGCTGTTTCCGGGCTCCGCGTCCCTTATCGCGGTGGCAATGCTAACAACGGTGCTAATGATGGCCTTGAGTACCTTAATGTGAACAATGCTGTCTCGAATGCCAATGCGCACATCGGCTCGCCCCTCAACTTTCCAGCATGGTCTGTCGTCAGCTACCATGCTTTGAAAAAGAGACAAGACCGCACCCCATGGTGAAAGATACACAATGCAAGAAGTGCTGGTAGACGTACTTTGTACGGCCGACGGCAGGGACAGAAGAAAGCAGACGAAACCGCATGACACCGCCTATGACACCGCATGAAACGAAGAGGATACATATCTGATTCGGTCGCAACGCCGGAGAATTTCCAAAAGGCCTATTGGGGCTATTCGAGAGAGAAGCGTGACCGTCACGAGATACGGGTTTTTGAGTCTAACTTGGAATCCAATCTCGTCGGTCTTCTCCAGGCGTATGTGGCATGTTCTTTTCGTACTTCTTCTTATGTCGAAAAGGAAATTTTTGTGCCCAAGCATCGTTTTGTTCATAAGCTTCCTGCCTCTAACCATGTCATTCAATGGGCTTCTGTCCTTCCTGTGGAATCTTGGTTGATGGATACCTTGTATTTTCGCAGTCCGGCATGTATACCGAAGAAGGGTACTCACTACTTTGTCCATCAAGAGATGGCAGAGCTTCATGGTTGCAGTCAAGAGGAGGTGTATTATACCGTTCAGCTGGACGTTCATCACTATTTCCTCTATGTTCATCATGGATTGATGAAGGAACGGCTGCGTCGCAAGCTGAAGGATCCAATCCTTCTCCATTTCTTGGATGAGTTTATCGACAGTTTCCCTTGTGGTATTGTTATGGGCGTTAAGCTTTCCCAGCTCCTTTCAGGTTTATATTTGGCTCCATTCGACCGCATGGCTCTCTGTTGTTTTGGTATAGGTGAAGATATTGAGAAGTTTCACTACTGGCAAGGCCGTTATGTTACGGACTCCTTCATGACATGTCGAACACCAGAACAAGCAAAGGAACTAGCCCAGGGTGTTGGATATCTTAACGAGAAATTTGCGAGTTATGTGCGTGAAGGTCTCGTGCATTACAGCCGTTTTGCCGATAATATTGTCATCAAACATCGCGATAAGGTATTCCTTCATCTGATGGTGGAACTTACGGTTATGACATTGGCCCGTGACTTTTACCTTCAGGTCAACAAGTCTTGGAATATCCGTCCTACATGGATGGGGAATGATATCTGTGGCTATGTGTTGTATCATGACCATTTGATGTTGCGCAAGCGTAATAAGAAATCGCTTTGCCGTCAGGTGGCGAAGCTCCGCAAGAAGGGATATTCTGAGCGTGATATCCGACTCAAGTGTGCAAGCCGTGCAGGTTTTGCCTCACATGCAGATACGAAGAACTTACTTAATAAATTGAATATGGAAAAAAGATTGGGAACGGTTGTTAAGAACCGCAAGAAGAAATCCCCATTTGAGGGAATGACCGTAGAGCAGAAGAGGTCAATCGATGAGATAGTTTGCTTCAAGGAAGAAGAGGAATCCAGGTTCCTTATACTACTGAAGGATTTCCGCATCGAGGACTCTGTGATTGAAAAGAATGAAGACGGAACTCCACAGCAGCGCATCGCCATCCGTTATCAGATGATCGATAGCGTTACTGGCGCTGATAGCGATACTCCCACTTACAAGTGGAAAGATGGGGATTGGTATTCTTTCAGCGGTTCAAAAGTGATGATAGACCAGGCTGAGAATGATTTTTCGCGTGAGGATTTGCCCTTGGTTACAGTCATCCGCGAATTTACCAACAAGAACCGAAAACGATTCTATAAATTCACCTAGCCGACCCTGTAAACAGGTGAGGCATAAAAGAAAAACTATGAGCAGACAGATTTATCTTAAGCGCATGTCGTTTACCCGTTATGACGAAGCGCATTGCCTCGCCTATTTGAACGAGGAAGTTGTTGAAAATTATGTTCCAACGGATGCTTCTGAGGATTTTAAGCCCGTTACGGCTTATGCCTATAGTGGCCCGGAGTTGGATGGTGGTACCATGATTGAAGCTCGCGGAGATTCTCGTGATGCTTTAATCAATGGCATTATCCGTTCGCGTTATTCACAAACTGAGGAAGATGCCATCAAGACGCATCAGATTATGCTCCTGAAGGATCCTGACTGTGATAAGGCTTCGGATTATGCCAGCGAATGGGCTGCATTCTGCATTGAGCGCGAGAATGCCATTCGGATGGTGGATGATTGGCTGTCATAAAGAAGAGGGAGGATGGTTCGCTATTCTCCCTCCTTTTTTGTCCTTTCTCTGTAGTTCCAGAAGGGATACCTTTGTCTAAAAAAAAACTATGGCAAGAGGTATCAACAACTGCAATCCCCTCAACATCGAGAAGAACTCCACCCGTTGGCAGGGGCTCCGTCCAGTACAGACGGACAACCGTTTCTTTCAGTTCGTATCTATGGAGTATGGTTATCGTGCTGCGTTCATCACGCTGTCCAACTACCGCAAGCTGCATGGCCTGGTCACGCTGCGTGGCTGGATCAACCGCTGGGCGCCTACGGTAGAGAATCCTACGGACAACTATCTGGGCTATGTTTCCCGAAAATCCCGAGTCGGTGAGGACGAGGATCTGCGCGATATCACCAAGGAACGTTTCTGTGCTATCGTAGCTGCAATGTCTCGCTTTGAGAATGGAGTGGATGCTGATATGAGAGAGGTCGAGAAGGGCTACGAGTTGGCGTTTCCTGAAACAGAGTGATATGCCAGTCTCCAGATATGCCCGTGTGTTTGGCACGGAGATAACGGTGTTTGTCACTCTCGAACTGCACGGCCATTACATTACCGAGGATGGTGAGCTGTATTGGCCCGACGAGCTGAGCTTCCTCACGTAGTCGGGCGATTTCTAACGTTACTTTGCGTTCAATCTAACGTTACTTCGCGTGCGATCTAACGTTACTTTCTGCGCAAAGTAACGTTATTTCCAACGCAGTCTAACGTTATTTTTTGCCTCTAGGTGAAATTTTCCCCCAATCCCTTTGCCAATTCAAATAAAGTGCATACCTTTGTCACGCTTTCCTATACGACTGAGGCGGATTGACACCCGCCACCAATTTGAGCGGGATTTTTTATGCCCGTACATACAGGTGCCCTCATTGGCACTATAAAGGATTAGAGTTCCGTCCCTCGCGGTCGCTTAATGGCACCGCTGCCTCAGTCAAGGTGGAAAGCAGAGGGGAGCGGAACTCCTTTTTGTTTCCGCATGTATAACTTTTAATGCTTTCCTAAAATGACTAACGAAACCATTGAAATCCGCGAGAGTGAAAACCGAGTGACTAACTTTGCCGACGCGATGACTCGCAGTGAGGTGCAGCGCCTCTACGACATCGAGATGAAGATGCTCCGTGAGGACGGTACACGCCACTTCCACGAGTACCAGCGTGCACGCAGTCAGGCCTGCCGCTTCTTCGCCACCGAGGAACGCGAGCTGAAGCGCAAGATCCACGAGCTGGAGATGCAACTCATCAGTGCCCGTGAGCGCAAGCACAACTGCATCGGTGACGCACGCGACTCCTACGAGGTGCGCTGCATCGCCAACCGCGAGCGACGCGAAGACATCCGCCATCAGTACAACCTCCGTATGGTGGAGCTCGCCACCGAGAAAGACTAATGCACGACACTCTGTCCGTCTTGTTAGCGTGCGGCCTCCGAGACATCGGGGGCTTTTTTTTGTATGCATATAAAAAGAGTCCCCACCGGCTCTGAAGGTGGGGACTCTATTGTCAAGCATCAGCTGCATCATGAATTAGCGCATCTTTGATTCTGATACAGTCTTCATTCAGCCGTTCTATTTTATCTCCAGTGTCTTTGATGAGTTCTTCTATGCATTGGTTGATGAGCCTCTGGCTCTCTTCATCGGTATGGTTAGATACGATTTCTCTTACATGGTTTCGGAAATCAACATCATTTCCTCCATGAAAGAGTTGTTTTAATTTCTGTAAATCTTCAGTAAGCTCCATTGTGTACTCTAATTAAAAAGCCCCACCGGCTCGAAGGTGGGGCTCGGGTGTCAATTAAGAAACTTCAAAGAGATATTTGAAGCGAGCCTATTCTTTTGCTTATATCCTGCAAGGCATGATTGAATGTGTTCACGTCTTCGTTGCTTAACGAATATACCTTGCCTCTCACCTTATATCCGTAGATACGCTGTTGCAACCATGCAGCAGACTTGCCAAAGTAGTTCTTGGCGATGTATGACACTGATACGATGTCCTTCACTTGCTCGAACTGTTCCTGAATGCTCAATTGCTTCTTGAACTCCTCGACTTTATTGTTAAGTGTGTTGAATCGGCTCAGCATGAAGTCAGCTATAGCTTCAGCATCCTCAGAGGTGGTGTAGTTCTCTTTGATGTATAGGAACTTTTCCTGATATCGGGTGTCGTTCTCATCGGTTGTGGCATTCATTATTGCGCCCAACTCTTTCAATTCTTCCTGTAGGGTTTTCATATCTTGATTGGTTTTGTGACCCCTCCCTCACAAGGAGGGGTCGATGTTAATACCTAATTCTTTCAGTCTCTCTTTGCAGAACTTGATGCCTCTTTCAACTTGTCCCTTCCGGTCGAGTATCGCATCCATCTTCTTCTCTGAGACATCTGGGCTATTGTAAAACACCCATTCGCACATTTTTTGTTCTAACTTGAGTTGTGCCAGCTTGGTCAGCAACTCTTTCTTTTCTTGTTCTCTGTTCATAATCTCTCGGTTTTCTTAATTGACACTACAAAGATACATAGTAAATTTGATATGTGCAACATTTTTGCATAGTATTTTTGTTATGTATTTGTTTTTTCTAATATTCTAACGAATTGAATGCAGTTTCCACGCCCTCGATTTTGGCATCATCGATGACATGGGCGTATACGAGTGTCTCCTTGAACTCACTGTGTCCCATGATTTCCTTGAGTGTGGCCAGGTCTTTGGTCTTGCGTAGGAATATGGTGGCGAATGTATGACGGCCTACCTTCAGCGTCAGGTTCTTGTCAATCTTGGCTATCTTGGCAATCTCCTTTAATCTATAGTTTATGGTTTGTTCTGCTGGGAGGTTCTCCAGTATGAAGCCTTTTCTTCTTGTCCCGACGATGTTGTTGAGCACGAACATGAGAGGGATGGATGTCGGCACCATGATAGGTTTGGGATTGCGGTTCGACAGCTTGAGTCGATAGTATGTGAATTTCCCTTCAGAGAACTGTTCCAGCTTCAGCAGCTTGGCATCACCAATATGCAAGCTCGAGAAACATAGGAACAGGAATATCTCCAGTGAGTGGTGCAGCTTTCCTTCCAGCTCTCCCGATTTGTACAGCTCCACCAGTCTGCCCAGTTCCTCCTCGGTGAGATACACCATCGATGGAGTTCCCTTGGCAATGCGCCATCCGTCGAAAGGGTTTGTGTCCAGATATCCCGAGAGGAATGCCGCTCTGGTATATTTGCGCAGCACGGTCATGTTCTTGAATGCCGTGTTCCTGTTGTTCCCCAGCTTCAGTAGATGGGCGAAATATTCGTCCAGGAAGTCGCGGTCTATCTCGTCGATGGCCAGTGCTGGGGCATACTCCTCGAGTTTCTTGAGGATTACCTGTTCCGTATTCAGGGTCGTGTCCTTAATTCTTGCCCCCTGTTTCGCTTGCTGGTGCTTGACATAGTCATGGAACGAGTCAAAATCCGATGGCCTTGAATATGCACGCATGAAGCTTGCTTTGGTCATCTGTTTGTCCCTTAGCCTGAACTTCACAAAAACATTGTTGATGCGTGCCAGGATATTCTCCAGTATGAGATTTTTATCCTTGGCCATAGGATCTGAGCTGAGAACCCTTGATTTTGTTTTGCTCCAGTCCTTGTCCAAAACATTCACCTTGGTTGAGAAATGAATTTTTTCTCTCTTGATGTAGAAGCGTACCCAAATTGTATTGGCGTTCTTCGTCTGCCTGATGTACAATGCGACGTTAATCATAGCTTTTTTCCTTTATGGTCTTCCAATGGTCTACTTTTGCACGGTATTTTCCCCAAACGGAGGGGTAGTTAAGTCGCTGATACTCTATAAACGACGAAGAGCCGTTAGATTACTCTAACGACTCTTTTGAGGTACCTGGCGGATTCGAACCGCCGTACACGGTTTTGCAGACCGTTGCCTAGCCACTCGGCCAAGGTACCCTTGTGGTTTGCGAGTGCAAAGGTAGTACTTATTTTTGGATTGACAAATTTATAGCTGTGTTTTTTTGCAGTTTTTTATGATATCTGACTTTTTTATGTCGGCTTCACCATTGCAATTGCATTTCTTGTTTTGATTTGCTTGATGTAGAGGACATGAAATCTCAGTACAAGTGCCACATTTTATATCTCCCTTTTTC
>JAZRIA010000015.1:0-1548 GCA_045645045.1 Bacteroidaceae bacterium | reverse complement strand
AGCTTGTTATGAATATCCTTTATTTCTTCAGACACTGCGGACTGAGCGTCTGGAGAGGACTTAAGGATATAGGCTATACCTTCGCAAAAGGCAATTGGGCTGTAAAGCTCTCTTTCGTAATTTTTGGCTTCGGCAACCTTTTCTACGGACAGATCCTGCGAGGCATCCTTTTCCTCGCGTTTGAAATAATATTCTTTGGCTATATGTTCGTGCCCTCCGGCGGTCTTTACTGGCTTTCCAAGTGCAACTGGTTTGTGCGTGACGCCACGGTTGGTACTGTTCAGGGTGCCTTCCAGTACGACGTTATCTATGATACCGACGTATGGGTGCCCGGCGACGACTCCGTAAAGGTTCTGCTCTACGGTCTCCTCACCGTTATCTTCATTGTGGCTTTCATCTATACCTGGAGAGTTCAGGTGTAGCAGTGCCGCATCTGCATGGACATCTCTGCCAGTGGCCAATAGGTCATGAGCGCTGGGGACGATATCAGAAGTCTTCTGGACATCGAGTTCCACATGACTCTGCTTGCTCTGCCCCTTTTTGGCATCATGGCCTTCACTGTGCTCCCCATCATCTATATGGTGCTCATAGCCTTCACCAGCTATGACGCTGCTCATGACGGCTACTCCAACCTCTTCACCTGGGTTGGCTGGACTCACTTCAACGAGCTTATGGACTTCGGCAAGGGCGGTCTGGGTCTGGCCTTCGGCGAGATCCTCAGCTGGACTCTGATGTGGGCCTTCTTTGCAACCTTCACCAACTATTTCCTTGGCATGTTTGTTGCCATTATGATCAACAAGAAGGGCATAAAGATAAAGAAGTTCTGGAGAACCGTTCTGGTTATGACCATTGCAATTCCCCAGTTCGTCTCTCTGCTTTATGTTGCAAAGCTCTTTGATCCCTCCGGCATCATTGGCAAGCTGCTTATTGAATGGAATCTGCTGCCCGAGTCCATGATAGCTGCTAACCAGATGGGCCTCTGGCAGAACGCAGTAAGCTCCAAGATACTTGTTATCGTCATCAATATCTGGGTTGGTATTCCCTACATAATGCTGATGGCCACCGGTATTCTTATGAATATCCCTGCCGACCTCTATGAATCCTCCCGCATCGACGGCGCCAATGCCTTCCAGCAGTATTCCAGGATCACCCTGCCCTACATGATGTTCGTCATGGGCCCCTATCTGCTTACAAGCTTTGTGGGCAACCTGAATAACTTCAACGTTATCTATCTGTTGACGCAGAATAACCCCATGATAAACACGGCTATCGGTACAGCCGGCGGTGTTTCCGTCAACCATACGGACCTTCTTATCACCTGGCTCTATAAGATGACCCTCAACAGCGCCGAGACCCAGTACTACATGGCCTCTGTCATCGGTATTCTGGTCTTCGTTGTTGTTGCTGTGCTGTCCCTCATAGTCTACAACGTGATTCCTTCCACTAAGAATGAGGAGGACTTCAGATGATGAATAACGAAAAGAAGATCAAAAAGACCGGCATGGGCGCCCGTGCCAGCAGACGACTTGGCAACACCATTGTCTATAT
>JAZRIA010000014.1:0-2980 GCA_045645045.1 Bacteroidaceae bacterium | reverse complement strand
AAGGGCAAGTATCTGGGCTTCACCGAGACCGGCCTCGTGAACGAACACGGCCAGCCGGTCGGGGTGGACTACCTGAAGGAGCGCGACAAATACGAAGGGGTCGCCGACATGACATTCTATTCCGGAAGGATTGACGACTACTTCAACAGGATTCACGGGGAACTTCCATACAGGTCGCTGGAGTTCAGGACGCAGGTCGTGCACGGAACCGATAACGTCCAGGGCGTGGCGGTCACGAACTGGCCTAGCCCCAACGTGAACTTCACACGCAGGATTGAGCACCGGCACTTCATGTCAGACGCCCAGCAGAAGTACGGCGTCGAGAAGGACTGCACGATAGTCACCACCGAGTACCCGGCAAAGATGGCTGAAGGTCGTGAGGCATACTACCCTGTGGTGAACGCTGAGAGCAACGTGATGTACAGCAAGTACATCCAGATGAAGCCGAAGGACGTCGAGTTCACCGGCAGACTAGGCAGGTTCGAGTACAACGACATGGACGACACCATAGCCAAGGCACTTTGCGAGTCGGTGGTGTATACAAGATGAAGAATGTGGTCCACAAACGCTATCCGCTTCACCATGAGGACGCAGGGACGCCGTCAATCACAATATCCAATGAAGAGTACCTAAGACTGAAGGAACTCGTCAGGACGTTAAGGAAACGCATAGATGAACTTGAAAAGGAAAGGATGAAGCATGGGCAACATAACAAGGAAGCACCTGGTAGATGAGGTTGCAGTTGACACCTTCAAGGACCCTAAGGCAGTGAAGCCTGTGATATACAGCCTGCTGAACATGCTGATATCACACATAGTGTCAGGTGACACGATAGAGCTGAGGGGATTCGGCACATTCCTTCCTGCCTTGAGGAAGCAAAGGCCTGCACACAACCCGAGGACAGGAGAGGTAGTCGAGGACATACCTAGACGTTATGTACCCGCTTTGAAGTTCAGCCCGTCCGTAAGGAGGGCGATGCCGAGGTTCATCGACGGCAAATGACAAAAAATTGCTATAATACATTGCGGGATGGAGCAGATGGTCAACTCGCGTGGCTCATGACCACGAGACCGCCGGTTCGAGTCCGGCTCCCGCTATACAATCATAGTAAAATGAGCATGCGTTATGCACACAATATCAGTAATCTACCGCAAGCCGGGTAACAAGCAGAAATACATCACCTTCTGTCAGATGCCAGGAGACAATTTTAACGAATACTTCACCAAGCAAGTCTGCATGAACTACGAGGTGGAATACGTGTCATCCCAGTTGGAGGAAGACCCGTTCCGCTGTATCTCCAAGGCCGAGAAGGAAAAGCTAGGGGTAATCCGCAAGCCCTATGAATTCTTTGCAGGCAAAATGAAAGATGCCTGGAAATACTAGGTTCGTAGATTAAAATGAGATTTGTAATCGACAAGCTACGCGCGGCCCCGGTGCATAAGGTGATTCATCCATGGATGCTGTGGCTCGAAACCACAGGCACCGGGGCATTTTAATTCAGTGGTTTGCTATAATTGCATAGATATTTAACAAATTGACCAAAAGGAGTACAAAATGGAAGATTGCTGTAACATGGAACCGGTGAAGGCCCAAGAATGCGTCGGAAGATGCAAGAAAATGCCGACACCACTTTGGTGGTTGAGCTGCAAGTTCAGCAGCATCAAGTGGGGTATCAAGGCTTTCATAAGGCGCCACCAGAAGTCACCGATGGAACTTTGGGCGGAACGCGAAATTGAAATTGCAGTCGCCAGGAATATGGAGGCTGACCGGAAGGACGCTGAGGAACACGGGCGAAAGTACAGCCCGAAGGAGTTCTCGTACGGAGGCGAGATATACAAGTCCGCCTTGAGGGCCTTCAAATCACTGTTGAAGGACGGCCATTCCGGCATGTCGTGGGTGTTCACGGTCAGCGTGCTCCGCAGGCTAATGGACCACAGGCCTCTCACCCCGCTCACCGGTTCCCCTGACGAATGGGTGGAATGCGGCCTTTTCAGTCCCGGTCACGGACAGGACTTCCAGAACGCCAGGTGCTCCTCCGTGTTCAAGCATGTGTCAGATGACTGCAGGGTCACGTACTCCGACGTTGATGCAGTGGTAGGGGTGGACGCAGACGACCCCGGTGACACGCACCACATGTCATTCTGCAGCCAGGCCGTATATGAACTGCACCCTATCGAGTTCCCGTACATGCCTCCTTCCAAGCCCTACAAGGTCACTGACAAGATTTTTGCAACGAACGGCAGTCCTGGCGAGTTTGACACCGTGGCCATACTTTCAGTGACTACTCCCGACGGCAAGGTTGAGGTCGTGAACAAGTACTACAAGGAGGACGAGGACGGACACTTCGTACAGATAGGAAAGGATGAATACGACCTTCGCTACGAATCCTACAAGTCCGCAAGGATGAACAAGTAGGAACATTTATATATTTTTGCCAGCACGAGGCTCCATGGGTTAGGTTTGACACACAGGGTCACAACACATCGTGCTGGCATCTTTTTTGCAAGGAGGAGAGAATGACGGACGAAGCTAGGGTCAGCGTCGACTTCATAAGGACGATAGGAGAACGGGACAGCGACATAAAGGCCTCAATGAACCTCAGGAAGGGCTGGCTGAACAAGGAGTCCAGGATAGGTCCATGCATGAGCTGCGGCAGCGTGCTGGACGCCAAGTTCATGGCCCACGTAGGCTTAGATGCATGGAAGTGCATCAGGTGCATGCTCGACCTGAATTTCAATGTAAGTAAAAAATAACAACTATTTTCACCAACCTCGATACTATTGTAGCAAAAATTTGCTATATTTGTACTATCAAAACATTCAACAACGAGGTACAGATATGAACCACACTGAAATTCTCAACAGCGTCAACGAGGCCCTCTCCTCCAAGGACCTCAACTTCAAGACGAGGATGGCCGAGACCTTCACCCTGGTCGACGGTGTCTACATCCCGACTGGGGCGTACACTGCGATTCGCGACG
>JAZRIA010000013.1:0-2287 GCA_045645045.1 Bacteroidaceae bacterium | reverse complement strand
TCCCTCATTCGCGATGTGGAGCAGTGCTACGAGGACTACGAACCCACACGTGCCGGACGTCTCATCCAGACCTTCGTGGTGGACAATGTCAGCAACTGGTTTGTGCGCCTGTCCAAGAAGCGTTTCTGGGGTGGCGAGATGACTCAGGACAAGTTGTCTGCCTATCAGACCCTGTTTACTTGTCTGGAGACCGTTGCCCGCCTCATGGCACCCATAGCGCCATACTATGCCGACCGTCTGTACCGCGACCTGCACGAGGGATGCGGCGAGGCAGAGGTACGTAGCGTACATCTGGCCAAGTTCCCTGTTGCCGACACCTCAATTATCGACGTTGAGCAGGAGGAGAGAATGGCACTTGCCCAGCAGGTTACCAGCATGATCCACTCCCTCCGCAAGAAGGAGGCCATCAGCGTTAAGCAGCCCCTTCAGCGCATTGCCATCCCTGCACTCAACGCCGAGCAGCAGGAGCGCATAGAGGCAATGAAGCAGCTCATCCTGGACGAGGTAAACGTCAAGGAGATAGAGTTTGTGGAAGGCGCCGGCATGTTGGTAAAGAAGGTAAAGTGCAACTTCCGCACCATGGGCAAGAAGTTTGGCAAGCAGATGAAGGCCGTGGCTTCTGCCGTAGCGGAAATGGGACAGGAGCAGATTGCCATGCTGGAGCAGGGCAGTGTTACTCTCGTGGTTGAAGGTGCCGAGGCTTTGATAGAACTGGAGGACGTGGAAATCTATAGCGAGGATATCCCCGGCTGGAGCGTTGCAAATGCAGGTACACTCACCGTTGCCCTTGACCTCACCATTACTGAGGAACTCCGCCTGGAAGGTATGGCACGCGAAATCATCCGCTCTATCCAGCAGTTGCGCAAGGACAGCGGTTTTGAGATTACCGACCGCATCATCGTTACCCTGCCAGACAACGAGGACACACGTGCTTGCCTCAATGCCAACTACGAATACGTGGCAAGCCAGGTTCTCGCTACAGAGGTTCGCTTTGCTGGCGAGGCAATAGCAGTGGAAAAGGTTTAACCCCCCCCTAAGCATGAGCAGAAGGAAAAATCAGATTATAACGGGCGCCGGCATATCGCTGGCGGGTATTATCATAGGCCAGCTAATCAAGATTTGGGTGAAGACCAACATGTACATGCACGAGGTCATAGAGATTACTCCATGGTTCAAGATTCTCTTCACCGAGAACCGCGGTATGGCTTTCGGCATGGAGTTGGTGGACAAGCTCTTCCTCACCTCGTTCCGTATTGTTGCCGTTTTCTTCCTTATATATATTATATGCAGGCAGATAAAACAGGGAATAAATAATCTCTTCCTAATATGTCTTTCTTTGATTCTTGCTGGTGCTACGGGCAATATCATCGATTGCCTGTTCTATGGTATGGTTTTCAATAACCCTCCTGCGCCCATCGTTGCAGAGTTCGTGCCTTGGGGTACTGGCTACGATACGATGTTCTATGGTAGGGTGGTGGATATGTTCTATTTCCCCTTGGTGGAATGGAACTGGCCCGAGTGGCTGCCCTTCTGTGGAGGCGAACATTTCATATTCTTCTCGCCCATCTTCAATTTTGCCGACGCCTGCATCTCGTGTGGTGTCATTGCAGTGTTGCTATTCTGTCGCAAGGAGTTGCAGACTCTGATGAAATAATATAAATCTGTCGTCGTATTGATGAAGTACCTCTCTTTTCTGTTTGTCTTCCTTCTTGTATTTGCATGTACTCCAGGCAAACCTTATGGTGTCATGTCCGAAGGGGACATGGAGGATGTTCTTTTTGACTATCATCTTGCTTTGGCTATGGCCGAACAGCAGACGGGGGACTTGGCTGAGAATAGATACATCCTTGTTCAGGCAGCATTGAAGAAACATGGTATCACGGAGGCGGAACTGGACACTTCTCTTCTTTATTGGTGTAAAAATTCGGAGAAGTTCGTAAAGATATGCAACCGCGTCAGCGAGCGCCTCAACTTCATGGCAGAGTCTCAAGGAGTAGAGCGTCAAGAAAAGAACCCGTATAGTTATCTTACCACCGAGGGCGATACGGCTAATGTGTGGAATCTTAGAAAGAACGTTGTTCTTATCCCCAATATGGTAGATAATATCTATTCATTCTCGATAGAGGCAGATACGACATACCATGCAGGAGACTACTTCTTGTGGGCCTTCAAGACACAGTTCCTGAGCAGTGACCACTACAACGAAGCATATGCCCTTTTGTCCATTCAATATGAGAACGACAGTGTCGTGGGTACTAGCCAGCGTTTGAAAGTCGGATCGTAGCCA
>JAZRIA010000012.1:0-4481 GCA_045645045.1 Bacteroidaceae bacterium | reverse complement strand
GCACCACGTGATGGTAAGTTTACAGAAAAGATTGGTACTTACAACCCCAACACCAATCCTGCCACTGTAGATTTGAAATTCGACCGTGCATTGTACTGGGTAGAGACCGGCGCACAGCCCACCGACACCGTACGCAACATTCTCTCTGACGAGGGCGTGTACCTGATGAAGCACCTCCGTGGTGGCGTTAAGAAGGGTGCGTTCGATGAGGCTGCCGCACAGGCTAAGTTCGACGCTTGGAAGGCTGACAAGCAGAAGGGTCTGGCTGCATTCGCTGCCAAGGAAGCTGCTGCTAAGAAGCAGGCTGAAGCCGAGAGACTGGCTGCCGAGAAGAAGACCGCAGAGGCAATCGCTCAGAAGGTAGCTGACAAGAAAGCTGCTGAGGCTGCCGCAAAGGCAGAGGCTGAAGCCGCAGAGACTGCTGAAACAGAAACCACAGAGGCTCCTGCAGAAGCATAATCAAACAAGTTCAAAACATTTTCCAAGACAAATTCCAAACAAACATAAGAGGGCTTTGCTGTGAAGCAGAGCCCTCTCCTTTTTTATATTATAAATATTGCACCCCACGATACTTTCCTATGTTTTACGAAAAAAGATGTAGTATAACTTGGTAAATACCTCACTTATTTGTACCTTTGCATCGTTATAAACCTACAAAAGGAGTCATGAAGTTACTATTACTTAGCAGCCCCAACTTTTTCGTAGAGGAAGACAAGATACTAGCAACGCTTTTTGAGGAAGGCCTGGATATTCTGCATCTTCGCAAGCCGAACTCGGAGCCGGTATACTGCGAACGTCTGCTTACCTTGCTTCCGGAAAAATACCATCAACGAATAATAACCAACGACCACTTCTATCTGAAAGAGGAATTTGATCTGTTGGGCATACACATATCTAAACGTAATCCAGACATACCACAAAGCTACAAGGGCGTGACCACACGAACATGCTATAGTCTGGAGGAACTGGCCGAAGCAAAAAAGAAAAGCCAGTATGTTATACTAAGAGATGTATATAGCAGTTCTTCAGGTAGTGTAAGCAAGGCGTCATATACACATGAACAACTGCGTGATGCCAGCCGTCGTGGCCTTATAGACAAACGTGTTATGGCACAGACAGGTATAAGTCTTGAGAACATTCAGGAAGTACGTGAACTTGGGTTTGGAGGAGCCGTAGTTTGCAGCGACCTATGGAAGCGTTTCAATATACATAGTGGCATGGACTTTAAAGATGTCATCAAGCACTTTCACAAATTGAGAAAAGCCTCTGAATAGGCTATATACTCAAAGATACGAAAAGAAAAGATATAAAGAAAACTATATTATTCCACAAGAAAATGATTGAGAACAAGTCATTCAAGGTATTCTCCGGCACAGCTACACGCTATCTGGCCGAGAAGATTTGCGCCAGTCTTGGCTGTGAGCTGGGCAACATGACAGTAACCCGTTTCGCTGACGGCGAATTTGAGGTATGCTTTGAAGAAAGCATTCGCGGAAAGGACGTGTATCTGATTCAGAGTACCTTCCCCAATGCAGACAACCTAATGGAAATGTTGCTGATGATTGACGCGGCAAAGCGTGCATCTGCACGCACCGTCAATGCAGTGGTCCCCTATTTCGGTTGGGCTCGTCAGGATCGCAAGAGCAAACCACGTGTGAGCATTGCCGCAAAGTTGGTTGCCGACATGTTCACTGTTGCAGGTATTGACCGTATGATTACCATGGACCTGCATGCCGATCAGGAACAGGGCTTCTTCAATGTTCCAGTGGACCATCTCTATGCAAGTAGTGTACTTCTGCCCTACATCGAGTCACTGAAACTGGAGAATCTCGTTATAGCAAGTCCCGACGTTGGCGGAAGCAAGCGTGCCTCCTCTTACGCCAAGTACTTCAATTGTCCAATGGTGATGTGCAATAAAACTCGCAAGAAGGCCAATGAGGTTGCACACATGGAAGTTATTGGTGACGTTGAAGGAGCAGACGTAGTTCTTATAGACGATATGGTAGACACAGCAGGTACCATCACCAAGGCTGCCGACCTGCTCAAGGAAAAGGGTGCTCGCACTGTACGTGCACTTGCCAGCCATTGCATTATGAGCGGACCAGCTAACGAGCGTGTTGACGCATGTGCACTGGAGGAGATGATCTTCACCGACTCTATCCCCTACAAGGGGGCTTGTGCCAAGGTAAAGCAACTCTCTGTGGCAGAACTTATCGCTAACACCATCAGAAGTGTGCAGGACAACGAGAGCATCAGCGACCAATACCTTATATAATATTATATCGGCATAACATAATGTCACCAAAAGGAAGACAGGCAACACAATAGCCTGTCTCCTTACTTATGTATACGAATCCCACCATGATTGCATTCCGCAATGGAGACAACAGCATGGTGGGATTCCGTTATATACGTACACATGAATTCCTTATGCAAATTATGACAAGAATGATTTTGCGAGCAAGTTCCTTTCTCGCCTCACATTCATCACTATACGTTATATTGACTGCCATCGTGGCTATCTTCTTTCCAAAAGCCTTCTCATGGGTAAAGGGCGACGTGTCAAGCATAATCCTGGGTATCATTATGCTCACCATGGGACTTACTCTGACAGTAGACGATTTCAAGGAACTATTCAGGCGACCATTTGACATTATAATCGGAGCATGTGCACAATATACGCTGATGCCATTGATTGCATGGTTGCTCTGCGAGATTTTTAACCTCAATCCTTATCTGTCTATAGGTATAATACTGGTAGGCTGCTGTCCAGGTGGTGTATCCAGTAACATCATGTCATATCTATGCCGTGGCGATGTGGCATACTCCGTAGGTATGACCACGGTTTCCACCCTGCTCGCTCCTCTTATGACACCCCTGCTCGTATGGTGGGTGGCAGACACACGAATTGAAGTAGACGTAACAGGAATGTTCCGTGGTATACTGATAATAACACTCCTCCCCGTAGCTATTGGATTTACCACCAACACCATTTTAAGTAGGAAGCCATTGTTCAATGACATACAGTCAATCATGCCTGGCATCAGCGTAACCTGTCTTGCTCTCATCGTGGGAGGAGTTGTTGCCCAAGTAACACCACAACTTGTAAACAGTGGACTTTTACTATTCCTACTCATGTTGTGCGTGGTATTTTGTCACAACAGTCTCGGATATCTCCTCGGATATCTGGCTGGATACATTTTCAAATTCAACAAGGCAAAGAAACGTACACTCTCCATCGAAGTGGGCATGCAGAATGCTGGCATGGCTACGGTACTTGCAACTTCATTCTTTGCAAATTCCGAAATCATTTCCAGTACTCCAGAAGCCATCCTCTGCGTAGTGCCATGTGCTATCAGTTGTGCCTACCATTCTATATCCGGAACCATACTGGCAAACCTTTTTGTTGCTTTCGACAACAGGAAAAACATTTCGAGATAGGCACGCATCATCAATTAGCAGCCCGCCCAAAAGCACATATGACTCTTGGACGGGCTGTTATTATATCCTCTATTGAAGAGAGGGAGACGAGTTAGATCAATTACCTGCTATTGCTTGCTTAACCTGCTCTGCTATCTCGTCATAAGACTTGTTTGCATCGGCCACAATGACTGGCAGATACTCCACAATTACCTTGCTGGGACGTGGGAAACTCTTGTGGCGTGGCAATGCCTCGAAAGCACCTGTTATGCGGACAGGAACGATGGGTATGCAAAGTTCCTTGGCCAGGATGGCAAAGGTCTTCTTGAAGTCGCCCATCTCACCGGTATTCGTACGGCGGCCTTCGGGGAATATCATGAGGTTCTTGCCTGCACGCAATGCCTGTGCCATGTACTGGATGGAACTCTTCAGGTCGGACTTCTGCATGAGGATAACATTGCTGCCATGCGCCACGGAGCGCTTGAAGGCGGTGTTGAAATGCTCCTCGGTGGCATAGAAGTATGTATTCCTGATGGCATCCCACGACAATCCGCTGGTAACCATGGGTCCGTCCAGGAAACTCTCATGGTTGGGGGCAATGATGAATGGGCCGTTGGCGGGGATGTTCTCCTTGCCCTTGATGCTGAGACGGAAGTAAAGATGGTTTATCATCTTGAAGGTCTTGGCGCCTAACGGCAGAAGAGCATTTGAGGAAGAGGGTACGATGGCAGGTGTGCTTGTAAGCAACTTGTGCCAGTCGATATCCTCAGCCACGTCCATGTGGGTCTTGGCCTTGGAAATGTGCTTGGCAAGGTTCTCCAGGGTGGCATACGAGAGGATGCTGTCGGCATTTACCTCTGCACCGAAGGTCTGCATGATGAACTCCTGCATGCTGACACGGTCGAGCGAGTCAAGGCCGAGATCCGTCTCAAGATGGTCAGTAGGACGAACCACATCCAACTTCTTCTCCTTCATGACGTAGTCGCGCATGATGCGGTACTCCTCCATGTCGGGCTCCACGATTTCCTCTACCTGCGTGATGGCGGTGGAAACTCCCTTCT
>JAZRIA010000011.1:0-1043 GCA_045645045.1 Bacteroidaceae bacterium | reverse complement strand
CACCCGGCAATGGGAACCATGTTCATGAACTTCTCGGCAAACATGCTCGGACTCGACAATGCCGCTACCCCCATGGGCCTTAAAGCCATGCAGGAACTGCAGGAGATAAACCCGAAGAAGGATATCGCAAGCAACTCCATGATAATGTTCCTGGTGCTTAACACATCGGGACTCACGCTCATTCCCGTATCAGTACTACTCTACCGCGCCCAGTGCGGTGCAGCAAACCCGACAGACGTTTTCATCCCGATACTCATTGCAACCACAGTGTCTACCATTGTCGGCCTCATTGTCACAAGTATATACCAGCGTATAAACCTCTTTAACAGGACAATGATGCTATTCCTGCTTGGAATATGCACGCTGATAGCAGGCGGAACATGGGGAATGATGCAGCTGTCACAGGTAGAGATAGAGGTGCTCTCCACCTCGCTTGCCAACGTGATACTCTTCTCTGTGATAATAATCTTCATCATTGCAGGCATGCGCGCCAAGATAAATGTCTATGACGCGTTCATTGAGGGTGCCAAGGATGGATTCGGCACAGCAGTACGCATCATACCATACCTCATTGCCATCCTGGTCGCCATTGGAGTGTTCCGCGCCTCGGGAGGAATGGATGTAATCATGGACGGCATCGCATGGTGTGCCAATGCCATGGGCATGGGAAGCGATTTTGTGGGAGCACTGCCTACAGCAATAATGAAACCACTCAGTGGCAGCGGTGCACGCGGAATGATGATTGATGCCATGAACACCTATGGTGCCGACTCCTTTGCCGGCCGTCTTGCATGCCTGTTCCAGGGTGCTACCGACACCACATTCTACATCCTTGCCGTATACTTCGGAAGTGTGGGAATACGCAAGACACGCCATGCTGTCACCTGCGGACTGCTTGCCGACCTTGCAGGAATAATAACGGCCATAATTATTGCATATATATTCTTTGGATAAAAAACCTGATATCATGATAAGCTACCAGACCGAGGGCGTAAAAATGCCCGCAATCAAGAGACGTGAGACAACAGCTTGGATAAAGGCCG
>JAZRIA010000010.1:0-3366 GCA_045645045.1 Bacteroidaceae bacterium | reverse complement strand
GGGAGAGTAGGTAGCCGCCGTTTTTAGAAAGAAGTCTCTGGTTTCTGAAAGGATACCAGAGACTTTGTTTCTTTATCCGTCTCTACAAGTTCATGAATTTCTCGATAAATCGTCCATTTTGCAGAATTTGTGCTCAGTAAGTTTTCTTGATTCTTGTGCCTAAATAATTGTGATATGAAATTTCTTTCAGTCTTTGTTGCCTTGTTTGTCATAGCTGTGTCTTCCCTAGCCCAGACTGAACTTGGCAAGTCACCCTTGAATAAACCTACGTTTATTTCTCCGTACTATTTTGGCCCTAATGCATTCTCTGTGCCAGATATGCTTGACGGTAGAGTGGAGGATGAATTGCGCATAGAACTTGCTGGTGACTATTTTCTAGGTAAACGTAATGACCATACAGCCGATGTGTCACTTAAGGTGAACATACCATTGTGGACTCCGCGGGTTAATCTTACTTTATGGATGCCTGTGGTAGAATGGTATTCAAACTCGGACGAAAGCATAGAGGCAAGTCGCATTCAGGATGAACATAAGGAGGAAGCACGCAAGGGATGTCTTATTGGTGATGTTTTTGTTAGCACAGACATTCATTTGCTCACAGAACGCAAATACCGACCAGACTGGACGATACGTGCCGCACTTAAGTCTGCTTCTGGAGGTGAATTTTTTCATGCCAGATATTATGACGGTCCTGGCTATTTCTTTGATACCTCACTGGGCAAATCCTTTCCATTGGGTCACAGCCTTAAGTGGAACCACATGCTTAGAGTAGTGGCTAGTACTGGTTTTTTATGCTGGCAGACCGATAACGGACGACAGAACGATGCGGTGCAATATGGTGTTATGCTGAAGTGGGAAAACAGCCATTTTACTTTGTCCCAGTCTTTATGTGGATATAGCGGTTGGGAAAACTATATATCTGATGGTGGAGACCAGGCTCATGATTGTCCTATGGTGTTGAAGACTAATTTTTCGTATCGTATAAAGCAGTGGGAGGTTGTGGCTGCTTATCAATACGGCATTCGCGATTATCCATATCAGCAGTTTAGGTTAGGTGTGGCATATAATGTGAATATATTGAAAAGAAGGAAATGAGACGATGTTTGGCCTTGCGCTTCTGCTAATCTGAGAAGCCAATATGCCTCTTCCGTTTTGCCGTCCACTAGATCTTAGGTGTGCGGACGAATTTTAGAGTACAGGTTGTAGGTTTTACGTTTTCACTTGATAAGGCTCTTTACTCTTTATCCTATTACTTTGTTAAATAATCCTCTCTGCGCTTGCTATTTTAGTGCTATCGTGGTCAATTGTTAATTTTAATTCGTATCTTTGTGCGCGAAAAAGGAATATTATGAAAAGAATATATTGGATGTTTCTGGCTGCTCTTGTAGTTATGGCACAGTATTCGTGCAATAAGGAAGAAAAGACCTACGGAGAGCAGAAGAAGCATGAACGTGAGGTGGTGAAAAGTTTTATCAACCGTGATGTTGTGATGATGATTGGCAATGACACCTTGCTTGACCTGGGCAAGATAAAGGTTATTACCGAGGAGGAGTTTGTGAATCAGGACAGCACCACAAAGGTTGAGGACAATGAGTTTGTACTGTTTACGAATAGTGGTGTGTACATGCAGATAGTGCGTGAAGGTACAGGCAATCGCATAGAACCGGGTGAAAACCGTCGTCTTATCTGTCGTTTCTGGGAGTATAACATTATGGGCGATAGTCTGCAATTGACTAACCGTATCCAGAAGTATGCCACAAGACCGGAGTACATGAATGTATCCAACAATTCTGGATATATTAGTGCTAGTTTTGACTTGACAATGCCCACGGGCAGTCTGATGTATTCTACTTATGGAGACTCTGATGTGCCCGACGGTTGGCTTAAACCCTTGGAATATATCCGTGTAGGAGTTCAGACTGACGAGACACCTATAGCCAAGGTAAGGTTGATAGTGCCTCATAGCGAAGGACATTCGCACGCCATGGGAAGCGTTTATCCATGTTTCTATGAGCTTACGTTCCAGGAATTATGATATATATCCATATACCATTCTGTAAGTCGCGGTGTTTGTACTGCGACTTTTTTTCTTCTACATCCTCTGAGCTTAAGGATGACTTCGTGCGGGCCTTGCTGAAGGAAATTGAGGGTAGGGCGGAGGAGCTTCGTCTCGCGCGCGCAAATACTATATATATAGGTGGCGGTACGCCAAGCCAGATGGATGCGAAGCACCTGACGGACATTTTTGATGCTGTGCAACGGGTGACTCCTTTGCAGAGCGATGCCGAGGTTACAATTGAATGTAATCCAGATGATGTGACACCCGAATTTGTGGCATCATTGAAGTCTATGCCCGTTAACAGAATAAGTATGGGTGTGCAGACCTTTGACGACGGATTGCTTCGCTTGCTTAGAAGGCGTCACACCTCGGCACAGGCGCACAGGGCGGTGTCCATGTTGCGTGAGGCGGGGTATGAGAACATCAGCCTTGACCTAATGTACGGCCTGCCGGGACAGACAATGGAAATGTGGAAAGGGGATGTGGATGAAATCATGTCTTTGCAGGTGCCACACCTGAGCGCCTACTCCCTGCAATGGGAGGAAGGAACCCCATTGTACCATATGCTGGAACGTGGTGAAGTGGCCGAGGCCTCGGACGAAGTATCCCGAGGTATGTATGAATATATTGTAAGGGCCACCGCAATGCATTCCATGGAGCATTACGAAGTGAGCAATTTCGCCTTGCCTGGCATGAGGGCACAGCACAATAGCGGATACTGGCGCGATGAGCCATACGTGGGATTGGGGCCTGGTGCACATAGTTATGATGGTGCCAATGTGCGAAGCAGTAATCCCTCTGACTTGAAGGGATATATCATGTCAGCCGGTATGCCGGAGCGAGAAGTGGAGGTCCTGGACGAGGATTGCCTTTACGAGGAGAAGGTGCTTAAAGGTTTGCGAACCATCGACGGTTTGGACCTTTCCACCCTTAAGCCAAGGTATAGGGAATATGCCATGAAAATGGCCGAACCGCATATCAAGAGCGGCAGGATGATGCAATGCGGGGATGTGTTGAGGCTAACCGAGGATGGTATATTCGTGTCCAACGACATTATGTCTGATATGATGTTGTAAAACATAGAAAGCACTCGTCGGTATTTCGTCAAAAAAGTGTATTTTTACGTCCGATTTCGGCATTTTATATGGGAATGAAACCTGTGTTTGTGCCAAAGAAAGACTTAAAATAAACCAATACTAATACACGATGAAAACTTATCAGACACAAGAAATCAAGAACATTGCCTTGCTGGGTAATGACGGTAGTGGTAAGACAACCCTGACAGAAAGCCTGCTCTATGAGGCAGG
>JAZRIA010000009.1:0-28397 GCA_045645045.1 Bacteroidaceae bacterium | reverse complement strand
ACGCGAACGATTGCCTTCTTGCCGGCAAAGTTGTACTGATTGATTGTCATAACTTGAATGTTTGTTTTTATTATGGTTAAACTAAATTGCACACAAAGTTACCTAAAAGGATTTATATCTGCAAACCTTTTGAAGAGAAATGTTTGCAAATGGTGGTTAAACCGCATTTTTCACAATGTGGTGTACGTGCCTGGCATACATATCTGCCGTGCAAAATGAGCCAATGGTGTGCCAATGGGATTATTTCTTCCGGAATGTATTTTATCAAATGCTTTTCCACGGATAGCGGTGTGGTGCAGTTCTTCGTAACCAGTCCTATTCTATGACTGACTCTGAATACGTGGGTGTCTACGGCCATTTTGGCTTTCTTGAATATCACAGCTTGAATCACATTGGCGGTCTTCCTGCCCACGCCTGGAAGTTTTTCAAGTTCTTCGCCTGTGGATGGTACCTCTCCGCCATAGTTGCTAACTAGCTTTTGTGCCATGCCCACAAGATGCTTGGCCTTGTTGTTAGGGTAGGATACGCTTCTTATATAATTGTATATTGTTTCGGGTGTGGCTAGCGCCATTGCCTCGGGTGTGGGGAAGTCGCGGAATAGTGATGGTGTAATCTGGTTGATGCGCTTGTCCGTGCATTGTGCGCTGAGTATGACGGCAACCAACAACTCGAATGGGGTGGTGTAGTTCAGTTCCGATTCTGCCACAGGCATTGTTTCCTGGAAGTATTGAATGAGTGAGTCGTATCTGTCCTTAATCTTCATTTGTGAGAAAGTTTACAATTCGTGATATTGCCCTTTGGCATACGGGGCAGAAATCTGGTGCTTTGTTGGTATGCATGCGGCAATCCTGTGCCGGACGGAAAACTCCCTTGGATTGGTATCCTCCTCCTTCGTACACACCTATTTTGGTGTATATGTCCTTGCCATCAGCATCGGTAGGAATCCTAGTGCCAACAGGGAGCATGTCCTTCCATTTGCTCTCAAAGTCGGTCAGTGTGGTAAGGTTTTGTTCCCAAGGCTCTGTGCCAGCCGGATACATGCTCACGTATTGGTCGTCGTAGAAATATTCGTCCGCCAACCCAGCAAACGAATGGCCGAATTCATGTACAATGACTGCCTTGTAGTCTCTACCCCTTGCCGCACTAAGCATGTAGTTGTTGTATATACCTCCACCACCATATTCTTCGGTATTGGCAAGGATTATGATACTTTCGCATGGAATGCCGTCCAGAATGTCGTAAAGTTTTTTGATGTTAGATGTTGTGAGGTATCGTTCACTGTAGAAAGTGTCAAAATGACTCCCCACGGCGGTGTCCTTCCACGTGTTGTTCTTGGGGACACTCACACCTGAATGTTCGGAGGGTATCTCCACAGTAATGAAGTTGAATTTGTCCTTTAGTTTGCCAAAGGGCTTGTGTCGGAAGATAGATTTCATGCTCTCTTTGCAATCTTCCTTGAACTGTTCTATCTCGTATCTGGTATATCCTTCTGGGATAAAGACGATGTCAATTTTGTCTCTGCTATTGCCGGCTTTGTGCAGATAGTTGTATGGCAGAGTTTCTGTTTCTGGATGTTTTCTTATTAATTTATCGTCGGGATTGATAGTGTGTCTAAAGTAAGACTTTGTACCATTGTGTATATTGTTCAGTTCTACAGTTACTTGCACCATCTCTTTAGGTTTGGGTATTAGAAATGTGTTTTCATAACTTTTGGCCACATGTGTGGCCTCTTCAGTGCTTTGCCACTCCTGGAAGAGAGTAGAGAAGCTATGCATGTATAGTGTGTCCGAACCTGTAATGTCCGTGACCGTTATGTGTCCGTTCCCCTGCAGAGGTAGGGTGTCCATTTT
The DNA here is from genome assembly GCA_045645045.1 of Bacteroidaceae bacterium. GTDB lineage: Bacteria > Bacteroidota > Bacteroidia > Bacteroidales > Bacteroidaceae > Physcousia. The sequence continues at coordinate 26,547 of JAZRIA010000009.1, read as the reverse complement.
GTTGCGTCTGCCGTACCATCCTTTGAAGGTCTTCATTCCGTCCAGATATATAGCCTGGGAGTTATTATTGCCAGCAAATATGTAGTCAAGCCTCAGTGTAGCATCCTCAAAGTGTTGCCCGAACTCTTGTGCAGAAGCTTTATGACAAGTGATTGTCATGGTTATAGCCAAGCCTAAGGAGAGTAAATATATTTTCATATCCTATCTCGATTATTTATGTGTCTCTTTTATCGTTAGTTGTTCTTGTTTTTAAGATTTCAACGTCTGCAAATGTACGAAAAATAATTAAGAATTGCTCATAATCGAGCATATGTTTAGAATGTTTATTACTGGAGGAGTAAAAGTTTATCAAGATACTTTTTCTTGGTACAAAAGACTTGTTACCCCGGTGTAGTACCAATCATCTCGTGATGTCGTGACCGTTGCCTCGTGTTGTGATGGCTGATAGAACACGAGGCATGTACCTTCGCCTCGTATTTGTTAAGAAACATGCACATTTGGTGAAATTCTAAGCCTTTAGTGCCATTAAATGAGAAAAAAACACTATATTTGCACATTGTTTAAAGCATTAGAGTAAAAAGATTATGGGATTGTTTTCATTTTTTAGTAAAGAAAAAAAGGAGACCCTGGACAAGGGTTTAGAGAAGACCAAGACTGGTTTTTTCGATAAGATAGCAAGGGCCGTGGCCGGTCGCGACAAGGTTGATGATGAGGTTCTGGACAACCTGGAAGAGGTATTGGTTACAAGTGATGTTGGTGTGGACACCACACTTCGCATCATTGAGAGAATAGAACAGCGTGTTGCTCGAGACAAGTATCTGGGTACTAGTGAGTTGAATCGTATATTGCGCGATGAGATAGCACAACTTCTTACAGAGAATAACACCGAAGACACTGAGGGATTTGCTCTGCCTGAGGGCAAGCGCCCTTATGTCATTATGGTCGTAGGTGTGAATGGTGTGGGAAAGACCACCACCATCGGCAAGTTGGCTTATCAGTTCAAGCAGGCAGGTATGAAGGTTGTCCTTGGAGCTGCCGACACATTCCGCGCAGCTGCCGTAGAGCAGATAGTAATTTGGGGCGAAAGGGTGGGAGTGCCCGTTGTCAAGCAGCAGATGGGTAGCGATCCTGCATCCGTGGCATTCGATACATTGCAAAGTGCTATGTCTCAGAATGCTGATGTGGTGATTATAGACACCGCCGGTCGCCTTCACAACAAGAAAGGACTGATGGACGAACTTTCCAAGATAAAGCGCGTGATGCAGAAACTCATTCCTGAGGCACCAAACGATGTAATGCTTGTTCTGGATGGAAGCACCGGACAGAATGCATACGAGCAGGCAAAGCAGTTTACTGCGGCCACCGAGGTTACAAGCATGGCTGTAACTAAGTTGGACGGCACGGCTAAGGGGGGCGTGGTCATCGGCATATCTGACCAGTTCAAGATTCCTGTTAGATATATTGGCTTGGGCGAAGGTATGGAAGACCTTCAACCATTTCACCGTGTTGAGTTTGTTGACTCCCTGTTCAAGTAGAATCCCTCAAATTGTCTCCCGATGAAGATAGATATTATAACCCTTGGGTGTAGCAAGAATCTGGTGGATAGTGAAAGGCTTATGCGCCAATTGGAAGCCGTTGGTTACGAGGTGTCGCATGATGCAGAAGAACTCACTGGAGAGATTGCCGTGGTGAATACATGCGGATTTATAGCAGATGCCCAGGAGGAAAGTATAAACATGATTCTTGAACTTGCCCAACGTAAGACAGAGGGTGAGTTGGAGAAACTCTATGTGATGGGATGCCTCAGCGAGAGATTCATGGATGAACTAGGCAAGGAAATACCAGAAGTAGACAAATATTACGGCAAGTTTGACTGGATACGCCTGCTTGCCGACCTGGGATATGAATATGATGAAAGCATCAGAAACGAGCGTCATCTCACCACACCCTCGCACTATGCCTATCTGAAAATTTCCGAGGGATGCAATCGCCGTTGTGCATATTGCGCCATTCCCATTATCACTGGTGCACATCGCTCCCGTCCAATGGAGGAGATCCTTGACGAGGTACGTCATCTGGTATCACAGGGGGTGAGCGAGTTTCAGGTCATAGCACAGGAACTTACATTTTATGGATTGGACCTCTATAAAGAACGTCGTATTGCACAACTTGTTCAGGCTATGGCAGATATCCCAGGTGTTGAATGGATACGCTTGCATTATGCCTATCCAACGGACTTCCCTATGGATTTGCTTGATGTGATGCAAAACAACAAGAAGGTGTGCAAGTACCTTGACATTGCCCTTCAGCACATCTCAGACAATGTCCTCGATGCCATGCATAGGCATATCAGCAAGGACGAAACCTACAGGTTGATAGAAAACATACGCAATAAGGTTCCTGGCATACATCTCCGTACCACACTGATGGTTGGTTTTCCCGGTGAGACCGACGAAGACTTTCAGGAGTTATGTGATTTCGTACGATGGGCACGCTTTGAGCGTATGGGAGCCTTTGCATATAGCGAAGAGCAGGGAACCCCCAGTGCCTCATTATACGAGGACAATATACCACAGGATGTCAAGGAAGAGCGCCTTTCACGCCTTATGCGCCTTCAGCAAAGAATATCCGCAGAGATACAGGAAGAGAAAGTTGGTCAGGAGATGCATGTGGTCATTGACCGCGAGGAAGGGGATTGGTACATAGGACGCACCGAGTTCGATTCCCCCGAGGTGGATCCCGAAGTGCTCATCCCTACATCAGCCGGCCCTCTATCTCCTGGCAGATTCTACAAGGTGTGCATCACCAAAGCTGATGATTTTGACCTTTATGGAGAAATTGTCAAATAATAGAGAAGTTTTATACTAACGCCCTTAATTATAATGAATAATAAAGAGTTTATTGCCGAATTAGCTCGCCGAACAAATTCCAATGCCAAAGATACCCAACAAAGGATGAATTTTCTAATAAAGGAAATTACCGATCGTTTATGCGATGAGGATTCTATCTTTATTTCTAACTTTGGTACCTTTGAGACAAAGAAACGACTTGAACGTGTGCTGATCTCTCCCACAACTGGTCAACGTATGCTTGTTCCTCCAAAGATGGTTGTCTCCTTCAAGCAAAGTAATGTGTTGAAAAACAAAATTCAGTAACAAGAAATCTTTGATTATGGACAATAAGTTGAGCCTCCAGGATTTAGCTTCTATTATGGCAGAATCTTATGGATTAGATATCAAATCGTCGCATGCCTTTGTAAAGACTGTATTTGAGATAGTAGAGGAGTTTGTTGCTAAGGATAAACTTGTCAAAGTTAAAGGTTTTGGAACCTTTAAGCTTGTCAATGTGTCAGATCGTGAAAGCATAAATGTCAATACAGGTGAGCGTATTGTCATTGCTGGTCATACAAAGCTGACATTTACGCCAGATAGTGTTCTTAAGGATACTGTAAACCGTCCGTTTGCTGATTTTGAGACAACGCTTCTTAGTGAATCGATTTCTATTGAGGAGATGGAAAAGATACCGGTGCAGATGGAAGACGAAGTAACCGATAGTATATCTAAATCTGTTGTGTCTCAGGAGGTTGTTGCAGGTTCCATCATTGAGGATTCTGAACAAAATAACACAAGAGAAATTCTCAATGAAGCAGAAACTTTAGATTCTGATATTATGGATGGGCAAGAAGATTCAGCTCTTCATGTCCATGAGTTCAATACAGAAGAAGATGACGGGATCGTGGATGTTGAGGTTGAAGCTAGTGTTGTTTCAGGCAAAGTACAAGAGACGGACGTGCCTATTGAGCTACAAGAGAAGAATGAAGTTGCACCAGTAATTGTATTTGATAGCAAATCTTCTGAACGAAAAGTTAATGGCGATAACCCATCTTATCCTATGTCGTCTGAACCGTTGGATATGACTGTTGTGGATAGAAAATGCAAGTCGTATAGATGGGGTTATGTTTTATTGACTGTAATTTTTATGGCACTTTCGTATTTTGCTGGTCATTATAGGCTTTTTGAAAAGATTGATTTTAATACGTATCCAGAAGCATCTGAGACAGGCATGTCAGTGCCAACAGACGAAACCCCAGAGTCGTATACTGACACTCCTATTGTTGTTGAACAAGACTCTATTGCTAATGATACGTTATCAGCAGATACAGTGCTTCCTTCGCAAAATGCAGTTCCAAACCAACAACAAACCGTAGTCGGAGAGGATCCTGCTGAGATAGCGAAGTATTTTCCTCAAGTTCCAGGTGGCGAATATTGGATTGTAGGTGATGCTGGTTACGTGCATCACATGCAGGTAGGTGAAACTCTGTATAGAATAGCACGCAAGGAACTTGGAGATCAGAATCTGGTTCGTTATCTAATTGTGTTTAATAAGTTTGAAGACCCTAATATTATTCACACAGGTGACCCGATAAGAATTCCTAAACTTGTTAAGAAGGATATTTCTACTAACTGATAGTATGGAAAGAGTGTAGAATTAGTGCAAGGTAACCATTGGCATAAATGTTTTGTGAGTTTCGTGAAAACTTCGATAACAAATCCTTTGCTCCTTTTTACTTTTACCAATATAGAGTCAATCTCCGGCCTATGAAAGGCTGGGGATTTTTCTTTTTAACACGCTTTATATAATATATAGTACTTTTTAAACTTTTAGCGTTGTCTATATGCCATATTCTTGCTAACTTTGCATCCGGAACAATAAAAAGTACTTATTAAACACAATGAACTCTTTTGATATTCGTGCTCTTAACGAGCAGATTGAGCGTCAGAGCGCCTTTGTGACCAACCTGCAGACAGGTATGGCACAGGTTATCGTGGGACAGAAGCATTTGGTGGAGTCTTTGCTGATAGGTCTTCTCAGCGACGGACACGTACTGCTGGAGGGTGTGCCTGGTTTGGCCAAGACACAGGCCATCAAGACTCTGGCATCGCTGGTGGATGCGCAGTTCAGTCGTATACAGTTTACACCCGACCTGCTGCCTGCCGACGTGATAGGTACTATGATCTATTCTCAGAAGGAGGAAAGTTTCCAGGTGGAGAAGGGTCCCGTGTTTGCCAACTTTGTGCTGGCGGACGAAATCAACCGTGCTCCAGCCAAGGTGCAGAGCGCATTGCTCGAGGCCATGCAAGAGCGTCAGGTTACCATAGGCAAGGAAACCTTCAAGTTGCCCAAACCCTTCCTGGTGCTAGCCACACAGAACCCCATTGAGCAGGAGGGTACTTATCCTCTGCCCGAGGCACAGGTGGACCGTTTCATGCTGAAGGTAATCATTGACTATCCCAAACTTGAGGAGGAGAAGCTCATCGTGCGCCAGAACATCAAGGGCGAGGCTCCCGAGGTGAAGCCCCTGATGACCACCCAGGAGATTATGGAGGCACGTGCCGTGGTGCGTCAGGTGTACCTGGACGAGAAGATAGAGCAGTACATTGCTGACATTGTATTTGCCACACGTTACCCCGAGAAGTACAACTTGAAGGACATAAAGGACTATATAGAGTTTGGTGCCAGCCCTCGTGCCAGCATCAATTTAGCCTTGGCTGCAAGGGCGTACGCCTTTATCAAGCGCCGTGGCTACGTGATTCCCGAGGACGTGCGTGCCGTGGCTCACGACGTGCTTCGCCATCGCGTAGGCTTGTCCTACGAGGCAGAGGCCAACAATATCACACCAGAGGAAATCGTCAGCAAGATAATCAACAAGGTGGAGGTGCCCTAATCTGTGCATGGAGACAAGTGAATTGCTGAAGCGCGTCAGGCAGATAGAAATCAAGACAAAGGGCCTGTCCAACAATATCTTTGCAGGCGAATACCATTCCGCCTTCAAGGGTAGGGGTATGGCATTTGCCGAGGTGCGCGAGTACCAGTATGGCGACGACATACGCGACATAGAGTGGAACGTGACGGCCAGGTTCAACAAGCCCTTCGTGAAGGTATTCGAGGAGGAGCGCGAACTTACCGTGATGCTCTGCGTGGACGTGAGCGGAAGCCTGGAGTTCGGTTCCGTGGTGCAGACAAAGCGCAGGATGCTGACAGAGATAGCCGCCACCCTTGCATTCTCTGCCATACAGAACAACGACAAGATAGGCGTGATATTCTTTTCCGACCACATAGAGAAGTTCATCCCGCCAAAGAAGGGACGCAAGCATATTCTATATATCATACGCGAACTGCTGGAGTTCAAGCCGGAAAGCACCCGTACCGACGTGGGGCAGGCGGTGGAATACCTGACTTCTGTGATAAAGCGCCGATGCACGGCATTCCTGCTGAGCGATTTTATCGACGAGAAGGACTTCCGCCAGCCACTGACCATAGCCAACCGCAAGCACGACGTAGTGGCCGTGCAGGTGTATGACCGCCGTGGGGCTGAACTGCCAGACGTGGGGCTGATGCAGATACGCGATGCTGAAACGGGCGAGGAGATGCTCATAGACACCAGCAGCAAGAAGGTAAGAAACCTGCACGCAGCATGGTGGAGGGGACGGCAGAACCGCCTGAGGGACACGTTCACCAGAAGTGGCGTTGACAACGTTAGCGTGCGTACCGACCAGGACTACGTAGCAGCACTGATGGGACTCTTCAGACAACGCTCTTAAGGAGAGAAAAGGCGTCCTGCACCCTGAGACTAGGGTTGGGTGGGGCGGAGTGAAAGAAAGAATGCATAAACTTTCGCAAATGAATAGAAAGAAACAGAACGGCAGCAATGCCATCGGAAATATGACCCACAGAGTGATTGCCTTACTGGCAGTCGCTTTGTTTGCTGTATCGGCATCGAGAGCACAGGTTACGGTTACAGCCAGGCTGGACAGCGTGCAGTTTTATGTGGGGCAGCAGGACGGACTGGAACTGCAGGTGTCTATGCCTGCAGGACGTGCCTTGCAGATGCCCGTGCTGAAGAAGGGCATGGAGATAATACCCAACGTGGAGATAGTGGAGCTGGGCAAATTGGATACCGTGCTCATGAACGACGGCAACCAGTGGCAGATAACACAGCGCTACATAATCACCGCATGGGACTCAGCCTTCTACTACCTGCCACCACTACAGGTAAGGGTGGATACTTCTGAATATGAAAGCAAGGCTTTAGCCTTTAAAGTATATACGCTTGATGTTGATACACTTAATGCAGATAGGTTCTTTCCTCCGAGAGAGATTCAAGACCTGCCGTTTGCATGGGAGGACTGGCAACAGATAGCCTACGGTATGCTGGCATTGCTGCCATTGGTAGCACTGATAGTGGGCATGGGCATACTGATAAAGAAGGGCAAGCCCATCTTCCGTATCATACGTCGCAAGAAGAAGGTTCCAGCACACCAGGTGGCCATCAGCGAGATAGAGCGACTCAAGGAGCAGCGCACATGGGCCAAGGAGGACAGCAAGGAATACTACACTCTGCTCACCGATACGCTGAGAACCTACATACAGGAAAGATATGGCTTCTCTGCAATGGAGATGACCAGTTCGGAAATAATAGAGCGTCTCATGAACGAAGGCGACGAAAAGAGTCTTCTGGAACTGAAGGAGATTTTCCGTACTGCCGACCTTGTGAAGTTTGCCAAATGGAGCACACAGATCAACGAAAACGATGCCAATCTGATGGCTGCACTGCAGTATGTGAATGAAACAAAGGTGGAGGAGGACCCCAATGCCCGTCCCGAACCGGAGATTATCAAGGAAACGGACAAGCACCGGCAGATGCAGGTGGGTATCATGCGTGTGGTGATTGTGCTGAGCGCGTTGGGCATTTGCGCCATCATCGGAAGCATTGTGTGGCGCCTGTATGAAATGTTTGCATAGTGCAGATTGCTCTTTGTGCAAATGTGCAAAACTGACAAGAATATTCTTCAGATAAAATATAAAAAGAAATGGAGTTTTACAATCCCTGGTATTTCCTGCTTCTGCTTCTCGTCATACCATACATTGTATGGTACGTGATGAAGCATAGGAAATCCACCCCTTCGCTCAAGGTGAGTTCGACGGCAAGTTTCCGACGTGCAGGACGGACATGGAGAGTGTGGCTCACACACCTGCCTTTCGTTCTGACCATTGCTGGATACACCGCCATCGTATGTGCCCTGGCACGTCCGCAGACAGCCAATTCGTGGAGCAACACCAGTGTGGAGGGTATCGACATAATGCTCTGCATGGACGTTTCCACCAGTATGCTGGCAGAGGACCTCAAGCCCAACCGTGTGCAGGCGGCTCGCAACGTGGCAATAGAGTTCATAAACGGCAGAGAGAACGATAACATCGGACTTACGGTGTTTGCCGGCGAAGCATACACGCAGTGCCCCATGACCATGGACCACACCGCCCTGCTGAACCTGCTGAATGGAATGGACTGCAACATGGCCATGCGAGGAATGCTGGAGGACGGTACTGCAATAGGTATGGGTATTGCCAACGCTGTGTCCCGACTGAAGGAGTCAAAGGCCAAGAGCAAGGTGATAATACTGCTTACCGATGGTACAAACAACCGTGGCGACATATCGCCAGGCATGGCAGCCGATATAGCCAAGAGTTTTGGCATCAGAGTGTATACCGTTGCTGTAGGTACGAATGGCACGGCTCCTTACCCAATGATGGTGGGCGGGCACAGGGAATATGTGAACGTACCTGTGGAGATAGATACCAACATCTTGTCTGTGATAGCAGAAAAGACCGATGCCAAGACCTATCGTGCTACAAACACCGAGAAACTTTTCCAGGTGTACGAAGAGATAGACCAATTGGAGCGTACCAAGATGAACGTGCGCAAGTACTCCAAGCGCTACGAGGCATATCAGGCTTTTGCCCTCGTTGCTTTCCTCTGTATGGCCCTGGCACTTGTTCTCAGAGCTACTGTACTCAAGAGGATACCATAAGAAAGAAAACACAAACAGCACCTAAGTATGTTTAGATTCGAAACACCAGAATACCTTTACCTTCTGCTACTGCTTCCCATCTTTGCCCTGGCACACTATATGTGGACCTACAGGAAGAGACGCAACCTCAGACGGTATGGCGACCCGGAACTGCTGAAACCTCTCATGAAGGACGTTTCTCTGCTGTGAACCGAACTCAAGTGCTGGTCCCTGCAACTCTCCATCATGTTCCTTGTAATCGCATTGGCAAGACCGCAGTATGGCACACGTGTGGACACACGCAAGCGCAGCGGCATAGAGGCCATCATAGCCATGGACATCAGCAACAGTATGCTGGCAGAGGATGTACGCCCCAACCGACTGGAAAAAGCCAAGATGATGGTTTCCAACCTGGTGGACAACATGACTGACGACAAGATAGGCCTGATTGTCTATGCCGGTCAGGCATATGTGCAGTTGCCTATTACTAGCGACTATGTTTCGGCCAAGATGTTCCTGCAGACCATATCGCCCTCCATGATAGAGATGCAAGGTACGGACATCGCCGCAGCCATAAACCTGGCTTCCCGCAGTTTCACCTCCAACGAGGGAGTCTCTCGAGCCATCTTCGTAATCACCGACGGTGAGGACAACGAGGGTGGGGCAGTGGAGGCAGCCAAGGCCGCAGCAGAGAAGGGTATGCATGTCTATGTGCTCGGTGTTGGTGAACCCGCCGGTGCTCCAATACCCATGCCTGGAACAGGAAAGTACATCACCGACAACGAGGGCAATACCGTCATATCCCATCTCAACGAGGATATGTGCCGCGAGATAGCTAATGCCGGAAACGGAAACTACATCTACGTGGACAACAGCAGTTCGGCACAGGGAAAATTGGACAAGTACGTAGACAAACTCGGCAGGGTGGAGATGGAATCGTCTATCTTCTCAGAGTATGACGAGCAGTTCCAGAGTTTCCTGCTCCTGTCCATGCTCTTCCTCTTGCTCGACGTCCTGCTGATGGAGAGAAAGAACCACATACTGCAGAGATTCACGTTTTTTACACGGAAAAAACAATAAGGAAATGTTCATGAAACGACTTTTCTCACTCATTCTCATATCGTGCTGCTGTTTCTGTGCTGCCGATGCACAGACAATGCGCGACTATATCCGCAGAGGCAACCGCCTGATGCTGGATACACTGGGTGGCAGCGACCATTCCGAGAAGGCAATCGTACAGTACAGGAAGGCGCAGGAGGTTGATTCTACCTACGCTATTGCCAGATACAACATGGGCAATGCCCTCGTAAGGCAGGGAAAGCCACAGGATGCCATGAAGGAATATCTGGCGGCTTCCAAATACGAGAAGGACAAGCAAAGGCTTTCCGACATCTACCACAATATGGGAGTACTGCTGCAGGCATCAAAGAAATATGCCGAGGCGGTGGATTGCTACAAGGAATCACTGCGCAACGACCCCCCCAACGACGAAACACGCTACAACTATGTCCTGGCCAAGTGGCACCTGAAGAACCAGCAGGACAACCAGCAGGACGGCCAGGACAAGGAACAGCAGGACAAGCAGAAGCAGGAGGACAAGAAGGAACAGCAACAGCAGAAGCAGGAACCTAAGAAGGACGAAAAGCAGGAGCAGCAGCAACCTCAGCCACAGGACAAGCAGGACATGTCGAAGGAAACTGCCGAGCGACTTCTCCAGGCTGCCATGAGGAACGAAAAGGAGACTCAGGAGAAAATACAGCGCCAGCAGCAGGAAGTACCACGCAGAAGGCTGCAGAAGCAATGGTAAGTCCTTGCGTGCTTCCCTAAATATAGCAGGAATCAAAAATAACAATAGAAAAAAATACATAAAACGTAATCGTGAAGAGAATACTGCTTTTCCTGTCATACCTGATGGCAGGAGTCATGACAATCTGTGCACAGACGGTAAAGATTCAGGCTCCGGAAGTGTGTGAAGTGGGACGAAGGGTAAATGTGAGCTATGTCGTCGACACACAGGATGTGGAGGATATCAGGGTGGGCAACTTCCCTGGTTTCGAACTTCTCTATGGCCCATCCACAAGCAGCCAGAGTTCGTTCCAGATGATTAACGGAAAGACCACACACTCCAGCACTATCACGTTCACATATGTGCTCCTTGCCAAGGAGGAGGGCGAGTTTGCCCTGCCTAAGGCAGATGTAGTGCTTGAAGGCAAGACAATACGAAGCAACAGCACCACCATCAAGGTGCTCCCCGCCTCACAGAGGAACCAGGGAGGTGGCACTTCCTCGCAACAGGGCGGCCAGTCCCATCGCGACAACCATGTCTCGAATGGAAACATCAGCGACAGGGACCTTTTCATTTCTGCCACAGTGAGCAAAGGCAAGGTATTCGAACAGGAGGCGGTGGTACTAACCTACAAGCTCTACACCCTGGTCAACATACGCCAGTTGGTGGGCGACATGCCCGAACTGGACGGTTTCCATTGCCAGGAACTGAATAGCAAGGCACAGCTCTCGCTCAAGTATGAGCACTACAACGGACGCAACTATGGCACGGCCATCTGGCGCCAGTATGTGCTCTTCCCACAGAAGAGCGGTAAGATGACCATCCCCAGCGTGTCCTTCGATGCCGAAGTGGAGATAACCAATCCCCATGCCGACCCGTTCGACATCTTCTTCGGCGGCGGTTCGCTGACACAGAGAGTCCGCAAGACTCTCAACACGCCACAACTGGAAATAGAGGTAAGCCCGCTGCCCCAGCCGTCGCCGGCAAACTTCTCTGGATGCGTGGGCAAGTTCTCAATGAGTGCCGACCTAAGCCCAGGCCAGGTTGATGCCAACGATGCCTCCAACCTTAAGGTCATTGTGTCCGGACAGGGCAATATGAAACTGATGAAGGCACCAGAGGTGAATGTGCCAAAGGACTTTGAGGTGTACACCCCCAAGGAAACAGACAAGACCACAAACACATCGGCAGGTGCAAAGGGTAATATAGTCTTTGACTATGTCATCGTGCCTCGCCATGCTGGAAGGTATTCCATACCGCCCGTGGAGTTTGTATATTTCAATCCCGATGCAGGAAAATACGTAACGCTGAATACCGACTCCTTCCACCTGGATGTGGCAAAGGGCAAGGTGGTGGCAGGGGCATCCACGGTGCTGGAAAAGGAGGACCTGCGCGTCCTTTCCTCCGACATACACTATATCAAGACCAATAAGGCTGACGTGCGCGAGAGCGTTGACAACTTCTTCGGTTCGCTTTCCTACTTCATGGTTTACGTGGGTGCTACATCGCTGTTCTTGTTGCTTCTGGGCATCTTCTACCGTCAGGCCAAGATGAATGCCGACATAGCGCGCAAGAAGGGCAAGAGGGCAGGCAAGGAAGCAGCCAAGCGGCTCAAGGCGGCACGCAAACTGCTCAAGGCCCAGCAGGCAGGTCCCTTCTATGAGGAAACGCTTAGGGCATTGCTGGGCTATGCTGGCGACAAGCTCAACATCCCAATGACGCACCTGGCCAAGGAGAACGTGCGCGAGGCTCTTGCTGCACGCGGTGTTGACGAGGACCTCATCCGACAGTATATGGAGGTACTTGAGTCGTGCGAGTTTGCACGCTTTGCACCAGGCGACCCCATTGCCACCATGGACAAGATCTATGAATCTGCCACACAGGCCATAAACAGCCTTGACAAAAGCCTGTAACGTAAAGTGAAGTTTCATTAAATAAAGGTTTTAAAAATGCAGGTATGTGCCTGCCTGAAGACAGTACAATGCAGATGAAGAACATACTACAGTCATTATTGCTTCTATTGCTATTCTCCCAATCCCTCATGGCAACGGATATGTCCAGGGATTCCATTGACATAATCAAGACCGAGGCGGATTCTGCCTACGCCAACGAGGACTTTGCCAAAGCCGAGGAACTGTACACCCTGCTGGCACAACAGGGCGAGAGTGCTGCCGTATACTACAATCTTGGATGCACCCACTACCGCCAGGACAACATGGCCAAGGCTGTGCTATGGTTTGAGCGTGCTGCCCAACTCGCCCCGTCCGACGAGGACATACGCTTCAACCTTGCTATGGCCAGGGGCAAGACCATTGACCGCATTATCCCCCGCCATGAGATGTTCTTCGTGTCGGTGTGGAAATCCGTGATGCACAGCCATTCTGTAACTCAATGGGCCTATATGGCTATTGCAGCCTTCATACTTGCACTGATGCTCGTTGCCATGTATGTCTACTGCTCTTCAGTGGCGCTGCGCAAGACAGGTTTCTTTGGGGCCATCGTTGCTGTTGTGTTTTGTGTTGTGTTCAACATACTTGCCTATACCCTGCGCAACTATAACCGTACACACACAGCCGGCATCGTCATGGAACCTGCCGTAACGGTGCGCAGCACTCCCACCGCATCGGGTACTGACCTGTTTGTCATCCACGAGGGTACACGTGTGGAAATCAAAGACAATTCCATGCGCGACTGGGCTGAAATACAGATTGCTGACGGAAAAGTGGGTTGGATAGAGAAGAAGACCTACGAGGCCATTTAAGAAAAACGTTCCCACAAGGGAATACAAGTTAAGAAATAACGACATACAAACTCAAAACAGGCATATGACATTTCCCTCCTTCGATACGGAACTGCTCCTTTATATCAACCAGTGCAACAATACCCTGCTTGATGGAGTAATGGTGAAGTTCAGCGACACGCTTACGTGGTTGCTGCTCTTGCTTGTGGTTATATTTGTGGTCCTTCGCGACCGCCCAGTCAAGGAGGCTCTGTGCATACTGTTAGGAATTGGTCTGTGCGTCCTGCTAGCCGACCAGATAAGTTCCTCCCTCATTAAACCTTGGGTGGCACGATTCCGTCCCACCCATGATCCAGAAATCATGTTTATGGTAAGGCACATTACAGGTAGTGGCGGACTCTATGGCTTTGTAAGTTCGCATGCTGCCAACACCTTTGCCGTTGCTACATTCCTTTCCCTCGTGTTCAGGCATATGCCCACTACCGTCTCTCTTCTGGTGTGGGCTTCCATAGTAGGTTATAGTCGTATATATCTAGGTGTACATTTCCCTCTGGATGTTTTATTTGGTGCGTTGCTAGGCGTTGTTATTGGTGTGTTAATTTATGCATTACTACATTTTATAAGCTTAAAATTAAATTCCTCTCCTCAACAATATTTTAGTAGCGCATACACTCGTTCAGGATTTTTATATGATGATATACAACTAATTCTTGTGGCTTTGTTTCTAACTTTTGTTTATGCTCTATTTTAGCTAACAATTATTTTTATTGTTTGTAACTTAATCTATATATAAAATTTTAGATGTTTTTGTATACTATTTTTCTTGTTTAAGTCGTGAAAAATGATTATATTTGCGCAAAATATAAGATATTGCCTTATAAACAAGAAGTATTACTAAACTTTTATAAATGGAAGATCAGGAAAGAATCATCAAAGTGGACATTGAGTCCGAGATGAGGAAAAGTTACATTGACTACTCTATGAGTGTCATTGTTGCACGTGCTTTGCCCGATGTACGTGACGGTTTCAAACCCGTACACCGCCGTATCCTCTACGGTATGGAGGGATTGGGTAATACACACAACAAACCTTACAAGAAAAGTGCACGTATCGTGGGTGAGGTACTGGGTAAGTATCATCCTCATGGCGACAGTTCTGTTTACGGCGCTTTAGTACGCATGGCACAGGAATGGAATATGCGCTACACACTGATTGATGGTCAGGGTAACTTTGGTTCTGTGGACGGTGACGGTGCTGCGGCAATGCGTTATACTGAGGCACGCCTGAGCATGATGGGCGAGGCCATGATGGAGGATCTAGAGAAGGAGACGGTGAACATGACCAACAACTTCGACGATACCTTGCAGGAACCTACCGTTATGCCCACACGTATCCCCAACCTTTTGGTGAACGGTGCTACCGGTATTGCAGTGGGTATGGCAACCAACATCCCAACCCACAACCTGGGTGAGGTGATTGACGCCTGTGTTGCATACGTTGACAATCCAGAGATGGACACAGAGGGACTGATGCAGTATGTGAAGGGCCCCGACTTCCCCACAGGTGCCTACATCATGGGCCTTCAAGGAATAAAGGACGCATATGAGACTGGTCGCGGCCGTGTCATCATGCGTGCCAAGGCAGATATCGAGGCTGGCGATCAACACGACAAGATTGTGGTTACAGAGATTCCCTACGGCGTGAACAAGGCCCAGCTCATCGAGTACATTGCCGAATTGATGAAAGATGGCAAGTTGGAGGGCATAAGCAATGCTAACGACGAGAGTGACCGTGAGGGTATGCGCATTGTAATAGATGTGAAGCGCGATGCTAATGCACGCGTAGTGCTGAATAAACTGTTCAAGATGACTCCTCTGCAGACTAGTTTCAGCGTCAATGCCATTGCGCTGGTCAAGGGACGTCCCCGCCTGCTAACCCTGAAGGATTGCATCAGCAACTTTGTGGAGCACCGTCATGAGGTTGTAATACGCCGTACCAAGTACGAATTGCGCAAGGCAGAGGAGCGTGCCCACATCCTGGATGGCCTGATCATAGCCAGCGACAACATCGATGAGGTTGTACGCATAATCCGTGCCAGCAAGACACCACAGGACGCCCAGCGCAATCTAGAGGTACGTTTCAACCTGGATGAATTGCAGTCAAAGGCTATCGTTGACATGCGCCTGAGCCAGTTGACTGGTCTGCGCCAGGAAGACCTGCACAACGAGTTCGACGACTTGCAGGCAAAGATAGCCTACTACAACCAGATACTGACAGACGACAACCTGTGCCGCAAGGTTATCAAGGACGAGTTGATAGAGGTGAAGGAGAAGTACTCCGACGAGCGCAAGACACAGATCATGCCCAGCGCCGAGGAATTCAATGCCGAGGACTTCTATGCCGACGACGAGGTGGTGGTAACCATCAGCCACATGGGCTACATCAAGCGTACTCCTCTGGCCGAGTTCCGTGCGCAGGGGCGTGGAGGAATTGGCTCGAAGGGTTCCGCTACACGCGATAACGACTTCATAGAGCACATCTACACCGGCACAATGCACAACACCATGATGTTCTTCACCGACCGTGGACGCTGCTATTGGCTTAGAGTGTACGACATTCCCGAGGGGACAAAACAGAACAAGGGCCGTGCCATACAGAACTTGCTCCAGATAGAGCCAGGCGACAAGGTACAGGCATGTCTGCTGATCCGCAAGTTGCAGGATCCCGACTTCTGCAAGTCACACTATGTTGTCTTTGCCACTAAGGAAGGTATCATCAAGAAGACTTGTCTGACAGAGTACAGCCGTCCCAGAACAAATGGTGTGAACGCTATCAACATCCGTGAGGAAGACCGTGTAATAGCCGTGAACCTGACCAACGGTACTGATGAAATCATCGTTGCAAACCGCAATGGCCGTGCCGTTCGTTTTAATGAATCCGACGTTCGTACAATGGGACGTGTAAGCACTGGAGTGCAGAGCATTGTCTTGGACAACGATGGTGAGGACGAGGTAATTGGAATGGCCGTAATCAATGATCCCGAAAACGAGAGCATCATGGTAATGAGCGACAAGGGTTGGGGCAAGTACACCTCTGTGGAGGCATACCGCAAGACCAACCGCCATGCCAAGGGTGTGAAGGCTATGAACCTTATTGATGACAACAAGCTTGTAACCTTGCAGGTTGTTACCGAGGAGGACGATCTTATGATTATCAACAAGTCTGGTACGGTTATACGTCTGCATGTGGACGATATCAAGGAAACCAAGAACCGTGCCACCCAGGGAACAAAACTTATAGAACTGAAGAAGCGTGGCGATAGCATTGCCCACGTATGTGTGGTTCCCCGTTCTGATGAGGAAGAAGAAACTGCCCCAGAATCTGAAAGCGCAGAACTACAGACAGTTCAAGAGAACGTTTCTGTAGAAGAGGCGGCTCCCAATACACAGGGTGACATCCAGGATGAATTCGACTTCAATGAGACTAATGAATGATAATAACGAAACCACTAAACAATATTAATTATGAAAAAGATCCTTTTCACAATTGCCCTTGTACTGCTGACAGGTAGTGTGATGGCTCAGACCCCCGAAGAGAAGGCTGCTGCCAAGGCTGCCAAGGCAGCTTTGAAGGAAGCAACTAAACAGGCCAACAAGAAGCTAAGCGACGGTATGGCTTGTGCCGCCCAGGTGCAGACCTTGTACCAGGCCATCCAGATGGAGCAGCAGAAGGGCGAGTCTTCAAATGAAAAATTGATTGCAGAGAACGAGGCAAAGATTCAGACAGTATCCATGGAGGGTATTGGCCTTCTAACAGAGGCACTCTCTACAGAGTACATTAAGGATAATAAGAAGTTTCAGGCATACAAGGCATTGGACGACATGTCAACAATGATCTTGAACAATGAACTGGTAAAGGCATCCAAGAAGGAACCTTATAACCGTGAAGCGCTTGCCACTTCAATATTTGCCATTACCGATGCATGCCATGGCCAGCTGACATGGGGCAAGGAGGAAGACCAGACTCAGAATTTGGTTATCCAGTCTGTAAAGCTGAAGTTCCCCAAGACACATGCATACTATGCTTACCTGTGTCAGTTCTGTATTGAGGCTAAGGATCTGGATGGTGCACAGAAGGCATTGGATGCCTACATCAATTTTCCCATCAAGTATCCCGAGGTGGCTGATAATGAAATTGTAAAGAACCCAGAATATCCCGCATCACAGTTTGCGTTTAACATATTCTATACTGCCTTCAACGACAAGAATTCAGAGTTGATGGACAAGTATTATGATCTGGCATTGCAGTTCGACAACAAGGAGAGCCACAACTTCGTCCTTCGTGCTAAGCCCCAGATGCTCAAGGAGCAGGGCAAGACAGAGGAGTGGATTGCCGCAATGAAGGAAATGATTTCTCTTTCCCCTGATAGTGAAATTGGCGAAATAGGCATGCAACAGTTGATGGCTCATTACAATAACGCTGGTAGCGAAGCGGTTGATACATACACCAATGAACTTGTTGAAAAGTATCCCAACAGCAAAGTTGCGAACTACTGCCGTGGTTTTGCTTTCTATGCCAAGAGCGACTTTGACAATGCCATCACCTTCTTCCAGAAGGCTGTGGATATAGATCCTGACTATGCAGATGGTATTTACAATTGCGGTTACTGCTATTATCAGAATGCTTTGGAGAAGGCACGTGCAATCAGCGGAAAGAAGATGAAGTCTCAGGCTGCTATCAAGGCTGCCGAGGATGAGGTGAAGAGTCTTTTTGCCAAGGCTGCTCCCTATTTCGAGAAGTATCGTGAACTGGAAGACAAGGATCCTAGCAAGTGGGCTGCTCCTTTGAAGGTTATCTATAATAATACCGGCCAAAAGGAACAGGCTGCTGAAATGGATGCCTACCTCAACTAATAAGTTTGTTTTATACGAAAGTATATAATGTAATTAAAGAAAAGACTGCCACAACGGTATGCTGTTGTGGCAGCCATTTTAATTCTCTTTCTGTTGATTCAATTATGATTCGACTACTAATCATATTGCTAATAAACCTCTTTTCTTTGTCAGGCCTTCATGCACAAAAAAAGATGACTATTAAGAAGAGGTTTAAAGAAGCCCATGCCGCCATAAGGGCAGGTTCAGGTCAGGAAAATATTGAACGCATACTTCTTGACAGTATGGCATTGCCAACTACTGCTGACAACTTGAGAGCAGAGGGATATAATCTTTGTGCCCTGTTGCAACAGAGCCAGAATGAGGGCTTGAACATGAAGGCCTATCTAAAGCAGAACTTAGATACCGTCAAATTATATCAGACGATCCTCAAGATATATGGTTACACCCTCAAAAGTGATTCTGTGGATGAATCTGGAAAATTCGAGAACAAGAATATAAAACTGAGAGCTTTACACCGAGACAATCTCTTGGGAGGAGGCAAGTTCCTGCTCCGTAAGTCCAAATGGTCCGAGGCATATCCCTTTTTTGATATGTTCCTCAAAACGTGCACAACAGACTTGGATAGTATCGTCGGACGTGTAGCATACTGGGCCACGGTATGTGGAATGAACGAAAACAATCCTTATCATGTGCTGGAGCATGTGGATAAGGCAATAGCCTTGACATCTGAAGAGGAGCGTCCTGCCCTGGCAGAATATAAGGCACGCAGCTATATTCATATTGGGGATAGCGCAAAGTGGCTGGAAATTCTGGAAGAAGGTGTTGACGCGTATCCTGGTTATAACTATTTCTTCTTGAACCTCATGGATTATTATTTGCGTCATGGAGAAATAGAAAGAGGACTTGCGCGAACAGATTCGCTGGTCAGGTCCGATGTTGACAGAGCTATGTATTGGTTTGCCATGAGTATGTTTGCTTTGGCACAGGGAGACTATGAGAAATGTATCAGTATGAGTGAGGAGTGTCTGATACGTGAGACCGACAACATTGACGCGTTATATAATAAAGGTATATCTCTTCTTAATATGACCTTGGACGAAAAGGACCCAGCAAGACGTCGTGTACTGTATAGGCGTGCTCTGGAACCTATGGAGAGGGTAAGGGAACTGGCTCCAGACGATTTGGGCAGATGGGGTAATCCCTTATATAGGATTTACCTGAACCTTAACATGGGCAAGAAGTTTGAAGAGATTGACGAGATGCTGGATAAGCACTTCGGAAATACAGAACGTTCTGTTGAGACGACTGTCATACCAGTGGCAAACAGTTATTCCAGAACCAAAACAATTAACAAGCAATTCGTAAAGGATTAAAAAAGCAGAACTTCCAGGAGTATGACCAGAGTAATTGCTTTTATATTGACATTGCTTGTTGTGCTAGCATCCTGCACACGAAAGGACACAAGTATGCCCGACGAAGCGAATCGTCGGGCATACCTTCTTCGTTATGTAGATGTTGATTCCTCGTTATATTATGCAGACAAGGCATATAATCTATGTGAGGATTACCCCGACGGAAGGGCAGAGGCTGTAAGCCATAAAGCATTTGTCCTGTATCAGAAAATGCATTTCAGCGAAGCCATGAAGGAGTTGGACAGAATAGACTCGCTGACAAACAACCAGGTGGAACTTCTTTGTACAGACGTTCTCAGGATGAAAGTATCACAGAGAACGGGCGAATTCAGAACTTTCTACAGAGCATGGCATAGTGCAGAAAGAAGATTAAGCAGAATAGATGAGGAACTTCATCTTCTCACCCCCCATCTAAAGAACAGGGTACTGTATGCACGTACGGAAATGCACATTATTGCGTGTACGTTTTATTTCTATTCCCAACAGGATTCTGCTTCGCGTGCTGAGATGAGACATGTTGAGCCATATATGAGGCTGCCAATGGATACAGCCCAATGGATCAACTATATGTACATGTTGGGTGCAGGAGGAATATTAAGTGGAGACAGTGTTTCTGTGATATTGAAGGAATTCGACTATCTTACGCACGTTCTTACTATCTCCAGGCGTCGTAAGGACAAATACTTCCAGGCAAATAGTCTTCAGGCACTTGCCACACTAATGGAAAAACCGGGAATACAAACGCTGATAAGAAAGAATCGTGGCGGAGGCATGGACTTTGTTGTTGGCCAGTATTCTGGTATGCCAACGTCATTCTGTGAGGATTCCTTACCTTTGGCGCTTGCAAACCGCTCTCTTGATTTGTTCCGTCTCTATAATGATAGCTTTCAGATGGCCAATGTTTTACGTACCAAATCCGAGTTGCTTTTCAGGCAAGAACGATACAAGGAGGCGTTGGCTCCCTTGCACGAGGCCTTGGACATAGTGATGAAGCAGCATAAGACAGAAATGAAACGTGTTCCATATTGGGAAGCTGCTATTTATGAACGCCTCTCTTTGACATATAGTGCCCTTGCAAACACGGAACTGGCCATTAAGAACCGAAGGACATACTTGTCGCTGATCGAGTCCATGCGTCAGGACCTTGAAGAGGAAGCCAGAGCCGAAGAGTTGCAGTCATATAGTTACAGACTCTATATCAATCTTTCAGCCATAGCCGTTCTGGTATTGATTGTTGTTACAGTGTTCTGGATTTTGATAGGTCGCTTGAAAAGGTTAACCAGGAGACAGGAACGTGAGGCGGAGGAATCCTTGCAACTAGCTATAGATGAGACAAGCGCACGTGAACTGCAGTTGGCACGCGAAAAGCTGTCCAACATAGAACGTCGTGCAAAAGTCAGTCTTGCAGAAAATGCCGTTCCTTATATTAATCGTATGCTACATACACAGGACATGGAGTATGTGGCCGAACTTTCTGCAGAGATACTTAGAATAAATGATATCCTGACTGAGTGGATTCAAGTGAAGCAGGGCAAGGTGGCAATGAACATAACCACATTCCCCCTGCAACCTTTACTGGATACCATAGCAAAAAACAGAAGTACGTATCAGCAGAAAGGCATCAACTTTGAAGTTGCATCCTCAGAGGGGATTTGTGTAAAGGCAGATCGTGCCCTGACTCTTTTCATGATAAACACCCTTTGCGACAATGCGCGCAAGTTTACGCCTTCTGGCGGTACTGTGAGCATAACGGTAGATGCAGATGATAGTGTTGTAAAAATATCAGTCAGTGACACCGGATGCGGACTTAGCAAGGAGAATGTAGACAAGATAAACAACAGCAAGGTCTTTCGTATCTCTTCAACACAGGATGCTGATGCCGCAACTATGGACGATGGCAAAGGCTTTGGTTTCGGATTGATGAACTGCAAGGGTATCATTGGCCAAATGAAGAAACTATCCACACGTTTTCATTGTTGTGTTTTTGGTGTAGATAGTGAAGAAGGCAAGGGTAGCCGTTTCTGGTTCACGCTTCCACGTATACTGATGATAGTGACGCTCTTTTTGCTGAATATCGGAACTTATGCGCAAAAGGATTATGCTAATGCTGTTGTGCAATACGAGAAGATGTGTAACTGTAATGTAGCGGACCGGTACACTCAGGCAATAGAACACGGAAGTCTGGCTTTGGAATTTGTACCTGAGGATAGCATATACCTGCGGATGCTGATAGAGAATGAAATGGCCATAGCATCGCAAACCTTATGTCTGTGGGATGAGTACAGGAAACATAATTTACAATGTATCCGTTTGTACAGGCAATATACAGCCGACCCTAATCTTCCTGTTTATGCCAAACGTTTGCATACCGTGAAGACAGAGATAACATGGTCGCTATTCTTCACGCTCCTGCTTTTCCTAAGTTCGGTTGCTTGTCTGATACTTGTTGTTCGACGTTCCAGACGCCGGAGAAACGAGATGCAACGCCATGAGGATTTGCAAATACAGCAAATTGAAACTCTCAACCGTGTTCAGTACGAATTGGATCGCATACATATCCAGAACCGCATTTTAGATAACAGTCTTTCAACCATCAAGCATGAGACTATGTATTATCCTGCACGTATACAACAGATGGCTCTAAGTAAGGAAACTGACAAGAAGGACCTGTTTCAGTTGATGAACTATTATAATGACGTTTATACCATGCTGCTTGGACAGGCCCAACGTCAGACTTCCATCAGGGTAGGCATGGATGAAAGTGTCCTGTACGAACTGAAACGCAGGATAATGGCTGCCATTTCCCAAGCCCCTATTTCCGTTGAAATCAAAGAAGGTATCCATATTCAGGAAGTAAGGATCAAAGTATTGGGAAAGCGGATTCCCGACAATCTTTTCACACCGGAAGCTGGCAATCTGGACGCATTTGTAGCGCGTGAAATAGTCCGCATGCACGATGCCTCCTGTGGTTTTCCCGGATTGAGACTATATGTAGAAAACAATGAAATCATCATAACACTATGGAAGAATTCAAGGTTATTATCGTCGAAGACGTTCAGTTGGAATTAAAGGGCACAGAACATATCTTCAGAAGCGAGATTCCCGAGGCCACCATTATCGGTACCGCACAAAACGAGGCAGAGTTATGGAAACTCATGCGCAAGGATGTGCCTGATATGATATTACTGGACCTTGGCTTGGGTGGAAGTACAACGGTAGGCATTGACATCTGCCGCCAGTTGAGAGACAGATACAGCAGTCTAAAGATACTAATATTTACCGGTGAGATACTGAACGAACGTTTGTGGGTCGAAGCTCTCTCTGCAGGTGCGGACGGCATCATATTGAAGACTGGTAGCCTGTTACAACGCGATGATGTACAGCTTGTCATGCATGGTCGTCGTTTTGTGTTCAACGAACCTATCTTGGAAAAGATTCTCGTACGTTTTCGGAAGAGCATACTTGCTGAGGTCCAGCAGAGCGATGCTATTATAGACTACGACATAGACGAGTACGATGAACGGTATCTCCGTCATCTGGCTTTGGGATATACCAAGGACATGATATCAAACCTTAAAGGCATGCCCTTTGGAGCCAAGAGTCTTGAGAAACGTCAGGTAGACCTTATTAACCGTCTTTTTCCAGGCAACGAACGTACCGGAGTCAATGCAACACGCCTTGTGACAAGAGCCTTGCAACTACGAATAATCGATTTGGAGAACCTGCGACCCGACGAGGAATAAGCTTTTTTACTTATAATGCAAGTATATTCAACACACACCTTCATCCATGGACGAATTGTTGAGGTATTTATGGCTTCATGGTACAGAGCGTGCAGCCTCGGAATTATTGGTATACACTATTCTATTTATTGTTGCGGCGGGCAGTGTTATCCGTAGCAAACTGCTTGTGTTGCGCGATGTGGACGGCCTTGTTTCTGCCATCGCAGTTGCCGTGATCAGCAATGTTCTGTTGCTGCTCTCTGCCCTTATTCCCGATAGTCCTCTGCTTGGAGTTACCGGCAAGATTTTTCCATCCCCATGGAGCCATGGACTTTTCCAAAGCCTGTGTATAGAGTGCATCATAGTATGTTTCGTCTTTGGTATTGTCTCGGGAACTCTACACTCTAGGCGTGACGTACTTGAACTCATCACCTATGGTATTGTCCGTTGGCCATGGGCTATATTGTTGGCTATGGTTGTGTCCTTCCTCATAAATATATAAGGTGTGTGAGAATGTTATGGTGAATAATAAGAAATATTCATAGATGATAATAGATGAACTTAATGAGAGTCAACGCGAGGCGGTCCTTTGTTGCGATGCACCCTCACTTGTCATAGCCGGTGCTGGTTCTGGAAAGACTCGTGTCCTGACCAGCAAGATAGCCTATTTGTTGCAGAACGGCTTGCAGCCATGGAACATCCTGGCACTTACCTTTACAAACAAGGCCGCCAGGGAGATGCGTCAGCGTATAGGCCTTATGGTAGGAGAGGAAACTGCCTCTCGTCTGTGGATGGGAACCTTCCATAGTATCTTCTCACGTATCCTTCGTCAGGAAAGCATACGTCTTGGATTTGCTCCGGACTTTACCATATATGATGCTTCCGATAGCAAAAGCTTGATTAAAAATATCATCAAGGATATGCAACTGGACGACAAGATCTATAAGCCTGGAAGTGTTGCATCGCGCATCAGTATGGCAAAGAACCGACTGATATTGCCGTCGGCATATATGGCAGACAGGCAAAACATGGAGGCCGACATGCACTCGAAGATGCCGGCGATAGGTCAAATCTACATGCAATACTGGCACCGTTGCCGTCAATCCAATGTCATGGATTTCGATGACTTGCTTCTGTATACCTGGATACTGTTTAGCGAATATCCTGATATCGCACAGAAGTGGGAAGAGAGGTTTCATTTTGTTCTCGTAGACGAGTATCAGGATACTAATTATGCCCAGCATCTAATAGTATGGCTGCTGACCCAGCATCGTCAGCGCGTATGTGTCGTAGGTGATGATGCTCAGAGTATATATTCGTTCAGAGGAGCCAACATAGACAATATCCTGCGCTTTCAGGAACAATATAGTGGTAGCAGGCTTTTCAAACTTGAACAGAACTACCGTTCCACACAGACAATCGTTTCGGCTGCCAATTCCCTTATAGGCCATAACCGAGGACAGATTCATAAGGAGGCATACTCCCGTAAGGAGATGGGTGAGCCTATAAGCGTAATACAGACGTATAGCGACATAGATGAAGCTACGGCAGTAATGAAGTGTATCAGAGAGTTTCGCAACAATGAACAGATTCCCTATAGTCAGATGGCCGTACTTTACCGTACAAATGCTCAAAGCCGAGCCTTTGAGGAAATCATGCGGAAGTTCTCTATTCCGTACAGAGTGTATGGAGGTACTTCGTTCTACCAGCGCAAGGAAATCAAGGACATTATAGCATACCTTCGTCTTGCGGTGAATGTGCACGACGAGGAAGCACTACGACGAATTATCAACTATCCGGCACGAGGCATAGGACAGACTACTCTGGACAAGGTATTTAAGGCTGCATCAGTACATGCCACTACACCATGGGAGGTCCTTTGCACGCCACAGTTGTTGCCGGAAGTGAATTCCGGTACTAGAACGAAACTCCAGTCATTTGTACATTTGATAAGGTCGTTCAACGAACGTCATACTCAAGATGATGCACACCAACTTGTGCTGGACATTGTCCGTCAGACTGGTATGCAGGCAGAAGTGAACAGAGGGCATGAACCCGAGGATATCGCCAGACAGGAGAATCTGCAGGAACTTATGGACGGTATAGCGGCCTTTGTTCAGGAACGCAAGGAACAAGGACAAGACTATTTCTTGACACACTACCTTCAGGAAGTTTCTTTGCTGAGCGATGTTGACGAAAATGATAACCAAAGTGAAGACAGGCTTACATTGATGACAGTACACTCAGCCAAAGGATTGGAATTCAGAGTTGTTTTTGTTGTGGGAATGGAAGAGAACCTTTTTCCTTCCCAGATGAGCATTGACAGCCATAGAGGATTGGAAGAAGAGAGGCGTTTGTTTTATGTTGCCATTACCCGTGCAGAGGAGTATCTGATAATTACAAATGCCAAAAGCCGTTTCCGTTATGGAAAGACAGAGTTCTGTGAACCATCCCGTTTCCTGCGTGAAATAGACCCACGTTTTCTCCGTCTCAAAGGTGCTGCTGTGTTATCTTCTGGAGGTTCTGGAACATTTGAATCAAGCAATAAGCCGTCTTTCTCTTCGTATGGTAACGCCAATGCTTCGTTTTCCAGCCCATGTCAATCTGTACCGACAGGTATAGATGCACGTAAATTTGTCCGTGTTAAACCAACGACACTGCCAGCAAATCAAGTTTCTCATAATAATAATGTTGCAAAAGACATTCCAAGTGTTTCTGTTGGCATGCAGATATTACACGATCGTTTCGGCACAGGAACAGTAATTGCCATAGAGGGTCTGGGAATAGATGCCAAAGCAACGGTAAACTTCCAAAATGTTGGTACCAAGCAGTTGTTGTTACGTTTTGCCAAGTTCAAAATTCTATAGTTTAATTTTAATTATAATTTACAAACTGCAAGTTTTATACTACATTTAAGTTTTTTACATAAATTATAAATAATTATGGAGAGTGTATTTGAAAAAAGAGTCCCAAATGTTTCCTTTATCGGGAAAAAAGTTATAATTTTGTGGCGATAAAAAGGAACCCTCCATGTTCGGACGAAAGAAGTCGTATATAGGATATCTCCTCCCAGAGGAAAGAGAATAGCACAGGAAAAGCCATTCTATCCGGTGAATCACCGCCGGTTAGAGTGGCTTTTCTTT
>JAZRIA010000008.1:0-1070 GCA_045645045.1 Bacteroidaceae bacterium | reverse complement strand
CTACCTTGGTTTCCTTGGAAACTGCCTTGCCGAATTCCGCTGCCACACAGGCGGTGACCAGTACGGCGAAGGGGCCGCCCGCTCCGCCCAGTGCGTTGGTGGCGAAGCCCACGGTGATCAGGGAGAACAGCACCATGGGAGGTGCCTTCAATGCGTTGCCGATTGCCACTGCCATTGCAGGGCCTACCATTAGGGATGCCACACCACCGATGGTGTAGCCCACCATGCCGTCGCCCTTGCCCAGATACAAAATGGGCTCGGTGAGGAAATCAATGCCGAACTGTGTGCCGATGGTGTTGAGAATGGTACCGATGAGCAGGGAGCAGAACAGACCCTGTGCCATTGCGCCCAGTGCGTCGATACCGTAACGCTGCCAGCTGAGCTCAATGTCCTTTCGCTTCAAAAATTCTTTCATAAAAAACCCTCCGTATGTCAATAAGTGTTTCTGTCAGTTTAGGTGTCATGACACCTGTCTG
Organism: Bacteroidaceae bacterium; assembly: GCA_045645045.1. GTDB lineage: Bacteria > Bacteroidota > Bacteroidia > Bacteroidales > Bacteroidaceae > Physcousia. Next base: position 594 of record JAZRIA010000008.1, on the reverse strand, counting down.
GGAGAGTGTACATCAAGATGCGCCCTTTGTCAATAATTGACTTGAAATTAACAAACAATTTTATTGTGGGAAACATCTGTGTTTTGAAGGCTGTCACTATTGCCTTTGGGGCGGCTTTATCATATACTGTTTCTATATAAATTAGGAAGAAAGGCAGATGCCTGTGCATACCAATATCCAACAAATCGAAGCCGTTGTGAAGAAACAGCGGGAGTTTTTTGCTACGGGTGCGACCCATTCCGTCAGCGCCCGTATCCTCATGCTGAAGGACCTGTACGATGCCATTAAGACATATGAGCAGGAGATTCTGGATGCTCTCCATGCCGACCTTGGGAAGTCCGAAACTGAGGCCTTTATGACCGAGATTGGCATTACTTTGAAGGAACTGAATCATACTATGAAGTGTTTGCCTAAGTGGGCGAAGCCCAAGCGTGTGGGTACATGGCTGGCGCATTTCCCTGCAAGAAGCTTTATCATCTCCGAACCCTATGGTGTGGCGTTGGTCATGAGTCCTTGGAACTATCCCTTCATGCTGTGCATGGTTCCCATGATTGCGGCGGTGTCTGCGGGCAACTGCTGCGTGGTGAAGCCCTC
>JAZRIA010000007.1:0-11314 GCA_045645045.1 Bacteroidaceae bacterium | reverse complement strand
GTGTGGTTGCAACGCTTGTCTGTACGATAAAGCCGGTACCAGCCTCAATAACGGCATCTTCGGCATAGTCCTTCCAGTTGCCCACCACACCCTCGGATGCACGTGTAGCACCGTCATAGTAGCGGATTGCCATTCTTGCTTCGGAATCGTTTGTAATTTCGTTTACCTTAATGTCGAAGGGCAGGCTGATGAAATACCATTTCTTGGCATCAACATAGTGGTGATGTACACATTCTCCGCTGATAGTAGTGGCGTCGTTGTTCACCAGAATCTTGCCGAAGGCATAGTCACTCTGCTTGCTTTCATAGTCATAAATAGTATTGTAGTGGTCCACATATACTTCCAGATTGTCTATATTCTGTGCGTTTTCACCATTAATTTTGACCGAACCGCTATTGGCAATGAAAAGATTGGGTGTACCCTCTATACGCTCGCGGTTGTTCAGAACCAGGTTGCCCCTTACATTCCAGTCCTTAATGTCTGCTGTGTTGAAACCTTCAATGTTATAGTTGTACCAGTATTCATCCAGTTTGTATGAGTTTACAAGGAATGACGGCACTCTGAGTGTCAGGTTGGGTGAAGTGCAACCATCCAGGAAACTGTTTTTATATTCCCCAGCAACTACTGTTGGAGACTTGAATGTTACGGTTTCCATATTTTCACAATAATTCAATATGTCCTGGACATCTACTTTATAGAAAGATGTTGGGAATTCGGCGGAGACTAACTTTTTATTTGAGAAGAATCCTCCGTTTGAATCGTAACTTTTTTCCCAAATAGTTAGTGCTTCAGGTACAACCAGATTGACTGTTCCTGAGTTGCTGAAAGCATCGTAACCTAATGTAGTCAGTGTTTCTGGCAGTGAAGCATTAAAATTCTTGGTACCATTGAAAGCGTTCCATTTAATATATGTAATTCCCTCTGGTAACTCAAAGGTGTTCAGAAATTCACAACCATAAAAACATCCAGAAGGAACATAACTAAGTCCCTTAGGGTATCTTGCAGATACAAGATGATAACAACTCTCAAAGGCACTTTCCCCAATAAAGGTCATGTTATCAGGAAGAAAGGCTTCAGTAATCATTGAACGTTTAAAAGCATCACGTCCAATCTCCTTCAGTGTAGATGGGAATGTAAGTTCTTCTATATATGAACCATCAAACGCATTATCCCCGATGCTTACCAGAGTGTTAGGCAGTGCCATTTCATGAAGGAACTGACATCCTGTATAATCATCTCGACTGAACTGATCGTCAGGTATTTTGGTTACAATAGCTTCGCTAAGATCAAGACTCTGGAGGTTAGTCATCATACCAATTTTGGCCCAGTCGTCGTCATTCATTTCACCACTGACTTTCAGGCAACGAACATTCTTAATATGGTCGACATGATACAGTACTTCTGTACCTAAACTACCAGATTCCGCAAGGCTTACACTGATTGTCTGTGGTGTATTGATAACACCAAGATTATTTATGCTTCCATCATTACCGTTACCACCAGTAAATACCCATTCTATATGATGTGTACCTGGAGTAAGTTTATCAAAATATCTATAATTACCATAATTAATAACTTCAGTACTTCTGACTAATTCTCCGTCAATATAAACTGAACAGAGTACTTCGTAGCTATTGTTGCCGTAGACAAGAGTTGCATCCTTATCTACAGATACAGTTGCTGTTATGCGAGCAGGAATGCCATTTTCAATCCGTTCGGAGCTAATGTTGTACTGCGCATCGTTAGCTTCACCCAACAGAATTGCATATTCAGACCATTCCGGACTCTGATATTTCTGTGTAAGAGTCACGCCATTATTCAGAGCTGCGGCTGCTTTTTCCAACTCTTCCGTTGTACTTTCTGCATCTTCGTATATAGCCTCGTAGTATTCTGTAGGATAGTTGTAGATATCAGATGCCTCCAAGGCAGTGTAAAGTTTGTGTCTTGCAAAATAGTGCTTGGCAACTTCTGCATCCACAAACTGCCAATGAATACTTCCTTCGGTCATATTTACGGCAAAATTTTCGCCATTATAACCAAGGCTGGCATTATCATTAAAATAGTCATTAATATCATTAGCCTTAATTAGATAGTCATCATTGTTTTTTAGAATAGAGAATTCATGATTATATGGTGTACCGTAACCATAAGTAAAGTCAATTCTCCCATCATAATTAGTTTTATAGTACATAGAATACTCATTTCCAGAAAGTGTAAATCGGAAATAATAGAACCCTTCAGACGCTTCTGTAATCTCTAATGGTTGTCCGTAGTCGCTCAGTTCGATAAAACCATACTCGGTACTTCCAATGAACTTACCTTCCTCCACGTTATACAGACAGAAACTCTTTCCTGCTTCAAACGTAGTGAATTCTGGGAATGTCGGTGCCACTCTCTCTGCCCATGAAGATACACACAGGCAGATGCTTGCCACAAAAAGGGCAAGGCGTAATTTTGCTTTGTTCATAATTTTGTTTTTTGGTGAATAAAATAATAATACTTGGCGTTTGGTTGGTTGGAAAACAAAAAGGACGCAAACTATCTTCGTCCGCTTATAACCAACCGGGTACCGCCAAGTAACCCTCACCAGATAAGCATACAGATAGTCTACGTCCATATAGGACGCAAACCTTTGTATTGCTTATTCTCTGGTTTTGAAATTGGCGGTTTCGGTCAGTTAGAACAAGAAACAAAAGTTTCGCTTTTGGGACATTCCCTTCAAGGGAAGTCACGTCTACGCTTTTTGTTTTTGAGTGCCCTGATTGTCTAAAATCCCGCAGACACTCGAATATAGATTAATTCTTTCTTTGTCGCTCTTTTAATTTATACTAGTGTTACAAGTGATTTTCTTATTACTCTGCCAGTGCGTAAAATACACTTTGACGATGCAAAGATAATACTTTTTTTTTACAAATAGGTAAAGAGCTAGTTCTTATTTTTTTAATGAAGTATATACAGACAGTAACAAACACATTCTGATAGCCAATGAATGGTTTGACGTGGTTTTTACTCTTTGTTCTCGTTGTAAGAATCTTTCAACAAGACAACAACTTTGTGGCAACTAAGAGGCTCAAAAGCTTGCATCATAATGAATGGAAACGTTTCCTGCACACAAACCCATAGCAAGCTACCGCCACGACATATCTGTAAAATGCTAAGAATAAGAATAATGCCACAGTTCTCAATTAGTAAGAAAGAGCTATTGCGAAATTTGGCTTTTGTCCTCACGAGGACGAGGGCGAATCATTACTATTCGTTTGACTAATGACTATCGACGACAAGGGCTTATCATCACGATGATTCAATGGAGACATCGTGAGAACGAACATGCTCTCTGCTTAGAGCCTATCAAAACAAAGTGCAGACAACGCATAAGATGTCCTGATTTATGATATATCATACCGTACTTCAGCAATCTGTTTAACCTACACAATCAAGGTTACTTTGATTTTGAAGAGAAAGGAGCTTATCTGCCCTTTGCTTAATTTCAGCAAAAAATACAAGGACACTGGCTAAAACATAAAAAAAAGAGCGCCGATTCTCACGAACCAAGCGCCCTTCACACCATGACTAATGTTATGATTAATCTCTCAAACTTCTACTTTTATAATCCTGAAATCAATCTGTTTTCATTTTTACCTTAAACAAGTATCAGTTGAGTGGTGTAAACCTAAACAAACTTAACCTAATCTAATATCATGAAAAAACCTAAAACAATTTCTTTTAATCTTTTTGTGCGTTCCTCCCGGAAGGCACTGCAAAGGTACACCATTTTTTATATCTGCAAACAATAGTCACCAAATAAACGTAAAATAAACACTTATTTCTTGATTTATATCAAAAACCATTGATAGATGTCAACAGATATGGGTGTTTTTTTTGACCTTTGGCTTGAGGCGCTCACGTTGACCATTGTACCCGCCTCCTCATAAAGGCATAGTCTGCCTGCAACCCCAGCCTTCATTTCGTCCGTCGATTCGAAAAAACTAAATTCTTTTGCTTTTTGATCACTTATTTGTATCATTGACCAATGGTCTAATTGCTCGCCTTCGGATTTTCGCCCGATTTGCTCCCGTTCGACATAAAAAGTAAACTTTTTCTGCTCTCACTTAACCGCAAATTTGGTAAATCACTCACTTATTCGTAATTTTGTATCCAAAATAAACTAATAATTAAAGATGAGAGACTACGATTTCAGAAAGATTGAAGAGAAGTGGCGCGCCCTGTGGGTGGCCAACAAGACATACCACGTGGAAGAGGACGAGACAAAGAAGAAGTTCTACGTCCTGAACATGTTCCCCTATCCCAGCGGTGCTGGTTTGCACGTGGGCCATCCCCTTGGCTATATTGCCAGCGATATTTATGCACGATTCAAGCGTCAGCAAGGATACAATGTGCTGAACCCCATGGGCTATGACTCATACGGACTTCCTGCTGAGCAGTATGCCATACAGACAGGCCAGCACCCCGAAAAGACTACCTTCCAGAACATTGACCGCTATCGCGAGCAGTTGGACAAGATAGGTTTCTGCTTCGATTGGGACCGCGAGGTGCGCACCTGCGCTCCTGGCTATTATCATTGGACACAATGGGCCTTCCAGAAGATGTTCAACTCATATTTCGATACAGCCCTGGGCAAGGCACAACCCATCGACCAACTCATTGCCAACTTCGAGGCAAAGGGCACCGAGGGCATCAATGCCGCCTGCTCGGAGGAGCTCTGCTTCAGTGCCGACCAGTGGAAGGCAATGAGCGAGCAGGAGAAGAGCCAGACGCTGATGAACTACCGTATTGCCTTCCTGGGCGAGACAATGGTAAACTGGTGCCCCAAACTGGGTACCGTACTGGCCAACGATGAGGTTATCGACGGCGTGAGTGAGCGCGGCGGATACCCCGTTGAGCAGAAGAAGATGCGCCAGTGGTGTCTGCGTGTGAGCGCATATTCCCAGAGACTTCTGGATGGCTTGGATACCATACAGTGGAGCGATAGCATCAAGGAGACACAGAAGAACTGGATAGGCCGTAGCGAAGGTGCCGAGGTCCAGATAAAGGTGGCAGACAGCGACATAGAGTTCACCATCTTCACCACACGTGCCGACACCATGTTCGGTGTCACCTTCTTCGTTCTGGCTCCCGAAAGCGAACTCGTAGCACAACTCACCTCTGCCGAGCAGAAAGAGGAGGTGGACAAGTACCTGACCTACGTGAAGAGCCGCACCGAGCGTGAGCGCCAGATTGACCGCACCGTAACAGGCGTATTCTCCGGTTCTTACGGCATCAACCCCATCACTGGCGAGAAGTGCCCCATCTACATTGCCGAGTATGTCCTCTCCGGTTATGGTACCGGTGCCATCATGGCTGTACCTGCACACGACTCTCGCGACTATGCCTTTGCACGTCATTTCAACCTGCCCATCATCCCGTTGGTGGAGGGTGCCGACGTTAGCGAGGAAAGTTACGATGCCAAGGAGGGTATAGTGATGAACTCTCCCATGGAGGGCAAGCCTTCGCTGAACGGTTTCACCCTGAACGGTCTTACCATCAAGGAAGCCATTGCCGCCACAAAGAAGTTCGTCAGCGAGAACGGCCTCGGACGTGTGAAGGTGAACTACCGCCTGCGCGATGCCATTTTCTCCCGTCAGAGATACTGGGGCGAACCCTTCCCCGTCTACTACAAGCAGGGCATTCCCTGCATGATTCCAAAGGAATGCCTGCCCGTGGAACTTCCCCAGGTAGAGAACTTCCTTCCCACCGAGAGTGGCGAACCCCCACTGGGCAACGCACAACTTTGGGCGTGGGATGAGGCTAACCGCAAGATTGTGGACAAGGCTCTCATTGACGAGAAGACCATCTTCCCCATCGAACTCTTTACCATGCCTGGCTTTGCCGGTTCAAGTGCATACTATCTGCGCTATATGGATCCCAACAACGGCGAGGCTCTCGTTGGCGAGAAGGCATCGGAATACTGGCAGAACGTCGACCTCTACGTGGGCGGCAGCGAGCATGCCACCGGTCACCTCATCTACTCTCGCTTCTGGAACAAGTTCCTCTTCGACCTGGGCGTGAGCAAGAAGGAGGAACCCTTCCAGAAACTCATCAACCAGGGAATGATCCAGGGACGAAGCAACTTCGTATACCGTATCAAGGACACCAATACCTTCGTAAGCCTGGGTCTCAAGGACCAGTACGACACAACACCAATCCACGTGGATGTGAACATCGTGAAGAACGACGTTCTGGACGTGGAGGCCTTCAAGGCATGGCGCCCCGAATACGAGACAGCCGAGTTCATTCTGGAGGACGACAAGTACATCTGCGGCTGGGCCGTGGAGAAGATGTCAAAGAGCATGTTCAACGTGGTGAACCCCGACATGATAGTTGATCGCTACGGTGCCGACACCCTGCGTCTGTACGAAATGTTCCTCGGCCCCGTAGAGCAGAGCAAGCCCTGGGATACCAACGGCATTGACGGATGCCATCGCTTCCTGAAGAAGTTGTGGCAACTGTTCTGGGACAAGGACGGCAACCTGCAGGTAGATGCCACCGAACCCACCGCCGACAACATGAAGTCTCTGCACAAGCTCATCAAGAAGGTTACCGCCGACATAGAGGAGTTCTCATACAACACCTCCATCTCGGCCTTCATGGTGGCAATAAACGAACTCACCGCCCAGAAGTGCCGTAGCCGCGAGGTGATGACACAGATAGTTGCCCTGCTCGCACCTTTCGCACCTCACATGGCAGAGGAACTGTGGGAGGCACTCGGTCAGGAAGGCAGCGTATGCGATGCCCAGTGGCCGGCATTCGACGAGAAGTACCTGGTGGAGAGCAGCGTGCAGTTGGGCGTGCAGTTCAACGGCAAGGTGCGCTTTGCCATGCAGTTCCCAGCCGATGCCACTCCCGAGCAGATGGTGGAAATGGCTCTTGCCGCACCCGAGGCACAGAAGCACCTGGAGGGCAAGCAGATTGTGAAGACCATTGCTGTGCCCAAGCGTATAGTAAACATCGTGGTAAAGTAAGATATTAAACACACTTGTCTTATGAAGACAAAGATAGCTCTGGCCGAGCAACGCGAGAAATTGCAAGGCCGCCTACGCAAGTATCATGTCCTGGACTTCATCAAGGACATGATATTCATCAACCTTGGTATGGCCATCTACGATGTGGGATGGGCCCTGTTCCTCTTGCCCTACAAGATCACCACTGGCGGTGGTGCCGGTATGTGTGCCATAGTGCAGTATGCCACGGGCTTTCCCATGCAGTACAGCCTGCTCATCGTAAATGCCGTATTGCTATTGCTGGCATGGTGGCAGCTGGGCACGAAGTTCACCATGAAGACACTTTACGCCGTGCTCTCGCTGACCTTCTATCTGGAGGTTGGCCAGGACATCGTTTCCAACGAGGCCTACGGACTTTGGCGTGTCCTGGGCGATAACCAGGAGGGCATGGCATGTATTCTGGGAGCCATACTCAACGGCATAGGCATAGGTATGGTGTTCATGAGCGGCGGCAGCACCGGCGGATGGGACATCATTGCCTCCATAATCAACAAGTACAAGAATGTGAGCATAGGACGTGTGCTTCTCTATCTCGACCTCTTCGTGATAGGCAGTTGCTACTTCCTGTTCCATAGCTGGCAGATGGTGGTCTTCGGTTATGTCACCCTGGTGATATACACCTTTGCCGTGGATACAATGATTAACTCCTCCAAGCAGGACATACAGTTTACCATCTACACCAAGTGCCACGACATCATGGTGGAATCCATACGCACCAAGACCGGACACACCGCTACACTGCTCTTTGCCGAGGGCGGTTTCACCCACGACCAGCTGAAGGTGGTGGTGACCATCGTGCACAAGAGCGAGCAGGTGGAGATGCTCCGTCTGATACGCGACACCGACCCCGATGCCTTCGTTACCTTCCACCGCGTGGAGGGAGCCTTTGGCAAGGGATTCAATGTAATTAAGGCTTAAACTATTAAGGATATGGAGAAAATCACATTACATGACATTGTTCCTTCTGGTAAGGACCTGTTTCTCATGGCATCAGGCTTGCTGATATTTGCCATCGGTTACTCATTCTTTATCCTGCCCTACGAGATGACCAGCGGAGGCGTATCGGGTGTTGGCGCATTGATATTCTATGTCACCAAGTTCCCGCCTTCCTACACATATTTCATCATCAACGTGGCTCTGCTCCTGTCGGCACTGAAGATCTTGGGCTTGAAATACACCGTCAAGACCTTGCTTGCCACGGCTATGGTGTCGCTCTTTATAGACTTGGGACAGCGTCTTGTGCCCATTGATCCTACAACGGGTGAAATGTACAAGCTGGTAGGTGAACAGAAGTTCATGGCCTGCGTACTGGGCGGACTTACCGAAGGTATCGGCCTTGGCCTTGTCTTCCAGTCGGGCGGCAGTACCGGCGGTTCGGACATCGTTGCCTCCATTATCAACAAGTACAAGCCCATCAGCCTTGGCCGTGCCCTTCTCATGGTGGATATCTTCATTGTTGGTGCCAACTGGTTTGTTATCCGCGACGTTGAGACACTGGTAATGAGTTACTGCATGCTCTTCATAGCCATCAACATGGTTGACTATGTCATCAATGGTGCCCGCCAGAGTGTGCAGTTCATTATCGTTTCTGAGAAGTACGAGGAGATAGCCACACTCATCAACCACGACCTGCAACGCGGTTGCACTGTTTTGGAGGGTCATGGCTGGTACAGCAAGCAGAAGCGCCCCGTGCTGCTGGTTATGGCAAAGAAATTTGAGCGCAAGGACATCTTCGACCTCATCCATCGTGTGGACCCCAAGGCCTTCGTGTCCATGTCCAACGTTGAAGGTGTCTTTGGCGAAGGATTCGACCCAATAAAAAAGTGAAAACGGAAAACGGAAATCGGAAAACTAACCTAACCATTCATCCGTCGTTAAATTAACCTTTCCGATTTCCGTTTTCACATTTCCGTTTATCAACATGGTATTCGCAACAAACAACGAGCATAAGCTCCGTGAGATACGCCAGATACTTGGCGACAAGATAGATATCCAGTCATTGGCAGAGATTGGCTGTACCGAGGATATTCCTGAGGATGCAGACACCCTGGAAGGAAACGCCCTGCAAAAGGCACGCTATGTGGCAGAGAAGTATGGGGTGGATTGCTTTGCCGACGACACCGGTTTGCATGTCGATGCCCTGGACGGAGCCCCAGGTGTGTTTACCGCACGCTTCGGCACAATGAATGGTTTCGGCGACAGCCACGATGCCACCGCCAACATCCGTTGCCTCCTAGCTAAGATGGAGGGCAAGCAGGACCGCACCTGCCGTTTCCGCACCGTAATAGCCTTGGTACGTCATAATGCAGATAACACAAATTCTGAGGAACACCTCTTTGAGGGTATAGTAGAAGGTAAGGTTGTAAGCGCCCTCCGTGGCGAGAACGGTTTCGGCTACGACCCGGTATTTGAAGTGGAGGAAACTGGGCTCACCTTTGCCGAAATGGGACCAGAAGGCAAGAATGCAGTTTCACATCGCGCCCGTGCCGTTGCCCGCCTGACAGAGTTCCTGCTATCATAAAAGCACAACAGCAAGGATATACATAACATAAACGGAGGATGTACCGATACATCCTCCGTTTATTGCTCTCAGGTTACACTTCAGATTACATCACAACTAACTATGCTTTATTTCAGACATTTTCGTACCATTGACTCTTGCTCACTATTACCTTCTTCCTTCTTATAAGACTTTGTATGCGAACAAACCCTGCTCTTGTTTCGTATGTCGGTTCGGATTTATCCAAATAAATTTAACCTTTTATTCAATTTGCTTACGTTCACCATAAAAATTGAACTTTTTATGCTCTCTCTTAACCGCAAATTTGGTAAATCGCTCACTTATTCGTAATATTGAGGCATGCCTCTAAATTACTCTCGTTCGGATTTATCCAAATAAATTTGGTAAATCGCTCACTTATTCGTAATTTTGTCGCCCGATTGACTTAATTTAATACATTATATATAATATATGGAGAAAATTAGTTACGCTCTGGGGCTTGGAATTGGCCAGCAGCTGAAGAGCATGAACATTGAGAATTTCGACATCAAGGAGTTCAGCCGTAGCATTGAGGATGTAATGGCGGGTCACGATACCGACATGACCGCACGCGAAGCACAGGTTATGCTGAGCGAGTATTTCCAGAAGAAAGAGAAGGAACAGGCAGAAGAGAACATTGCCAAGGGCAAGGCCTATTTGGAAGAGAACGGCAAGCGTGAAGGCGTCATTACCACAAAGAGTGGCCTTCAGTACGAAGTGCTTACCGAGGGTAGTGGTAAGAGCCCCAAGGCTACAGACAAGGTACGTTGCCACTATGAGGGCCGTCTGACCGACGGTAGCGTATTCGACAGCTCATATCAGCGCGGCGAGCCCGCTGACTTCGGTTTGAACCAGGTTATTGCTGGTTGGACAGAGGGTGTTCAGTTGATGAAAGAAGGTGCAAAGTACCGTTTCCACATACCATACCTGCTGGGATACGGCGAGCGTGGTGCTGGTGCATCCATCCCTCCCTATGCAACACTGGTGTTCGACGTAGAACTGATAAAGGTACTCTAAGCACACCACAAAAAAACGACAAACTAATACAAAATACAAAATGAAAAAGATTTCTATCATTGCAGCCGTAGTTCTGGCTGCTATCATGACAAGTTGTGGCAATGGTACCCCCAATGCCAACATGAAGAGCGACGTAGACTCTCTCTGCTATGCCATCGGTATGGCTCAGAGCCAGGGCCTAAAGGATTATCTGGTAATGCGCATGGGTGTAGACACCACATACCTGAACGAGTTTATCAAGGGTCTTAACGACGGCGCAAACGCTGGTGACGACAAGAAGAAGCAGGCTTACTATGCTGGTATTCAGATTGGTCAGCAGGTTTCCACCCAGATGATTGAGGGGCTTCAGCACGAGATCTACGGCGAGGACAGCACTCAGCACGTTAGCCAGAGCAACTTCATGGCTGGTTTCGTAGCAGGTACTTTGGAGGATACAACCTACATGACCATGGAGGCTGCCAACGAGTATACACAGACCAACATGAAGGTCATTAAGGCTCGTCAAATGCAGGCTCAGTACGGCGACAATAAGAAGGCCGGCGAGGAGTTCATGGCTGAAATTGCCAAGAAGGAGGGCATCAAGCAGATTGAGGAGAGCGGTGTTTACTACGAGGTTATCACAGAGGGCGCAGGTCAGATTCCTGCCGACACCAGCTTCGTACAGGTTAAGTACGAGGGCACTCTGATTGACGGCACCGTA
>JAZRIA010000006.1:0-3524 GCA_045645045.1 Bacteroidaceae bacterium | reverse complement strand
AAAGTGCACTGCAAACTGCACTCGAAAGTGCACTGCAAACTGCACCGAAAAGTGCACTCAAAATTATAGAACAAATAAGTAATAACCCTCGAGCAACCATGACGGACTTAGCAAACCTAACTGGTTATTCAAGAAGATGGGTTGCCCAGACGATAAAACGACTTCAAGAACAAAACATCATTAAGAGAATTGGGTCAGATAAGTCTGGTTATTGGGAAATTATAGGTAAATAGTAAAATTAAGATAAAGATGCTGTTAGGACAAAAGATAAAAGAATTAAGAATGGAGAATGGAGTGCTACAAAGACAATTGGCCTCCCTTCTTGAGATTGATACCCCGATGTTTTCAAAAATCGAAAGAGGTGATAGACGTGCAAAACGTACACAAGTTATTCAAATAGCCAACTATTTCAATGTTGACGAAAAAGAACTTCTCACTCTCTGGGTCGCAGATAAAGTCCTCGATGCTGTGGAGGATGAGGAAGAATTAAAGTCAGAAGCAATCAAAGTAGCTCAATCAAGCATTGCGTTGTAATTACAAAACACGGGAACTCTATGGTATCAATTCATAAAGTTCCCGTTATTGTATATCTGATTTTCAGAGTTATATGTTTTACATTTCGGTTCAAGCGTGGAGCCTGACTTCTGCCCGTTCTACGTCATAAAGGTTCTCGTATTTTCAATTACAAGAATAAACATAACTGAAACTGAGCTAACTGAGCTATCGAACGGGAAACGAAAAGCGCACCCTCTATGCCCATGGAGGTGGCGGATGAGAGTGCGCTGGGGGGAGCTATGAACCAATATTTCTTAACGGATGAGCGGATGGGGGTGCCTTTTGCTTATCGCTTCAGGTAGAGGCCTGTCTTGCGGTAGAGCTCTTCGCCGGAGCCGGGGAGGGAGTTGGAGAAGAGGGTGATGTAGCCGCGGTGTTTCCAGTTGCTGAGCATCTTGGAGGTGGAGCCGGTGGTGATGCCCTGGCTCTGGCGCAGGAGGTGCACTTCTTCGCGTGTGAACTCGTCGGGGAGCAGGTCGAGCATGTTCTGGGGTCCGCGGTGGCCTTGTCGGCGCATGGCTATCTCGGCCTCGTCCATGTCGTTGGCAAAGAACTGCATCTTGCACCAGAGGTCGTAGTGCAGCGACCAGGTGATGAAGTCCTCCAGGGTCTTGTCCCACTTCTCCCCTCCTGCTATGTAGAGAACCATGGCCTTGAGATAGGCGATTACGTTGGCACGGAAGGAGAGGTTCTCGTAGGAACGGCTCCCGGAGAGCACGGCAAAGTCGGCACAGCCCTCGATGAGGCGTTTGGAGAGAGCCTCTGCCTTGGGGCAAGTCACCAGCCCGCGTGCCTTCTCCAGGCGCTCTATGTAGGGGCGCAGCTGCTCGTCGAACTCGGCATCGTAGGTGCCAAAGACCGGCATGTCGGCACCTATCTCGCGCTCGGGTATGGTGCAGAAGTTTATGCGGCTGACGGGACCGTCGGTCAGCACCTGGTTGAAGTACTTGCGCCCCTTCTGTATGGTGGTGGAGGCGTTCCAGTTGAAGCGTATGCTCACTCGCTCGCTCACCGAGCCGCACCCCACACGCGTCTGTCCGTAGGTGTTGCCATGGTCGAATGCCAGGCACATGATCTGGAACTGCGCCTTGCTGCGGCTGGAGGTCTTCAGGGCGTCGAACTGGTCAATCTCGTTCATCTTCGTGTAGAGGAAGCGCTCTTCGGCATCTGCCAGGCGCTGAACGAAGGCAGCGTTGGTCATATCGGGGTCTATCTCCTGGATGACGAGCCCCTCGGGTCGCTGAGGCTTGTCCTTGTTGGCACCCTTTGCCTGCACAAGCTGCTTCCACTCCCTTTCGCGACGGAGGTTCTCGCGGTCACGCTCGCGCATGTTTTTGAGAATACGGTTGATGGGTTCCGAGATGCAGCTCTTGCCCGCTCCGGTGGGAGCCATGAGCACGTTCATGAGCGTGGCCTCGTGCAGGGTGTTGTCCACATATAGGAAGCGTGTCCTCCACAAGTAGGAAGCCAAAGCGGGGAATACGGCATGCGCCACGGCGGGCTTGTATATGTCGGGCGTGCGGCTGGTGAGGAGCTTGATGAGCGGTGGCAGCCTCTTGGGCATGGCTGGAGGCATGCTGCACTCCTGGGCACCCATTTCCACGAGCATATCCATCTTGCAGGCCTCCAGGGTCTTTTGCATGATGCGCGACATCTCGGGCTTCTGGTTGCGGTTGCATGCCTGGCGTATATCGCCCAACCACTTGTCGTGCTCCTGTCCGTAGGTGGGCATTATCCCGGCTATCCACTCGGCATTGTCGTCGCACACATGGCGCAGGTGGCATGCCATGCAGAAGATGAAGTTGGAGCGCATGCCCGGCTCTGGTGCCCCTCCCATCTGTCGCTCCAGCTCGCGAACTATGCTGGTGCAGCATTCGCCCATGGGGAGGTAGGGAATCTCTATGCTTCCGTCTTGGCCGGAAAGGGTGTAGTGTGTTGGGAACTTTACTGGCATGGGGTTTGCCAGGGTGGTGGAACTGGTGTTTGGATTGTTCATAGCTGATTTGAAGTTTTAAGGTTGGTTTAATGTTGGTTCTCTTTGATACGGGCTTAGGCCGCTTGGCACAGCATCACGCTCTGCTGGGGCGCGACAATCCCCTTCCCCATGGGACAAGAAGTCCATAGAGCACAGGCAGAGTTCCAGCATGCCGCATGGCTACGGCACGGGATATGGCAAGGGCTGGTGAAGGCCACCCGTCTGCCAGGGAAATGATAACGGTAAGGGGAGAAAAGAGAGTGCTGAAGTGCTGGTGATACTTAACTCTTCTTCGGTAAAATTCTTCTTCTGTTTTCTGTCCTCCACGTGTAAAAGCGGAGGTCTTCGGCAGAGTCTTTCTTCCTTCGAATTTCCACTTGCAAAGATACAACATTTTTTCGGCTTTGTCAAGTGTTTTGCCATTTATTTTTGCCAATAATATAGAAGTTGACCCTAAGGGAAGTTGACCCTAATTTGCATATCATACCCCCTCCCCGCTACGCGGTGCTCCCCCTATCTTAAGGGGAGAGTACCAATAAAAAAGAGACGCCACAATGTGACGTCTCTACGTTCGATTATCCTGCACGGCATGTTTCCACTCCGCACGGTATCTTTTATCTTTTATTTTTACTCTTAAAAAGCCACCTTCTTCCCATTAAAGATATAAATACCACGTGTGGGTTGTGCCACCTTTCTGCCTTGGAGGTCGTAGTAGGTGTTAGAGAGGGTAGAGGGAGTGGTTACGGCGCTGATGCCTGTCGCTTCGGGGAATTGGAAGGAGAATCCCCTGCTGAGCTGAGCGCCGACTACAGAAGTGTCGACTTCATCGTCGCTGATGCCGAGCTTGTTGTTGGCGACTTCCAAGTACGCCTTGTTGGCATTGTTGAGGAACTTACCTTCGTCGTTTAGCGCTACGCGATACATACCTACTTCTCCGTCCACTACGGAGAGTACGAAAGCGGTGCTGCCTGCCGAGGGAAGGATGTACGCGTTT
>JAZRIA010000005.1:0-16016 GCA_045645045.1 Bacteroidaceae bacterium | reverse complement strand
CCCTTGGCAGGGCGCGCCCTGCCAAGGGAATCTATCCTACTTTTTGTCCTATAAGGGAATTTAATGATGAATTCATCCTACTTTTTGTCCACGTTACCAGAATCGATAAGGCTATCTCCTTATTAGGGGAGTTCAGTTCTTTTGGTTAGCTTTAGTTACACTACCAATGTCTGGGCTTGTTGTCCCCAATCTATAGACTTCAGATATGACCGTAATGTTTATTAATGTAACACAAACAACAATAGCAGTAATTACATATAAGTATTTACTGCTATTGTTGGTGTAATGTGTATCTATTAAGTAAAAAAACTTACAGGACAGCGTGTTTGAAGGTTACATCGTCCCATAGTTCGAAAAATATCCGACCAACCTAATCTCGTACATGTTATTTCGTTGTTAGGCAACAAGGATTTTGATATTATCATGCTCTAAAAACTATTACAACTCATTGTTGGTGGTAGATGCTACCCGAGTATAGTATACTTGAATTCGGATAGGATTATTTTTGGTTCCTCTTACTAAACGAGCGCTCGTAAGAGACAAATCATGGGTAACACTTGTTATGTCTCCAGTAGCTGTATTTGTTGTAATCTCAACAGGAATTAAGTAGCACTTGTTCCAATCAGGATTGCATTTAGTCCACTTTCGCATCTCTTCATCAATTTGGGCCTCCGTTGGAGTTTCTATCTTCAGAACATCTCTAAAGTGGGTCATAACGGCATTCTCTCGTTCTTTGTACATGAAGGTTGCCATTTGACAGATGTTGTTGAACGTGTATGTATTGTAGGCTTTTTGGAAGGGTGAAAGATACGATGTAACTTCATCAGGTGTTTTGTTTTGGATGAAGAAATTTTTGGCCTCGCTCTTGCGAATAAGTAGCAGGTTCTGGGGAATACCAAATTGAGTTCCTGTCTGCTCCTTACTATATCTGTTGAACATCAGTTCTATGCGACTAATACTGTCGTTCTTGTGGCTACCTGAGAATATCTCATCAATGGGCAAGGTAACCTCCGTGCATATTCCTGTAGGCGTCTTCAACCATGTGCACGATTCGTCTTCAATCAGTTCGGCAACATCGGATTCCGAGAACTGACAACTTTGGATAACCTCTGGAGTGCCGGCAAATACGCTATACGAAGGCATCTCCTCCACGATACTATCATTCAAAACTCGTGCATTGTATATTAAATACAAGGCATCCACAAAGACACGTACCATTACTCCTTCCCCGTTTATTATTTCTGCATAGTAGCCAGGATGTACGTTTCTGATGAAATGGTAGGATTCATCAAAGTTGCGATTTACATGCTCCTTTTCCGATAGCCCTTTGTTATCTTCCAAATATTTCCAGTACTTCTCCATAATCTGATTGCCCTCAGACAAAGGCAAAGGTATACGTATACTGGGATAACTGCCAGATGTTGTGTTGGAAGGATCAGAGCCGTGTATTCTATCCCACGCAGTGAAGACTTTTGTTGCAATAGGCTTGTCTTCGTAGCCAGGACGTATGTATTTTCTTAAATCTGTGTTGGTGTAATATACGCTGTCTTCGCTCAATGGGTTGTTTTTGTCCAATGGGTATACCGCCAATTTTAAGGGGGTATTCACATCACCATAATAAGAATCAAAATTCAATTGCAACATGACACTATCGCAACACGGCCTCCCTTCTGAGTCCCTTGATGTAATAGAGTCAATAGGAGGAAAGTACTTGAAGCCCTCCATCACAGCAAACTGAGTAATAAAATTGCCTGTAAGACGTCCATTTGTTTCTGGATCGTAAATTGATCCTAGATACGATGAGACGGAGTGTGCCTTTATGCTATCTAGTTTTATAGACTTTGTGTAGACATTCCAAACCGCCATGCTGCTCTCTAAAGTTTCATTTGCTGGAGGAATGCCGATACTGCCTGTCTCCTCTGTACAAGAGAAAAAAAACACAATGGTTGAAACAACCAGCAGCGAGCTTATACGAGCCAATATATTATGTTTCTTCACTTTTAAACTTCTTTTTTCTAAATTACTAAAATAAGAAACCTTCGTCGTCATCTTCGTCCTTGGGCCTATTTCTAACCACCTCGTCCCACAGGGAATCATATAAATCTAATATGGCGGACTGCATATTCTCAGAGTCAATAATAACTACAGGCTTGCCCATCTCCTTTGCCATTCGTTGGTAGTGTTCATTGGGTTCATTAAGGACAACTCCGTCGCTCATGAACATGCCAATACGGTTCAAGTCCTCCAGCTTAGTTAGATTTCCAAGAGTAGACAAGGCTGTTTTTTTTGCTTCACGGAAAGACAATATTCCATCAAAATTCTTTGGAAGAGGAGATTCTGGAACCTCTGTTGATGGTGTGAAAATTATCTTTGATTCGCGGAAACTGGGCTCGTCATAATAAGCCAGTTTTAGTAGGTATGGAGCCAATGAACTCATTATTCCCTGGCAATGTACGATTTCTGGCATCCAGCGGAGTTTCTTGACAGTCTCAAGCGAACCACGTGCAAAGAACATTGCTCTTTCCACATTGTCATTGTATAATTTCCCTTTGTCGTCTGCTAGCATAAGACGATTCTTCATAAAATCGTCATTGTCGATAAAATATACCTGCATACGTGCTGCATTGATACTTGCAACCTTTATAATCAACTGATGGTCGGTGTCATCAATGATGAGGTTCATGCCAGAAAGGCGTATGACTTCATGCAACTGATTACGGCGTTCATTGATGTGCCCCCATTTAGGCATAAAAGTGCGAACCTCACGGCCAGAATCTTGAACGGCAGGAATAAGTGATCGGCTGATTGAACTTAATGACGTTTCACAGACGTAAGGTTCTATCTCTTGTGTCAGGTAAAGGATCTTCTTTGCTTTCTCCATATGTGCGCGATATATATAATATCGTATGCAAAGTTACAAAAAAACATTTACATTTATGTCTGAATTGTTAACTGTTTTGGTAAAATAGGTTTGTTTTTTGCTATTTTAGGGTGATTTTTTTCTTTAATTAACTATAAATATTTTATCTTTGCATGATTTTTGAACAAAAATCCATATTAACCATCATTGCAATGCAAGTAATTAATACGATAGCAGAATTGCAGAGAATCCTTTTGTCTGTACGTGCAAAAGATAAGACAATTGGACTAGTTCCAACAATGGGGGCCTTACATGAAGGTCATGCCTCGTTGGTTCGCCGTTGCGTATCAGAGAATGATATTACGGTAGTAAGTATCTTTTTGAATCCGACGCAATTTAATGATCCTAAGGATCTGGAACGCTATCCAAGAACATTGGAAAGTGATTGTTCTATACTAGAGGAGTGCGGAGCGCAAATAGCTTTTGCTCCGTGCGTGAACGAGATGTATCCAGAACCAGATACACGTCAGTTTTCATATCCTCCCACTGACTCAGTAATGGAGGGAGCGTATCGTCCAGGGCACTTCAATGGCGTATGTCAGATTGTTAGCAAACTATTTATGATTACCAATCCTGATAGGGCATATTTCGGTGAGAAGGACTATCAGCAAATTGCAGTAATACGTCGAATGGTGGCGGATTTAAATTTACACGTTAACATCATCCCATGTCCCGTAATCCGTGAAGCTGATGGTTTGGCAATGAGTAGCAGAAATGCGTTGCTTTCTCCTGAAGAGAAGGAAATAGCCAACAATATCTACCGCATACTCAGGAAAAGCAAAGATCTTGGCCTTAACGTTCAAAAGACTAAAGAATGGGTCATTAGTAGCATTAACGATATTTCCGGCTTAGAGACAGAATACTATAACATAGTAGATGGGTGTACATTAGCAGATATTGAAAACTGGTCCGATTCTGTTTCAGTAGTCGGTTGTATAACTGTATATTGTGGCAAGACACCTATACGTTTGATAGATCACATCAGATACAAATGACAATAGAAGTACTCAAGAGCAAACTCCATTGTGTTCAGGTGACAGAAGCTAACCTGAACTACATAGGCAGTATCACCTTGGATAAGGACTTAATGGATGCTGTGGGCATCATGCCGGGAGAGAGGGTGTTTATCGTAGACAACAACAACGGGGAACGATTTGATACATATACTATCTCAGGCGAACGTGGTAGTGGGTGTGTGTGTCTTAATGGTGCTGCTGCGCGTAAAGTCCAAGTGGGAGATACTATCATCATAATGGCCTATGCTCGTATGACACCAGAGGAGGCCATAAATTTCGCTCCTAAGATAGTCTTCCCAGAGAACAATACTTTATCCAAGAAAAAATAACACATTTAAATCCATTTTCACGATGAAGATTTCAAGAATTGAACACCTGGGCATTGCTGTCCAGAACATTGCAGAAGTTCTCCCTTATTACACCGACGTTCTCGGTTTGGAGTTCTATAAGGAGGAAGTTGTAGAAGATCAGAAGGTAAAGACTGCATTCCTTAAGGTTGGAGAAGTAAAGATTGAGTTGTTAGAGCCTACATGCCCCGAAAGCACTATTCAGAAGTTTTTGGACAATGGAGGACGTGGTATTCACCATGTTGCCTTTAAAGTTGAAGATGGTGTCTCCAATGCTTTGGCTCAATGCGACGCAAACGGCATTCGTTTAATAGATAAGGCTCCTCGTGGGGGAGCTGACGGCCTGAAAATAGCTTTCTTGCATCCTAAGAGTACATGTGGTATCTTGACTGAATTGTGCGAGGAATAATTTTTTTGTTGAAAGTTCATAATATTAAAGGGGGATGTGATGTCCTCCTTTTGTTATTTATTAAGAGTCATGTTTTCGTTTTCACATGAGTATATTTTTCTATTCTTAGGGGCTATAAAATTAAATTGCCTAATAATATTGCACACAGATACGAAAGTCAAGATATTGATGAGCATGTCATCCTGCTTTTGGCTATCTTGCCTAAAACTATACTCAGTATTTTATTTCAGAACCGTTTTGCTGAAAAAAATATAGAGTCGCTTCTCAGCGACCCTATACCATCCTTTAGGTATTAGTTTGTTTAAGGTAAAAAGATTGTTTTCAGGATAACTGTTACAAAGGTACAGATAAAACCATTACGGGCCAAATATTTATATATGTTAAATAACATAAAAATGGTATTTGCGAACTTCTTCTGCAGGACGTGCGATTATTTTTCCTAAATTAAGATTGCAAGCCATGCATGCGGCTTGTATTTCATCGGGAAAATTATTTGCCACTCCGCCAACAAAGTTTACTGGTAATTCTTGTCTGTTGTAAGGGATGACATTCTTTTGTAGAAAGCGTACAAATTCGTTTATAACCATTTTTTTTATGTGTTGGTCGTTTATCTTGCTTTTGATGAAAGGGACAAGGGATGCCAGAAAACGATTTGCTTGTGTTTGGCGATATACCTTGTTTATAATATCTGATGTAGTAATTCCGTATTCTTTTGTAAAATCTTCCCAGAGGTACTGGAGGTTGCCTTTGAGCATTTCTGACAATAGTGTTCGTCCGAGAACTGCACCACTTCCTTCATCTCCTAAGATGTAGCCTAGTGGAGCTATGTTGTTTATTATTTCCCCATCCTTGCAAAGGCATGAGTTGCTTCCCGTTCCTAAAATGCAAGCAATACCTTCTTCCTTGCCACAGAGTGCACGTGCGGCACCGAGAATGTCGCTATATATGTGTATGTTCGCATGGGGGAAATATTTTCCGAGAGCTTCTTTTACTCTTAGCGAGAATGGGGGGATACATCCTGCTCCGTAGAAATGTATTTCAGTTATGTCTGTGTGGTGTAAGGTTGAAGTGGAGAAAAAATAAGGCATCAACTCTGTGCTGATAATATTCTGGATTTCTTCCTTTGTATCACGCACAGGGTTGATGCCCTTTGTAGTTACAGACAAATCGGCTATTTCTCCAACAATCCATTCTGTTTTTGTGGAACCGCTGTCTGCTATGATTGTCATATTCTCTCTAATGTATGTGATTTATAGATTAGTTAGCACTGGGTGCATCAGTCTGTAGAGGCGTGGGATCTGCATTTGTACTACTTGCATCTGCTGTGGGAACTGTAGGTAATACAGGGGCAACTGTAGCGGGTTGTTCCATTTGCAGAACGCTGTCAACAGTCTTAGTCTCTGGCAGAAATGCAGTGCTTACGATACAGAAAAGTACCATTGC
The DNA here is from genome assembly GCA_045645045.1 of Bacteroidaceae bacterium. Lineage (GTDB taxonomy): Bacteria > Bacteroidota > Bacteroidia > Bacteroidales > Bacteroidaceae > Physcousia. Next base: position 9,881 of record JAZRIA010000005.1, on the reverse strand, counting down.
AACGGCGAGACCAGCAGTAACTTTCTGGATAATGTCCGTTGTCTTTGGTGCGCCCAATAGGCTGTTACCACTTGCATAGTCCGCGGCCAAGCCACCACCCTTGCTTTCCTGAATGAGGACTACAAGGCACATTAGCACGCTGGCCATAATAATAAGAATAACAAAAATTGTGTACATGTTACGATTGTTGATTTATAATTAATTTCTCAAGAAAACGTATTTGGACTGCAAAGTAACGATTTTTTTTTGGATATTTCAAGGAAATTCGACGAATAATTTCAATTGCCTTGTCATATTTGCCTTGTTTTATATAAATACGAGCCATAGCTTCAGTGAGCACACCTGTTTCTGTGTGATTTTGGGATTCGGGAATAATGTGTGGTGTCTCCTCTTCCGGGATTTCTTCAAGTTCAAAGCGTCCTTCGTTCTTGATGAGGAAATCGTCAATGTAGTCCTGACCAGCCATTCTAGGTGTGTTGGACGTTTTGGTATCGCTTTCTATTTGCATGAGGTATGCTATGTAATCCATAGTAGCATCGACTATGCGTGGTGTGCTTTGATGTTGCTGGGGAACGGTGTCTAAAAATGAGTCTATGAGCGATTCTGTGCGGTGGGTATTTTCGTTAGTATGTTTAACACGTGCGGTTTTCTTTATAGGAGACTCAGGTTTCAGTGATGGCGCTTGAAACATTTGAAATAGTGTCTGTCGTGCAGGCACGTAGATGGCTGCCTTTCTCAACTGCTCGTCAAAGGACGGGTCGTGCATTTGATATAGAGTACGCAAAAGGAGGATTCGTGCAGCATGGTAGTAAGGGTACTTTTCTACTATGCCACGAAGGTGTTCCAATGATTGGGCGTTAAGAATCTCTGGTTGCCTGATGTAATCTATGACTTGTTTTCCCATCTGTTGCTTTCTTTGCTTCACAATCGAAGCTACTAGTAAATCCAGGGTTGGTTTACCAGTTTGCTACGGTGGCATTAAATATTTGTTCTGTGATGTCTTTGCACATTTCTGTTACAAGTTCTTCCTGTACATTTACAAGTTGTTGTGTGGCATCGAAAGTAGAGGTAGCAGAGAACTTTTGTTCAAAGTCTTCGGTATGGTTCTTGTTATTGGTATAGCGGACATTTACTGTCATTTTCAATTGTACCTGATTGGAGTATCCGCTATTTGAGATGCCCTTGTTGAATTGGTCAAATCCAACTATTTCGCCTTCTAGTATTAGGTCTCCATTTCGCTTAACTTGCTTCAATCTAGTCTGGCTAGCATAAATATCGGTCAGTTTGTTTTGGAAGATTGCTTGCATAGGTGACCATACGTAAGTGCTTCTAATAGGGAAATTACCTATCTGTATGCTTTTTATTTTGGTGTAGTCAATGCTTGCACCATTGAACTTGTAACTGATAGTGCATGATATGTATAACACGAAGCACGAGAGAACGAGTAGTAGTATGGTGAGCTTATGAACGTATTGTGTTGCTCGTAGTAAACTATTCTTATTTATTTTATCCTTCGATGCCATAGTCGTTTATCTTTCTGTATAGTGTGCGTTCGCTGATGCCCAGCATCTGTGCTGCTATCTTGCGCCTGTTGTGGCTTTGCTGCAGGGCTCGTATTATGTTGCGCTTTTCCATTTCCTCAAGGTTGAGGCTGTCGTCCTCCTTCACCTCCTCTATCTCGTCGTAGGAGTGGCTGTCGTCGTGCGGAGCGGTGAGGGGATGGGCGGTGAGCGGTGCGTGTGTAATGGTGATCGGCTCCTGGAAGACTGGTGTGCTTGCGGCGCTCTGGTCCTCGAGCTGCAGGTGGGCAGAGGTGTGTCTGTTGTGCTCGGGGGTGATGATGCTTTTCAGTTCGTCCACTTCGGCACGAAGCTTGAGAACCGCATTTGCCAGCCATTTTATCTCGTTTTCCCAGTCGTGCCGTCCGCCTTCGCTCCCGGGCTTGCCTATGCGCTTTAGGGCAAAGCTCTCGCCCTGGCCGGCTATTATGCCGTATCGGTACAGTACCTCTGGCGTAATCTGCACCCCTTGTTCCAGAATGCTCATCTGCTCCACCACGTTCTTCAGCTGTCGCACGTTGCCCGGCCATTTGTATGCCATTACCGTATGCTCGCCCTCGGGGCTCAGCCGGATGGGTTCGGGGATGTGGTACTTTGCCGCGGTGTTCATGGCAAACATCTTGAAGAGCAGGACGCTGTCCAGGCCGCGTTCGCGGAGAGGGGGAACCTGTATGTTGATGGTGCACAGACGGTAGTACAGGTCTTCGCGGAAGCGCCCCTCGCGGATGGCATTGGGTATGTCCACGTTGGTTGCCGCCACGATGCGCACGTTGGTCTTTCGGGGCGTGTCGCTGCCCACGCGCAGGTATTCGCCCGTTTCCAGTACTCTGAGCAGGCGTGCCTGTGTGGTCATGGGCAGTTCTCCCACCTCGTCAAGGAAGAGGGTGCCGCCGTCGGCAGCGCCGAAGTAGCCCTCGCGTTCTCCCACGGCTCCGGTGTAGGAGCCCCTTTCGTGTCCGAAGAGTTCCGAGTCGATGGTGCCCTCGGGTATGCTGCCGCAGTTTATGGCAATGTAGCGCTTGGTCTTGCGAAGGCTGTAGTCATGTATGATGCGCGGTATAATCTCCTTGCCTGCACCGCTTTCGCCCTGGATGAGTACACTCAGGTCGGTACGTGCCACTTGGAGAGCGGTGTCCAGTGCCATGTCCAGTTTCTCGTCGCGACCAACAATGTTGTATCGTGCTTTCAGGTCTTTTAGGGGTGTAGTGCTCATATAGGGTGTGCAAAGGTATGAATATTTCTTGATAAAAGCAATTAGGCTGCGTGTGAAAAAGTTCTTTCTTGCCTTAGCCTCTTGTCTCGTGCAGGATTGCCTGGAAGATGGTGATGTCCGACGGCAGGGTCAGCTTGAAGTTCATCATTTCGCCCTCGGCCGTGTGCAGAGGCACGTGTCCCAGTTCGTTGGCCAGGGTGAAGACGGACTGTGAGTAGGTTATGCCCCTGTCCTCGGCCTCCTTCATCATAGCGGTAAGTTCGCGGAGCACGAAGGTGTGTGGTGTCTGTGCACGGAGAAGTTTCTCGCGCAGGATAAAGGTAGAGGAAACTGTTTCCCCCTCGTGTCCCTCTGCACCAGAGTCTATCACCATGTAGCTCTCCTGGCTGGGCAGTGTGGTGATGGCGTTTCCTCTGGAAAGGCATACTGCTATGTTGCGGCTGATGATGTCCTGCGATACCAGCGGGCGCACGGCATCGTGGATGAGCACGACGGTGTTGGGCTCCTCCATGTCCTTGAGGGCAGATATGCCGTTCTTGGCAGACTGGAAACTGTTGTCTCCGGCATTCAGGCACGAGGCAAATTTGCTGATGCCGGCCTCCAGGGCCTGCTGGCGCACGGTTTCCGACCATTGCGGAGAGGCTACCACATAAATGGCGCTGACCAGCTGGTGGCGCTGAAAGGCGAGCATAGTGTGCTGGAGAACGGTAAGACCGTCCACCACGGCGAACTGTTTGGGCACGGTCAGGTTCATCCTGCTTCCTATGCCGCCAGCAAGTATCAGTGCTATGCTTCTGTTCATTGTTTTATGCTGCTGTTGTTGCCTTGCCTTAGGGTTTGCCCTAATCGGTGTATTGTCTTGTTATTCTCTCGCAGAGCCTTTCGTGCCTTCTGGTGACGTGGAAGCGCACTGCCTCCAGTACTGTTGATTCGAAGACGAAGTAGAACCAGGGTATGCCGAATCCTATGCTCAGGAAAAGCACCGCCACGCGGGTGTCGAAATTGATGATGTTGGTGAGTGGCATCAGCGGACGGCTCTCGCGGCAGAAGTCCTCGCGTACGGTGGCGGGTATGTCGTCTCCAAACTTTGCCTCAAGGCGCTGCATCATCCTGGGGAAGGATTTTACCTGCGCCTCCTGCGAACCGGTATACCGTGCGTAGAAGTAGAGGTAGAGCTTGTGGAACCAGTCCCTGCTCATCCATTTCATGGAGTTCATCTCCTGCTTTATCTTTGCCTGCGAGTCAAGTTCGGCCTTGTCCTTGCCAAGGAGGAAATACATGTGTATGTTGCGGTAGTAGTCGCCTATGGCACACTGCCTGCCGTGGCATCTGAACCCCGCCCATGCTCCGAGCAGCCAAATCCATGGCGACCATGATATTCCGGTAAACGGAATGTTGTGGTTCTGTATTCTGAGGCAGATGAACAGGTATATGAAGAAGAACCATACATCCCCGCAGAATCCGTCCAGTATGCGGCCGATGAGGGTGCGCTTGCCTGTCATTCGTGCCAGCTGCCCGTCGGCACAGTCATACCAGTTGGCCCAGACCAGCAACCCCATGCCGATAAGGTTCATTCCCAGGTCTTCGCTATAGAAGAACCAGCCGCTTGCTGCGCCGATGACTATGCTCATGAGCGTAACAGCTATAGGATGCACGCCCAGCCATTGGAACAGGCATGCCCACAGGTAGCCTGGAGTGCGTGTGACGTACAGTTCGAAGGCTCCTTCCGTGTCCTGGCTCTTAAGCGTGGCCTTTACGTTGTCAATCAAGCTCATTGGTGTCTTCTGTTGTCTTCCTTCTTGTCCACAAAGAGTTTGGGCAGAGGGTTCTGCCTGGCCTCGTCGTACCGTTCCCTGTTCTTCAGAATGTCCTTGGCAAGGTATATGCTCTCGCGGAAGGAGTCTGCCGAGAAGGGGCTTGTGCACACCAGTTCACGGCCTGTTGTGTATGCAACGCCGTTGCCATGGGTCACCTCCATGAAATCCTTGATGCCCTGCTCCCTGTCGCTGACCATGACGGCGTCGTAGGTCTTGTAGTTCTGGGCATCCAGTGTGGGTACTATGCGAGGGTTGTGTATGTCGAACTCCCTTTCCATGGCCAGGCGCAGTGTCTGCATCTGCTCCTCGAAGTTTTCGTCCTCGTTGGTGAAGGCCATGCGAAGGTCTTCCCACACCAGCATGTCCACGCCTCTGAGGCTGGCAGGGTTCAGGCGCTCCTCTCCCTCGGCAGGGATTACCAGTATGGCATCCGTGTTGCCCTCTTCCCAGTCGTTCAGGGCTTCTTCTATGCCTTCTTCTCCCTGCTTGCCGTAGATGGTCTTGGTGCAGATTTCGTCCAAGAGTATGTCTTCAAAGGCATCGGCAATGGTTTCCTGTCCTCGCAGGTCGGAGTGTACGATGCCTATTTTAAGTGTTTCCATAATTTGTGTTGTTCGGGGGGTTATTTGTTCTCTTTGTTGAGTGTATCCTTTTTTTCCTCTTCAATGTCAGGGGTGATTTCCATCAGGTACTGCTCCTCGGGGAGCATCAGTGTGTAGAGCGAGCCTTCCAGTCGGCGTATCATGCCGCGCTTCATCTTCTCTGGGGCATAAACGAAACCCTCAACCACGATGACGCGGTTGTTTTCCGTGTCCACACGGTGGTGGCTAACGTAGGGGCCTCCCATGCAGTCGTTCTCCACGTACCACAGACCTCGCATCTCCATGGCATACTCCTTGTGAACCACTATGGGCTTGACCACAGTGCACAGTGTGTCAGTCTTCATGAACATGCCGGGCTTCTCGCCGGGTATGTTTGCTCTGAGTGCAGAGTCTCGCTTCTCGGTGAGATACTCCTTGTTGAATATCTGCGGACCCTCGTAGGGGAAGGAGTACATCACTATGCTCATCATGCCTTCAGGCGTGTTGTTGGACGTCCACAGGAAGTTCTTGGCCTTCTTGGACGAGGTCAGTTCCTTGGGGGCATGCATCTTGCAGCCGAATATCTCCATGGCCAGGTCGCGTGTCACTTTGGAGTTCTCCTTCTTCAGGTCCTTTATCAGACGGTTCATCTCCATCTTGGTGAGGAAGTCCACTATCTCCTGCCTGTGCTCCACGCAGAACTTCTGGAACTCTTCCTTGGAGGGGGAGTTGATGGTAAGCACAACCTGCTCCATGGCATACTTGTCGCGTGTAAACTTCATCCTGGTGCGTGTGAACTGTGTCTTGTCTATGTTCACGATGATGATGTTGCGGAAGATGTTGAGTATGCGGTCGAAGTTCTTCACCTCGCATTGCGATATGCGGAACGAGCGCTCGCTCTGTGGCAGCATGGGCACGTCGGTGTCCAGTACGTCAAACAGTGCCCTGCCGTGAGGAGCCTTCCATTCCGCGGAATCCATCACCACGAGCACCTCGTAGGGGCGTCCGCTGGCCTTGGGGAAGAATGAGGACTTGTCGCAGCTGCTCAGTGTCACAAGCAGCAGCATCAGTATGGGTATCAGTCGCTTTGTCATAGTTGTTGTGTATGTTGTGTCCTGTTCAGACTTGTTTGTTCTTTGTGTTCAGCAGGCCGCATGCTGCCCAGATGTCCTGTCCTCTGGAAGCACGTATGGTGGTGGTCACGCCGTGTTGTGTCAGGTAGTCGCGCATCCATGTCATCCTCTCCTCACTGGCTCCCTGAAAGGGCGTGTCCGGTATGTCGTGGAAGCGGATGAGGTTCACGCGGCACTCGAAGGGGGAGAGCAGCCTGACCAGTTCCTGTGCATGGCGCAGCGTGTCGTTCAGGCCTCCGAATACAATATACTCAAAGGATATGCGCCTCTGGTGTGTCCAGTCCTGGCGTGCCAGCAGGGGCATGAACTCGGTCAGCGAGAAGGCATTCTCGGCAGGCATCATCTCCAGGCGCTCGTTGGCAAAGGGGTTGTGCAGCGAAACGGCCAGATGGCAGGGGCTTTCCTCCAGGAAGCGCAGCATGCCGCGTCTTACGCCCACGGTGCTCACCGTTATGCGCTTGGGGCTCCATGCCCATCCGTCCTTGTGCATGAGCAGTTCGGTTGCCTTCAGTACAGTGTCCAGATTGTCCAAGGGTTCGCCCTGTCCCATGAACACGATGTTCGTGAGCCTGTCCCTTTCTGGCAGGGAGTATATCTGGTTCATTATGTCGGTGGCGGTAAGGTGTCCCTGGAAACCCTGTCTGCCTGTCATGCAGAACTTGCATCCCATGCGACATCCCACCTGGCAGCTTACGCACAGGGTGCCACGGTCCTTGTCGGGGATGAAGACACTCTCCACCGTGTGTCCCGACAGGGTGGGGAAGAGGTACTTGGCCGTACCGTCCACACTGCGCTGTGCCTCCACAGCAGGCATCAGCCCCATGCAGTACTGCTCTGCCAGCAGGGTGCGGGCTTTCTGGGAGATGTTTGTCATCTCCTGAATATCAGCAGCATGCTTCTGGTATATCCAGCCAAACATCTGCCTGGCGGCAAAGGCAGGAAGTCCCACACGGGCGGCAACTTCCTTCAGCTCCTGCATGTCCATACCCAACAGAGGGGTGCGTGTCTCCTTGCTCATAACGCTGGCAAAGTTACACCTTTTTTATATAATAGCAAAATAAAATTTGGAACTTACCGATAAAATGGTTAACTTTGCAACGGAAAGCAGATAAAAGCGAAATCTTTATATTAACCTAATTAAAAACAAACGAAAGAGAATGAAACTGAAGAATCTTCTTGTCGTTGCACTCGCTGCCGTATCAGTGGCAGCAGGTGCTCAGTCCCTCTCTCCCAGCACAAAGTGGCATTGGGACAAGGGTACTATCGTAGTGGAAACCCCCGAACGCCCTGCTGGCCAGCAGCATGTGCTTGGCCTGACAGCTAACAAGCTGGAGACCGTTCGCGTGGCTTTCGTTGGTCTGGGTATGCGTGGTCCCGGTGCAGTTCACCGTTTCTGCCACATCCCCGGTGTTGAGATTGTTGCTCTCTGCGACTATGAGGCAGAGCGCGCTGAGAAGTGTCAGGACTACCTGCGCAAGGCTGGTCTGAAGCCCGCCGACATCTACTCTGGTGCAAAGGGTTATGAGGAAATCTGCAAGCGTCCCGACGTTGACCTCGTTTACGTTGCTACCGACTGGAACCACCACTACCCCGTAGCTAAGTTCGCTATGGAGAATGGCAAGCACACTGCCATCGAGGTGCACAGTGTAATGAACCTGGAACAGTGCTGGAGCCTGATCGACCTTGCTGAGAAGACCCGTCAGCATTGCTTCATTCTGGAGAACTGCTGCTACGACTACTATGAGCTGAACGCTCTGGCTATGGCTCAGGATGGCGTGTTCGGTGAGATTATCCGTGCCGAGGGTGCTTACATCCACGGTCTGGAGTGGTTCTGGGACTCTTACTGGACCGACCCCAACGACAACGACACCGACAACCTGCACTGGCGTATGAAGTACAACAAGGAGAACCGTGGTGACCTCTACGCTACTCACGGCCTTGGCCCCGTTGCTCAGTGCATGGACATTCACCGTGGCGACCGCTTCACCACTCTGATTGCTATGGACACCGAGAGCTTCGTAGGTAAGGAGTGGGTTGAGAACAAGACCGGCAAGGAGTGCAAGGAGTTCCGCAATGGTGACCACACCACTACTCTGATGCGTACTGCTAACGGTAAGGTTGTTGAGATCCAGCACAACGTTATGACTCCCCAGCCCTACAACCGTCTGTTCAAGCTCACCGGTACCAAGGGTTATGCTACCAAGTATCCCACTCCCGAGTATGCTCTCTCTGGCGAGGCTATGAAGGGTACTGGCGCTCCCAAGATTGACAACCTCAACGCTCACGGCTTCATGAACGCTGAGCAGAAGGCTGCTTTGGAGAAGAAGTACTATCACCCCATCCTCACCAAGTACGGTGAACTGGGTCGCGAGATGGGTCACGGCGGTATGGACTACATCATGGAGGCTCGTCTGGTTTACTGCTTGCAGAATGGTCTGCCTCTGGATATGGACGTATATGACCTGGCTGAATGGTGCTGTTTGGCAGAGCTCGGCACATTGTCTATGGACAACAACTGCGCAGCTGTTACATTCCCCGACTTCACTCGTGGCTACTGGAACCAGGTGAAGGGTTACAAGCACGCTTACGCTCCCGCTGAGCAGGAGGCTAAGGCTGAGTCTACTGCCAAGGCTTACACCGCAGCTCAGAAGAAGGTTACTGCCGACTTCAACCTGTGGGGTCTTTACGACGCTATCAAGACAGCCAAGAACCCCAAGGCTGCTCAGAAGAAGTATGACAAGGCTGTAGAGAAGGCTGAGAAGGCTCTCGTAAAGGCTTTGGCTCAGAAGTAATCAGCTGCTTCCTTGTCTTCGCGCAAGGCAAAGAAGTATAGGATAAATGCATTGGCAGTCCTCTCACTGAGGATTGCCAATGTTCTTTTTGGTACTCAAATGTCCTTCTCCTGTCGCCAACGCGGAACTCTCCTGTTTGTTACAGCAATACCGTAGTGTCGGTACTGCAATACCATAGTGACGGTACTGCAATACCGTAGTGTCAGTACTGCAATACCGGTACAGCAATGCTCTCTGGCTACTTTTGGTCCTTCAGGCATGTCTCCACATCGCCTCGTTTTCATTTACAACAATCGTGCCTCTAACGCTTTGGCTGAATCATTTAACGCCAAGATAAAACTATTCAGAGCTAATCTTAGAGGAGTTATAGACAAGAAGTTTTTCCTAAAAAGGACTGAATCCTGCAAATGGAAACAGCCCTATTTTTTATTCTGGCAAAAAAATATCGGACACCAATAGTTTTTAATTGTTCTTATCGCTTACCATTTTTCATTCTTTCACTTCTTGTGGGTCATAATCTCCAGCACCATGCGGTCGGTTTCCTGCATCCCCTTGGCACCAACGAGAGTAAGGTTGCGTATGCAACGGTCGACGTCGTCCTCGATGAGACCCTCCACGTTGGTAACGAACTTGTTCTGTATGGCAAGCATGGCACTGAGCACGGCGGTGGAGACACCGCTGGTGATTTTCAGCGAGCATGAGGGCTTGGCGCCGTCGCAGATCATTCCCGTGAGGTTCGCCACCAAAGTCGGATCGTAGCCATGTCGTTCTGTGAGCCAAGGAGTT
>JAZRIA010000004.1:0-3678 GCA_045645045.1 Bacteroidaceae bacterium | reverse complement strand
TGCAGATTGCAGACAAGAAGAGTTTTTACACAGTGGAGGCAGCAAAGGCCGGACAGGCCATCACTTTTGATGTGCCTGATGGTGCGTTCTTCGGTCTGCGTGGCAATGTGAAGTTGCATGGTTATAACCTGAACCGCATAGAGCAGCATCCCGACGGTTGGAATGTGATTTACGATGCCGACGCTGAGAGCGAGTACCAGTATCTATGGTTCCACAACGACAAGGAACCCTTCCGCATACCCAGTATCGTTACAATGAAGAATGGTCAGTTGTTGGCAATCAACGACGCCCGTCCCTGTGGTAACGATATAGGTTACGGACGTGTGGACCAGGTTATGCGCATTGGTTCCAAGGACGGTAGCAAATGGAGCGAAGGCAAATATGTCATACAGGGCAGCTATAGCGACAAAGGTGTCCGTGATGACGGTTTCGGCGATCCTGCAATGGTGGTGGATCGTGAGTCTGGTGCAATTCTCTTGATAGACGTTTGCGGACACACCGTATGCTGGCACGGCAACTGGCCCGACGGCGAACCCAATCCCGTGGCACGCTTGTACAGCACAGACAACGGCAAGACCTGGGGTGATGCCCTAAATGGCAAGCACTCTGATGCTCCAGTTGGTGCGTTATGCTCATGGACAGATATAACAAACAACTTTTATGGAGCCTTTATGCAGCGTGGTGAGGAGGGTTTCGATCAATACCGCGTGCAAAGTCTGTTTGTGGGTAGTGGCAAGTTGACACAGAGCAAGACCATAAAGGTTGGTACACATTACCGTGTTTATGCTCCCGTGTGGACAAAGAACCACGGCAACCGTGTGCTGTATACCGACGACTTTGGTCAGACATGGCATGCACTTGGCGGTAAAACCGCATTGCCATGCCCTGGAGGTGACGAACCCAAGTGTGAGGAACTGCCCGATGGCAGTGTCGTGCTCAGCAGCCGTAAGGGTGCAGGCCGATACTTCAATATATACAAGTACAGTGATGACAAGAAAGTAAACGGTACATGGGGCGAAGTAGTAGCCAGCGACCAGCAGCATGGAGGCATCAAGGTGGGCCGCAACAGTACAAATGGCGAAATCCTCATACTTCAGGCTCAGAGAAAGTCAGATGGTGCATTGCGCACCCTTGCCCTGCAGTCCTTGCCTACCGGTGATGGCCGTTCTGATGTGAAGATTTATTGGAAGGACATTACCGAAGCTGCATCTTATGCCACCCCCAAGGCTTTTGCAGAAGGTTGGAACCAGCAACCATATCATGTCAGTCACACAGGCAGTGCATACAGCACCATGACCCTGCAGAAGGATAGCCGTATAGGTTTCTTCTATGAGGAAGAGCCTGGTTGGTACTCTATGGTGTATGTGCCCATTTCTTTGGAGGCAATAACATGCGGACTCTATTCAGCAAAATAAACAAAATTATTAACCTAAATAAACACTAGATCAAATGAAGAAAACATTCCTTCTAATGTTTGCCCTACTCTGCGCGGTGTTGCAGGGGTGGGCAGTTTCCTTTACCGTAAGTGTTACGGGAGGAACAGCACAAGGCGGTGTAATCTATGATGGCAAGACCTATACCAACGGTCAGACCATTGAGGCATCCGACGATTACGAGAAGTCCGACTTCTCTGTAGTGAAGATCTTTGGTTACAGCGGTAAACTGGATCTTGACAGAAAAAACAGTATCGTAAAGGTTGAATACTCTGTATGTCCTGCTGTATCAACAGATGAGAAGTCAGTATGGTACCATATCAAGTTCATGACTGGTGGTGCAGTCCTGCAGGACAACGGCAGTGGCAATAATGTGACCACAGCCAATGCCGATGCAACAAAAGCAAACCAGCAGTGGCGTGTTCTGTCTGCTGGCACAAACCTGTACTACATTGTCAGCAACGGAGACAACTATCTCAGTTTCAGTGGTGGCAAGTTCCAGACGAACTCTGACCAGAAACAGGCTGTCAAGGTTAAGCTGCCACAGTCCAGCACTAAGGGTTACTATGAAATCCAGCGCAACGGTACTTCCCAAAATATGAACCAGTGGGGCGGTGCCGGTGCCGGTAAGGAACTGGGCGAATGGAATGCCGGTGACCCAAATAACCCTCTTTCCTTCATAGAGGTGGAATACATTGAGCCTTCAACCCTGTTCTCTACCGATGAAAAGGAGTTCTGGTACAACGTGAAGTTCAGCAACAGCGGTCTAGTAATCCAGGACAATGGTGCTGATGCCAAGGCTACTGTACAGGCTGCCAGCGCAAGCAACAGCAACCAGCTGTGGAAACTTGTAGGCAACGAGAGCAAATTTCAGCTCGTAAACAAGAGCGGACGCTATGCCCACATGGTACAGAGCCAGACCGGTTCTGGCCAGACCCATTTGGTGTTCACCAAGGCTTCCGCAGATGCCAAAGGCTTCTCGCTCAAGGCAAATGGTGGCGGCTATGAGATCAAATGGAATGGAGCAAGCGGTGACAATGCATACTTCAACCAGTGGGAAGGTGCCAGTGCTGGCAAGAACATCGGTCTTTGGAAATCCGATGGCGGCAATGTTGTCTTCTTCGTAGACCCATCCGACGCTCCTGCTATGATAGAGGTGCCCATTACCGGCGCTTCAAAATTCACCCCCAAGAATCCCAATACCCTTTGGTACAAGACCTCTGCCGAGGCAACTAAGGTAAAATACCCCTGGATGGAATATGCTCTGCCTCTGGGTAACGGCGAATTGGGCTGTATGGTATTTGGTGGTGTCTTCAAGGAGGAAATCCAGTTTAACGAGAAGACCCTCTGGAGCGGTCCCGCCAATGTTGTAGGTGCAGGAGGAGGTAACCGTACGTTCATGAACTTCGGTTCTCTGTTTGTGGAAAACCTGGACGGCGACATCAACAAGAATGGTGTTACCAACTATGTACGCTACCTGGATATCGAAGAGGGTATTGCCGGTGTGGAGTTCCAGAATGCAAACGGCACAAAGTTCACACGCAAGTACTTCAGCTCTGCTCCTGACCAGGTTATCGTGGGCAGATACGATGCCGAAGGTGCAGACAAGATGTATTTGTTCTTTACAATGGAGCCAGGAGAGAGCATCGGTGCCAACGATGTGGTTTACGACAACGGCACAATCGTCTTCACTGGTGCTATGCAGTCTGTGAACCATGCCGCACGTGTTCATATTGTATCGGACGGTACTGTCATCACCGGTGACAACGGTATTTCAGTTTTCAATGCCTCATACGTGGAGTTCTACCTGAAGGGTGCTACAAACTTCAACGGCGACATGAATGTGCTGAACAACTACTTCACAAACGAAACTCCGACCGCTGTGAGCAAGCGTGCCAAGAAGGAAATCGAAGATGCCATCGCAAAGGGCTATGAGCAGGTGGAGATGGATCACATCGAGGACTTCACTGCCATTACCAAGCGCATGACCTTCGACATGGGCCTGCAGACTCCCTCTGTTGACACCAAGACTTTGGTAGACAACTACTACCCCAAGAACACCAATGGTACAAGCACTGCCAACGACCACCTGTTCCTGGAACAGCTCTACTTCCACTTCGGCCGCTACCTGGCTATCAGTTCTAACCGCAAGCCCATCGCAGCCCCCAACAACCTGCAGGGTATCTGGAACGATCGCGGTACGGATTCTCCCTGGAACTCTGATATCCATACCAATATCAACATC
>JAZRIA010000003.1:0-3609 GCA_045645045.1 Bacteroidaceae bacterium | reverse complement strand
TCTTCTCTTGTTGGGTCTTTTCTGTCATTGCAATTCTGTTTTATGGATGAATATGTCGTTTATCTCTGGGCATGTGTACGGGTCACGGTCTGTTGTTCTCCAGCCTCGTAGTTCTGAGATGCTATCTGTCGCATCTGGTCGTTCTTGGCAAGCACGGCATTGGCGAGTGTGTTCAACGGCAATGCCCCTTGTCTGTAGGCATCCACGACGGTATCAGGCAGTGCGATGGTATAGGGCACCTTGTCCATCTCAGCTATCAGACAGTTGCCTTGCAGCTGCGGATTGCTGATACGCGCGTTGAGCGGTTCGTCAGGATAGATGCGGTAGTTGGTACGACCTCCATTGGATGCCTGAGCGTTTCCTTGTCCCTGCTGCCTTTCCAAGGCTTCATGCCCTGCCTTGTTCAGCAGGTTCAGCCCACCCATGCCAATGAGTATCATCTTCAGAATGGGATTTTTGATGAACATACCCGCTGCAATACTGGCGATAGAAAGAAGGTTATCCTTAATGTTCAGTCTTGTCTTGCCCGTGAACATCCCTACGAGAATGTCGGGAAGCATGGCAAGCACATAGCCGAGGTTATGGCCGATGTCACCAATACCGTCCAGACCGAAACTGGCAAGCAGACCGTTCCAGCCATTGGCGTTTGTCTGCTCTGGCTGGTCTGTGATAGCCTGTGCTTCTGTCATTGGAGTTTGATCTACTGGCAATACTGGCGGTTCTTCCTGCGCCATCGCTGTTTGCTCCTGTGCCTCCCGTTCTGCTTTCAACCTCTCCTGATCGGCCAGCCATGCCTCTTCCTGTCCTGGTGCCACAATCTGCGGCACGCCCTTGTACCGTTCATCACGTCCATTGCCATTTCCTGTTGTCTGTGTTATAGTTCTTTCAGAGTCAGGATTGTCAGTCGCACCGCCCACATTGTCTGCCACACCGTTGATGAGCAAATCTGTTCCGATGAAGGAGGCTGCACTTTTCCAACTGCCACCGAAACCGCCCATCGTCAAGTAGTCCGCTGCCGCACCTAAGACATAACCAGTTCCCTTTTCAAGCGCGGATGGTTTGTACCGTTTCTCTGCCTGTTCGGTAATATGGTCTTCCAAGGGCGACTTGCTCATCGCCTGTGGCAGATAGAAAATGGTGTTGGTGGCTGCTTTGCGCATGATATACTCAATGGACGACTTGGGTATTTCGTCCTGTATCATCTTGTCAATCATCATCCTTTCAATCTCAGGCGTGACGCTGATACCCTGTTTCTTCAGTTCGTCCTTCACCATCTGGATATAGTCTTCCGTATGCTTGGAGTTCCATTCCCCTGTATATCGAAGGGCATCCAGACTCGCTGCTTGGGCAGACATACCTCCATCGGGACCGGCTGCACCCGCCATGATGTAGGGAAGGCTGCTCGTGTGCCTGCCTATCTCTTCCAACTGCTTGTGCCGGAGGTCTTTCATCACCTTGTCCATGATGGGGATGACCTTCGTCTTGAATAATGTCTCGTTGTTTGTACTGCTCATAGATTTAACTGATTGAGTATCTGTTCCCGTGTCTGCTCGATGGCACTGTGATAGACTTCCATCTGCTTGGGATAGTATTCCTCCAGCCACTCGTCCTTCTCGCTGTTGTCATTGATGAAGCGGATGGCCACCTGTCTTTCTATCTCGATGGCAGCCTCGCCACGTTCGTTGTTGTTGAACCACGCCTTTATCCACCAGCGGATGCCGGAACGGTCGGGATAGACACTGACCATCCTCGGAATGTCGAAGCTCTGCACATCTATCTCCAATTCGGCGAGAGGGTCAACAAGCCCGCTCGTGGCTACGGCTTCTTCAAGTCGTTTTTTTTTATTTCTTCACTCATGCTGGTAAGGAACACATGCTGACGGAGGGCGAGGTAGTTCAGGAAATCAGCTATCAACAGGTTCTGAACCTTCTCCGCAATCGGGATGGAACGTGCGCCCATGCCCAGGGGATTGGCCATCGAGGGCAGAGTCTCGTAGAAGTAGTTCTTCATTGCCGACACAGTGAACACATTGCGAAGTGCCTGCTCCGTATGGGCTGGCACTATATAGAGGCCCTGCCTCATGTCCTGCATGTAGTCGGGATAGAAGCGTAGCATCAGTTCTTCAATTTCCCGTTTGTCTTGGTCATAGATAGTGTGCAAGTCCATGTCGATGGTGACAAACTTCGGGATGCCCACCTGACCGCTCTGCTCTATTGCCTTCAGGTTGCCGTAAAGCATGGTCAGAAACTCTATCGGATTCAGTTCCTCGCCGTTGTACTTCACCTCCATGTGCAAGAGGTCACCGCTGACAGCCACAATCTGACCGGCTTTCACGGCATGGCCGAAGGTCTTGAAGACGTTGTTCAGATGGGAATAGGTGACTTCGTAGCCGCCATAGCGGATAACCTGATAGACACCATGCACGGCATCGTTGCCGAGTCCCGTCACCTGTCCTGTTGCCACGGCAGACAGCAGATAATGGTGAGCCTTGAAGTCCACACCGTGGTGGAAGAATGTTTCACCTGTCTGGGGATGACGCTGCTTGCCGTAGCCGAGCGTCATTTCCACATCCTTGTCACGCTCCTCGAAGGGCATACAATAGCCGCTGTCGGAATGGAGCATCATTTCCTGTGTATATTTCATGTCATTTACAATTTGACAAATTACTATTTACCATTTAGTTGCCAGCCGTTATCTCCTTCTGCCGCCACCAGCTGTTTGCTGTTCCTGCTCCGGCTGTACCTGTGCCAGCTGTGGTTGCTGCTGTGGGTGATTACCGCCAAGAAGCTGTGCCATGTTGGCATTGTTGCCAATCATCATCATGGCAAGGACAGCCCCGGCTATCTTGGCAAGCCATCCGAAACGCCCGAAGATGAGCATGGCTGCCAATACCAGTCCTGCGATACTGAGGCCCGATACGTTGCCGCGACCGAGATTGCCGAAGAAGTTGCCCATCATTCCGCCGCCGTTGTCGGAGAATACACCACGGAGGAAGTTTGACATGCCGCTCCACTTGCTGTTGACATCGGTCATGGCATTGTTCACGCTGTCAGTCATACCGCCAACCTTGTCTGTAAGGTCATGCACACCATCGACGACACCGCTGACGGTATTGCCGACACTCTCCATCGTTCCTTCGCCGAGGACGGCATCCCCTACAATACCTGCGACACTCTTGTCTGTGGTCAGTTTTTCCCAGCCCACATAGCCCACGGCACCGCCGATGGCAGCGGTCTTTGTGGCCGTACCCAGTCCTTTGAGGGTACGCTGCGGATGGATGACGGCACTGCCGACGGATTCAATGGTGGCCTTGCTGCCGCGCATCGTCCAGCGCAAGAGCGGCTTTCCTGCTTTCAATACTGTTGTCCAGCCCATATTTTTTTACTATTTGTCTTTTTACGATTTATCTTCGTCCGTTCCTTCGCCAGCGTTCCATACATTGCCGGGCAATGTCTTTCTTGTCGGCACCTTCTCTGGCATGATAGTCGATTTCTGCCCAGACATCAGCGAAGGAGGTGTATTTCACCGCTTTGATAAGCCGCACAAGTTTTCGGTTCATCAGTTTAAGCTTGGGACGGATGCCGAAAACAATCTCTATTCGCTCCTTCT
>JAZRIA010000002.1:0-1165 GCA_045645045.1 Bacteroidaceae bacterium | reverse complement strand
GGTCTGTTCGGTCGGGAAGTCGGCTGGCAGCGGTTGGGTCACTTTACCTGTAGCGGCCCATTCGGCACTGCGCAGGAGGAGTGTCTGGAAACCGGCGCACTGCATGGCAGGGTTGTCTTCCAGTGTAGCTCCGGCATGGCCCAACATGATGTGTGATATACGGGCCTTGCCATAATCTACGGTGAAGATGAGCGGTTCTTCGCGTCCCGAGCCTCCGGTAGCAGCGTCGGCTGTTCCGGTATAAAGGAGGTCCTTGATATTGGCAGGGCCTCGCATGGAGTCGTACATTTCGTCTTTAGCATGCTTCCAGTTAGTAGGAAGTCCTTGAGTGATAGGATGTTCGGAGTTCTGTCCGTGCATCACATATTCCCATTGCTGGCCGTGCGAACCGCCATGTCCGGGTGTATGGTCAAGCACAAGTTCGCCATCCTTCCAATAACAATAAGGACCGGACTTTTCGTTACGGCCTTCCCAACCGCCCAGGGCGATGATGCGGTTGAATTCTTCCCAACCGGCAAAAGCATTGTCGGCTGCATGGTAGATGAGGGTGCCTCCGCCATTCTGTACATATTGCAGGAAAGCCTTGTCGGTATTTTCTGACCAACGGTCACCGTTATAGTCGAGCACCACTACATCGTATGGGTCAAACGAGGGGTTGAATGTGCTCATGTCACCACCGGCAGGAGGGGTGAGGGCGATATCTGTAACAAACAGGCCTGAATTATCCAAAATGTGCTGGATGGCCTGATGGCTGACCTGCCAATTGTGGTTGTTCTGTCCGGAGATAATCAATGCCTTGAGTGGGGTAGGTTCGCTACAACTGAAGCAGCATGCAACGAGGCATAGGGCTAGAAAAGAGATGAATTTACAAATGTTTTTCATGGTTATTGCACTTTTAATTTCAACGTGCAAGTTGGCAAAAAGTATTTGAAATGGCAAATAATTGGGGAGGATAGTTGCAAAAAAAAGCGTGCGATCCAAAAGAATCACACGCTTTTCTCATATTTATCAAGTTATTTGCGATTACTTCACTTCCTCGAAGTCAGCATCCTGGATGTCTTCCTTACCGTTGTTAGCCTGCTGGCCACCAGCGTTAGCGCCTTGCTGAGCACCACCCTGAGCACCGCTCTGAGCGTACATTTCAGCACTTGCAGCCTGGAATGCG
>JAZRIA010000001.1:0-9519 GCA_045645045.1 Bacteroidaceae bacterium | reverse complement strand
ATACTGGTTTGCCAAATACAAACAATGCTCTTGAGGGCGTATTCTCTGACATCAAAAGCAAACTAAGGGTACATCGTGGCATTAACAAAGATAATAGGAAAAAACTATTGGATGAATACATAATGAGACATTATTAAACGCAGATTCCCTTGGCAGGGCGCGCCCTGCCAAGGGAATCTATCCTACTTTTTGTCCTATAAGGGAATTTAATGATGAATTCATCCTACTTTTTGTCCACGTTACCAATATTTGATTGCTCTCGCTTACTCGCAGCCTTCCGTTTTCACTTTTCCCCTTCCTTAATCCATTCCTCGTGCCTTTTAATCTTCCAACCTATGGCGGCGTGGATGATGGACATGATGGGAGAGATAAGGCAGAAGAAGGTGTAGGGTAGGTAGGTGAAGGTGGCAACACCGAGCACGGTGGCCTGTGTCATGCCGCAGGTGTTCCAGGGGATGAGCACCGAAACCACGGTAGCGCTGTCCTCGGTGGAGCGCGACAAGAGGCGTGATTCGTAGCCCTGGCGTGTGTACTCGTCCTTGAACATGTTGCTTGACAGGATGATGGAGATGTACTGGTCGCCCGTCATCAGGTTCATGGCAATGCCATTGAATACGGTGGAGCAGACAAGGCCCAGGCGTGTCTTCATGAAACGGCGGAATACGGCCTCGAGGAAACTCTTCAGCATGCCGCACGATGTCATGGCGCCGCCGAACACCATGGCAGAGAGAATCAGCCAGATGGTATCCATCATGCCACCCATGCCTCGGGTGGAGACAAGGTCGTTCAAGAGGGCATTGCCCGTATCTACCGATGTAGAGTTGGCAAAGGTGGTGATGATGCCTCGGTAGAGCGCCTCGAAGGAATACGAACCGTCGGCAGAACCACCTATCTGCATCAGTATGCCTCCCTGGAATACTATTGCCAGGATGATGGCCATGATGGAGGAGAGGAAAAGCACTATGAGGGTGGGCACCTTCTTGTAGATGAGCACTCCGGTGACTACGGGCACAAGGAGCAGCCATGGGGAAATGTGGAAGGTGCTGTTCAGCGCCTCGGTGTATGTGTCTACGGATTCCGTCAGATTGCTGCTGCCTATCCATATGCCTGCCAAGCCGAAGATCAGCAGGGATATGAACATGCTGGGCAGGGTGGTGAGCAGCATGTAGCGGATATGCTGGAAGAGCGGTGTGCCGCTACTGGAACTTGCCAGCACGGTGGTGTCGGAGAGCGGCGAGATCTTGTCGCCGAAGTAGGCACCGGAGATGATGGCACCAGCCGTCCATCCGTCTTCAAACCCCAATGCCCTGCCTATGCCTATCAGTGCTATGCCTATGGTGGCTATGGTTGTCCACGACGACCCTGACATCAGTGACACCAGGGCGCAGATGAGGCACGAGGAGAGCAGGAAGACCGCAGGGTGTATCATCTGTATGCCATAGCAGATGAGCGTGGGCACAATGCCGGAAATCATCCACGAGGCCGAAAGCATGCCGATGAGCAGTAGTATGCAGATGGCGATGGCGCTTTCCTGTAATTTCTCAGAAATGCTTTTTTCTATGGTGCTCCACTTTACGTGGCACACCCCCATGCCCAGGGCAATGCAAACGCCGCTGGCGGTGAGCAGAACTATCTGTGAGGGGCCTCCCAACGAGTCGCTCCCGAAGACAACGAGTGTGCACGAGAGCAAGGCAATGAGGGTGATGAACGGTATGGCGCTGAGCCACGCAGAGGGTTTGATGGGAGCGGTGTCGTTAGACTTGTTGAGAGACATGCGGTTTATTATGTACAAGTAGGGACGCTGCGTGCAGCGTCCGCCCTTTGTGTTATGTTTTGTTGGGTAATTCTCTCTCCAATGGTGTGGAGGGACTTTCTCGTTTATTTTCCAGCATCAAGCCCGCTTCGCTTGTTGCGGCCATAGCTGCGGTATTCGTCGAACTCTATCTCCACATCTGGCTCCTTCAGTTCTCCCTCGTGAGGCAAGCGGAATGCCAGGTACTTGATGTCTATGCCGCGTGAGCGCCACATCTCCTCGTAGTAGGTTTGGCGTGAGCGTGCCTCGGCGGTGTCTTCGCCCGTCTCGCTGTAAAGGCTGCGGGTGCATACGAGGGGCTGGAGGCTGTTGGCCTTGAGCATCTCCTCGGTGTAGGTGAAGAGGAAGTTGGAGTCGGTCTTCAGGTGCACGATGCCTCCATCCTTCATAATCTTGCGATAGCGCTGGAGGAAGTAGGTGGAGGTGAGTCGCTTGGTGGCCTTCTTCATCTGAGGGTCGGAGAAGGTGAGCCATATCTCGGACACCTCGCCGGGAGAGAAGAACTGGTCGATGAACTCGATGTTGGTGCGCAGGAACCCTACATTCTTCATGCCCATGCGCATAGCTTCCTGGGCACCAGTCCACATGCGTGCACCCTTGATGTCCACACCAATGTAGTTGTTATGGGGGTACAAGGCACCCATTCCCACGGTGTATTCGCCACGGCCGCAACCGAGTTCCAGGATGATGGGGTTGTCGTTCTTGAAAAACACCTTGTGCCAATCCAGGCGTACAGGTTCGTCTCCGGGGCGGTAGGGGCGCTCCACTACCAGAGGATTTGCCGCCATGTCGGCGAACTTGGCCAGTTTACCCTTTCCCATAGTCTACCTCATGCTAAAGGTTGTTGTACCTATGTTCTGTCCGTCGCAGAAGATATCCACACGGTATTCACCAGCTGAAAGGCTCTCGGCAATGTCCCAGTATACGGTTACGGGCAGTTCCTCGCCGGTGTACTCTACCTCCTTGCTGATGCTGTATTGCAGGTCGCGGTTCTCGTACTGGAAGGTGCCGCCGCTGGTGAGGATTGCGCCGGTGGGAGTGGCGATGCGTATGTAGATGGTGCGCATGCCTGTCTGTGTGGTAACGTTGCGTGCCAAAGTGAATGAGATGACAAATTTCTTGGCTTTCTTAATCTTCTCCGTATCCTTGCCACGCTTGTTGTGGGCAATGGCGCTGAAGTTGGTTGCGTTGAGCTGGCTGGCTATGGCAACTTTCTCCACCAGCTGCTCTTTCTCTGTAGAGAGGTCGGTGATGTGTGCCTGTGCACGCTGGTTCTGGTTGCGGAGCTTGTCGTTGTCCACCTTCAGTGCCATGTTCTCGCGGTTCAGCGAGTCAATCTGCATCACATAGTCCTTCAGTATGGCACGCAGGGTGGCAAGCTCCTTCTTCAGGCGCATTATCTCGCGGGCATTGTCGGCCTTTGTCTGCTTCAGTTCGGCAAGGAGCTTCTGCACGCGCTCCTGCTCTATGGAAAGCTGGTTGATGAGCGAGTCGTTGTTGATCTGTGCCATCATCTCGTTGTACTGCATGGCAAACTGCTCGTACTCGTTCTCCATTTCGGCCTTGTCCATCTTCAGGACCTCTATCATCTGCTCGTTCTCCTCCTGGCGGGCCTTCATCTGTGTGTTCATGTAGATGAGTACGCCTATAAGCACGATGCACACCGCCGATGCGGCAATCAATAATACTTTTTTGTTCATATAGCAGGTTTTTATTCTTTATTTGTGCGCAAAGGTACAAATTATTCTAAAACTGAACAAATAATCCCCCGTTTATGCGCTAAAAACACCTCGTGCAGGGGTCTGTGCGCAGGTCATCCTGCATAAACGTCTTCTAAGTTGCTGATACGTAGCGATAAATGTTGTCAAAATAACGTTTTGGAAAACTTTTTCTCTAACCGAGCGCAAAAGGTGGCTGAATATCAATGCGATACAAAAGCAAATGGAAAACTTCTGTGTTTTTATAAATGAAAAAGTTTGCTAAAACGGGAAAGTTTTTGTGTTTAAGTCTTGTGTTGTATTAGAGAATATCGTATATTTGCAACACTTTTTCGCGCTTTTGGAAACGGCGTTAGAAGAGCGAGAGAAATACACCTTATATATATAATAGAAACACACAAAACAAGCCCCCAGTATGATACAGACAGTAGTTAAGCGCGACGGACGCATCGTTGGTTTCAACGAACAGAAGATAGGTGCCGCAATCCGTAAGGCAATGCTTACCACCGAGACAGGTGAGGACAGCGAGTTGATAGTGAAGATTACCGATCGTGTCACCATGCGAGGCAAGTCGCAGATGACCGTGGAGGAAATCCAGGATATGGTAGAGGACGAATTGATGAAGTCCAGTCGTCCCGACGTTGCCAAGATCTACATCAAGTACCGCAGTGCCCGTACCATTGCCCGTAAGGCAAAGACTCGCGACATCTTCCTGGAGATTATCAACATCAAGAACAACGATGTGACTCGTGAGAACGCCAATATGAATGCCGACACTCCTGCCGGTATGATGATGAAGTTCTCCAGCGAGACCACAAAGCCTTTCGTGGACGACTATCTGCTGAGCGACGAGGTGAAGGAGGCTGTGAAGAACAACTACCTGCACATTCACGACAAGGACTACTATCCCACCAAGTCGCTGACCTGCGTGCAGCACCCCTTGGACCGTATCCTCAAGTATGGTTTCCAGGCCGGCCATGGCGAGAGCCGTCCTGCAAAACGCATCGAGACAGCCTCCATCCTGGGCTGCATCAGCATGGAGACCGTGCAGAACGAGATGCATGGCGGTCAGGCCATCCCTGCTTTCGACTTCTATCTGGCTCCCTATGTGCGCAAGAGTTTCATTGAGGAGGTGAAGGTGCTGGAAGACCTCAATGCTGAGGACTATAGCGAACTGTACAATAGCGACATAGAGGACTTCATAGAGACTCCCCTCACAGGACTGGTAGGCCGCGAGCGTGTGCGCCAGCATGCCATCAACAAGACCGTGGAGCGCGTGCACCAGTCCATGGAGGCTTTCATCCACAATATGAACACCATCCACTCCCGTGGCGGTAATCAGGTGGTATTCTCTTCTATCAACTACGGTACCGATACCAGTGCCGAGGGCCGTTGCATTATCCGCGAGTTGCTGAAGAGCACCTACGAGGGTGTGGGCAATGGCGAGACAGCCATCTTCCCCATTCAGATTTGGAAGAAGAAGCGTGGTGTGAGCTATCTGCCCACCGACCGCAACTACGACCTCTACAAGTATGCTTGTCAGGTAACGGCACGTCGTTTCTTCCCCAACTTCATCAACCTGGACGCTCCCTATAACTACCACGAGAAGTGGGACATCAACGACCCCGAGCGCTACAAGTACGAGTGCGCCACCATGGGTTGCCGTACCCGTGTGTTCGAGAACCGTTTCGGTCCCAAGACCAGTATCGGTCGTGGTAACCTCTCTTTCTCTACCATCAACATCGTGCGCCTTGCCATCGAGTGCATGAACATCAAGGACAAGGACGACCGCATAGCAGCCTTCTTTGCAAAGTTGGACAACCTCCTGGAGGTTACCGCCCAGCAGTTGCACGACCGTATGGAGTTCCAGAAGACTGCCTTTGCCAAGCAGTTCCCCCTGCTCATGCGCGGCTTGTGGATAGGCAGCGAGAACCTCTCGCCCAACGACACCATCGCTCCCGTCATCAACCAGGGCACACTGGGTATCGGTTTCATAGGTCTGGCAGAGTGCCTCATTGCCCTTACCGGCAAGCACCATGGTGAGAGCGAGGAGAGTCAGGAACTGGGTCTAAAGATTGTTACCTACATGCGCGACCGTGTAGTGGAGTTCTGCGACCGCTATCAGCACAACTACAGTGTGCTGGCAACTCCAGCCGAGGGACTTTCCGGCCGCTTCACCAAGTATGACAAGAAGAAGTTTGGCATCATCCCTGGCATTACCGACAAGGACTACTATACCAACTCCAACCACGTGCCTGTGTACTACAAGTGCTCTGCCCTGCACAAGGCTCAGATCGAGGCTCCCTATCATGCACTGACAGGCGGCGGACACATCTTCTACGTAGAGATAGATGGCGATGCTACACACAACCCAGAGGCTGTTATGAACATCGTGGACATGATGGACAAGTTCAACATCGGTTATGGTTCGGTTAACCACACACGCAACCGTTGCATGGATTGCGGCTACGAGAATGCCGAGAAGGTAATGGACGAGTGCCCCAACTGCGGCAGCCACAACATTGACCGCCTTCAGCGCATCACCGGTTACCTCGTTGGTACCACCGACCGCTGGAACAAGGCCAAGCTGGCAGAGTTGAATGACCGTGTGATACATAAGTAAAGACAAACGGCCCCTCCCCCTTACCCTAATTCTGGGTAGGGGGGAAGTATATAGTACAGACAGACAAATGACAGAAAAGTCACAGCATACAGAATACACCACTCCCCGCCCTATAGGAAGGGGTGAGGGAGAGGGTCTGCCAACTGTTCTTCGTGTACTTGATATTTTAGAAGATACCACGGTAGACGGTCCCGGTTTCCGCACGAGCATATACCTGGCAGGATGCCGTCACCATTGTCCCGGGTGTCATAATCCTGAGTCGTGGAACGAGGGTGGGGGAGAGGAGGTGTCGGTGGACGAACTGATGCGTGTTATCGTAAACGACCCCTTTGCCCATGTCACCCTCTCCGGAGGCGACCCTCTTCTTCAGGCAGAAGGATGTGCCGAACTTGCCCGGAGGGTGAAGCAGGAGACAGACAAGACCATCTGGTGCTATACCGGCTATACATGGGAAACCCTATTGGCTAAGAACGACCCTGCAGTCATGTCTTTGCTGGAGAATCTTGATGTCCTTGTTGACGGTCCCTTCATCCAATCCCTGCGCGATACAAGTCTCATTTTCCGGGGTTCTTCCAACCAAAGGCTCATTGACGTGCAGACATCGCTCCAGGCCAATAAGGTGGTGATTTGGCAAAGGTGAAGTGTTCTATTGTGCGAATGTCTGTGTCATGTTGTCCTAAAAACACATAATTTTCATATCCTGTCCTAATATTTGGAAAAAAAAGTCGTAACTTTGCCCTCGAATGCGTATCCGTGTTCGAGGGCAAAGTTTTGTGCTCCGGCATTTCAAGACCATTGATTTAAAGAATACTATAATAGAATACTATAATCAAACGATATAAACATATGAGTAGCAAAGAAAATTCTGTTCGTATACAGACATCAATACTGAACCCCTACGAGAAGAAGGCGCTGATATGGATGGCAGAGCGTTTGCCTCGTTGGGTTACCAGCGACATGCTTACATGGTTTAGCCTGTTTGCCGCCATTCTGATATCAGTAGGTTATTTGCTCACCAATTATGATCCCGCATGGTTGTGGCTCGCATCCTTGGGCTACGTGCTGCACTGGGTGGGCGACTCTTTGGACGGCACCATAGCCCGTGTGCGCAACCAGTCACGTCCCCTGTATGGTTTCTACATTGACCACAACATGGATTGCGTGGCAGAGTTCTTCATCTTCGGTGGTCTTGGTTTCTCTGCCTACATGCACTTCTGGATGGGCCTGCTGCTGTTCTGCGTGTATCTCGGTATGGAGGTCTATGTGATGATTTGTGCGCACCTGAAGAATGAGTTCAAACTGACATACGGTAAGTTCGGTCCCACCGAGTTGCGTGTCATGATGATTATTCTGAACACCATCTGGTTCTTCGTTGAACCTCTGCACACGGTTTCTGTTCCTGTTACCGTAGGTCCCTTGAGCGGTACTCTGCTCAGTATGGACTTTGCCGGTTTCGTGGTGTTAGCTATACTTGTGTTTACCTATTTCAGCAGTCTGATAAAGGACGGAAGGTACTTTGCCAAGATCGACCCGCTCATCAAGAAGAAATAAAGAAGGAATATTCGTGAGTAGGAGGGCCGGTGTGTCCCTCCTCTTTTGTTTTTCATACATATCTGCCGGACCTCATGTCCGCTGACAAACAATGCTGAAGAAAATGGAAAAGTTGGTCAGATACCTCAAGTTTATGCTCTCCACCCTTGGCGGAACGGCGGTGGATTGCGGTGTGATGTGGCTTCTGGCGGAGGTGCTCTTTGCCGAATCTGAATTTGTGGGACTTTTCGTTGCACCCACCATATCGTTTGAGTGTGCTGTGCTCACCAACTACACCCTTGCCTATTTCTTTGTGTGGAAGGACAGGGTGGGTGAGCGCTCGGCGCGAGGATTTTGGGGTCGCTTCCTTCCCTATAATGTTTCCTGCATAGCAGCTTTCCTCATCAAGATGGTCCCCTTTATTCTCATCCGCCATTTTGCCGGACTCAATGTCGTCCTTTGCAACCTCATTGCCCTCGTCTTCTCCGGCATCTTCAATTTCGTTATGAACGAATGGGTGATATTCAGGAAGCGCAAAACTTGACGAACGGAAAAACGAAAATCTAACCCCTTCTCCCTTCCGCCTCAACGTCCTTTGCGTGAGATAAAGATAAGAGTGATTTTGTTTAATTCGATCTTTTTAGGGCCGGGGGAGGATGACTGCTTTATTCTGTCCTCTTCAGTCTCAGAGTCTTCTCGCAATATTCCACTACGGCAGGGCGGTGGGTGATGAAGAGGATGGTCTGGTGCTTCTCCTTGGCTTGCAGGGCAATGTTTTCTATCAGTTGGCGCTCCGTTTCGGTATCCAGGGCGCTGGTGGCTTCGTCCAGAAGGAGGATGTTGCCTTGGCGCAGGAGGGCCCTGGCTATGGCTATACGCTGGGCCTGGCCTTCCGACAGGCCAGTTCCGCCTTCGCCGCAAATGGTGTCCAGGGCATCGGGGAACGAGAGGACGAAGTCGGCACATGCCATGTCGATGGCCCTGTGCATATCCTCTTCGGTGGCGTCGGGGTTGCCCAGGAGCAGATTGTCGCGGATGGTGCCGCTAAGCAGGGTGTTGCCCTGGGGGACGTAGACAAGGTTGCAACGGGTGTCGGGCGATGCCATGGTGCAGGAATCGCGGTTGTAGAACTCCACACGTCCCTGCGTGGGGGAGAGCAGAGCCAGGATGAGGCGTATGAGCGTTGTCTTGCCGGCACCAGTCTCGCCCAAGATGGCTGTTGTGCTGCCCGGAGTGAAGTCGAAGGAGAAGTTTTCCAGGACGTTGCGGTGCCCGTCTAGGTAACGGTATGTTACGTTTGTGAAGCGTATGCCTGCTCCGTGGGGGAAGAGTTGCTTTTTTGTGGTTTTCTCCATGGGTGTCTGTTCCAGTTGCTCCATGCGCTCGGCTGCTGTGAGTGCTCCGATGATGGTGGGTACGAAGCGTGTCATGTCGCGGAAGGGTCCTTGTATCTGACCAACCAACTGTATGAACGCCAGCATGGTGCCGTATGTTATGGCACCGGCATCCAGACGGTAGACGCCCCAGATGAAGGTGAGCAGGTAGCCGATGAAAGAAAGCACAGGCGCAATAATTGTGCTAAGAAAAATGATTGTGGATGCTGTTTTATATAGATCTTCCGATGAAGACTCGTAGTTTGGGAAGAGCGACCAGAAACTGGAAGCTAATCTGTTTATCATATCCTCAAAATCGCCTTTGCAGGAGAGATAAAAAGAAAGGGTAAGAATTCCTGTTACAGCCAGAAAGATGCCGACAATAAGGGTTACGGGGTTTTTAAGGGCGCGTTTGAATTGAGCGCGGTTTTGTTCGTTTTTGCTAATAAGGTTGTTCATACA